>CAYGMM010000018.1:3080-25401 GCA_964351035.1 uncultured Actinomyces sp.
CACGGCTGCACCTCGATGAGCACGGAGAACGCCGGCTGGCTCTACGAGATCTCGCACATCGGCGATCCGGTGGAGATCACCGGGACGCCGTTGAAGCAGAACCCTGGCAATGGCATCACCGTCTGGAATATTTCCTGGGCGGACTGGACGGCGGAGTCCGGTCTCGGCGGGGTCATGACCTCCCCCCTGGTCTAGCGACCATTTCCCACAAGGGTGCGGCTAGAAGATGGCGTCGTCCACGTTGAGGTAGAGGCCGTCCTGGGCGGCCAGCACATCGAACATCGGATCGACCTTCGGCAGTTCGCGGCTGAAGAAGTATTCCGCGGCCATGCGTTTGCCGACGTAGAAGTCGTCGACTCCCGTGGCGGCCATCTCCATATCGAGCCATAGCCAGGCGACGACGACGTGCCCGGCCGCCTCAAGGTAGGTGGTGGCATCGGCGAGGGCCGTGCGCGGATTGCGTTCGGCCCACAGCATCGCCGTGACCTCAAGCATGCGCGCAAGGCGTGGTGCGAGGGCCTGGGCGTGAGCAGCCGGAGCACCGCCTTCAGCGATTCCACGCTCGATGGTGGCCTGCATGCGCTGCGCCAGGGCCATGAGCGCCGCGCCGCCGTTCATGGTGACCTTGCGGCCGAGGAGGTCCAGGGCCTGGATGCCGTGGGTACCTTCGTGGATGGAGTTGAGGCGGTTGTCGCGCCACAGTTGCTCGACCGGGTAGTCCCGGGTGTAGCCATAGCCGCCGTGGATCTGGATGGCGTGGTCGTTGGCGACCAGACACCACTGGGACGGCCAGCTCTTGGCGATGGGCGTGAGGAACTCCAGCAGTTGCTCGGCCGTCTGTGGGTCGTCACCATGCTCGAGTTCATCGACCAGCATGCCGCAGTAGAGGGTCAGCGCTAGTCCGCCCTCGACGTACGCCTTGGAGGCCAGGAGCATCCGCCGGATGTCGGGGTGCTCGATGATGGGGACCATGGGCGCCAGGGGGTCCTTGGCATCCACGGGACGTCCTTGTGGACGGGTGCGGGCGTACTCCAGTGCGTGGAGGTAGCCGGCGTACCCCTGGGCTACCGCTCCGCTGCCAACGGCGATTCGGGCTTCATTCATCATGTGGAACATGTAGGCAAGGCCCTTGTTCTCCTCGCCGACGAGATAGCCCACCGACCCCTTGCCCTCACCGAAGTTGAGTAGGCAGTTGGTCAGTCCACGCTGCCCCATTTTGTGATTGAGGCCGGCCAGGCTGACGTCATTCGACTCGCCGTCCGGCAGGTGCTTGGGCACGATGAAGAGGGAGATGCCCTTGACCCCAGGAGGAGCCCCCGGGACTCGGGCGAGTACGAGGTGGACGATGTTCTCGCTCAGTTCGTGGTCGCCCCCGCTGATCCACATCTTGTTGCCGCGGATCAGGTAGGTGCCGTCCGGTTGGGGCTCCGCGGTGGTGGTGATGTCGGACAGTGAGGAGCCGGCGTGCGGCTCGCTCAGGCACATCGTGCCGAAGTAGCGCCCCTCGACCATGGGCGGCACCCACGTCGCGATCTGCTCGGGAGTCGCATGGGCGAGCAGAAGGTTGGCATTGGCGTGGGTGAGGAAGCTGTAGCCGGAGGTGGCGGCGTTCGCGGCCGAGAACCACATGCCGACGGCCTGGGAGACGGTGTTGGGGAGTTCCATCCCACCCACCTCGGGTGGCTTGGACAAACCACCGAGTCCGGCCTCGTAGTACGCCGCTAGCGCGCGTGCCACATCGTCGTGAATGTGCACGGTGGTGCCGTCGAAGGTCGGTTCCTCGGCGTCATTGCGGTGGTTGTGGGTGGCGAACAGTTCGGTGGCGATCCGTTGGGCCAGATCGAGGATCTCGGTGGCGGTGGCGCGATCGAGGTCAGGGTAGGCCTCGGACTCCAGGAGACGTTCGGTGTCGAGCCATTCGAACAGACAGAAGTCCACGTCACGTCGGGACAGGAGGTGCTCTGACATCGTCGGCCTCGATTCGCTGCGGTGTCCGGTGAAGTCGTCCGGCCAGAATGTCACGCACCCCCATTCCTCGCACCCTTGTGGGAAATGGTCGCTCACTCGCCGACTTAGCAACCACAAACCACAAGGGTGCCCACTACGGCAACAGGTGGGGGCGGGGGAGTGGCTAGCCGAGGTCGAAGGGGTCCAGGAGCGTTCCTACCGGCCCGAGCCACCAGCGAATGGTTCGTTGGGCCCAGCAGGTGCCCCGATGGCCCAGGAAGGCCTGGGCGGCCGCTGAGGCCAGGAGGCCAGCGATGAGGAGCAGGACGACCGCGAGGAAGAGCCCGGGCAGCCAGATCCAACAGATCGTCAGCACCGCAGCGGCCACGACAAGGCCGATGACGACCGCCGAGATGGACGGCACCTGCCCCCAACGCGGGTGCTGGGCGGGGTGCCCGGAGATGTGACCGCCCCGGCACCTGGTGGTGTCCGGGGCGGTCGACATGATGGATGTCGGGTGGTCGCGACTAGAGGTTGCCGCCGCGATCCTCGAGCTGCTCGCGGTTGGTGGCCGGCTCACCCCGGGTGTGCAGCACACCACCGTGGAACGGCACGGGCATGACGTCTTCTTCCTCATGCTCATGCAGCGGAGCTTCGAGTGCCGCATCGTGCGCAGCGTGCGCCTGACCGGCCTCGATCTCCTCACGGGTCGGCGGGACGATGGCGTCGCCGTAGAACCAGTGCGAGAGCTTGGCGCGGATGTTGTCACGGCGGTAGCGCTTGTTGCGCACGCCGTTGGCGTCGGTCTTCTCCGCCGCGGGGAGCGGCTCGTGGTAGGCCTCGACGGCCGACTCGATGACCGCGCGCTCCTTCGGCGTGAGCGGCTCGTGCACCTCGATGAACTCCCCATGCGGAAGCCGCAGAATGCGCCCGGACTCGTAGCCGTGCAGCAACTTCTCCCGATCCTTGCGCTGCAGGCCGAGGCAAATGCGCTTGGTGATGAGGAAGGCGATCGGCGGAAGCACGATGACCGCGATGCGCAGGAACCAGATGATCGAGTTGATCGATAGGTCGAAGGTGATGGCGATGATGTCGTTGCCGCCACCGATGAACAGCAGGAAGTAGAACGTGATCGCCATGACGCCGATGCCGGTGCGGACCGGAGCGTTGCGCGGACGGTCGAGCAGGTTGTGATCCCGCTTGTCGCCGGTGGCCCAAGCCTCCAGGAAGGGGTAGAGCGCCGCGGCGGTGAACACAATGCCGGGTACGACGACCGCGGGCAGGAAGATGTTCCACGAAATCGTGTAGCCGAATAGGACGGTCTCCCAGTTGGGCATGATGCGCAACATGCCGTCGAGCCAGCCGATGTACCAGTCCGGCTGCGTTCCCGCGCTGACCTGGTCGGGTGTGTAGGGGCCGAAGATCCAGATCGGGTTGATCGTGACCAAACCGCCGATCAGCGTGATCACACCGAAGACGACGAAGAAGAAGCCGCCGGCCTTGGCCATGTAGATCGGCATCAGCGGGTAGCCGACGACGTTGTTGTTGGTGCGGCCCGGTCCAGGGAACTGGGTGTGCTTCTGCACCCACACGAGCATCAGATGCACGGTGACCAGCGCCAGAATCAAACCGGGGACGAGGAGGATGTGGATGCCGTAGAGGCGCGAGATGAATTCGGTGCCGGGGAACTCGCCATCGAAGATCAGGAACGCGCCCCACGTGCCGACGATGGGAATCGCCTGGACGATGCCGCGGGCGATCTGCAGGCCGGTGCCGGAGAGCAGGTCGTCGGGGAGGGAGTACCCGGAGAAGCCGGCGGCGAGGCCGAGGGCAATCAGGGTGACACCGATGATCCAGTTGAACTCACGCGGCTTGCGGAACGCGCCGGTGAAGAACACGCGCATCATGTGCACGCTCATGGCGGCGATGAAGAGCAGTGCGGCCCAGTGATGCATCTGGCGAATGAGCAGGCCACCGCGAACATCGAAGGAGATATCCAGTGTGGAGGCGTAGGCCTCGGACATCATGACGCCCTTGAGCGGGACGTATGAGCCGTTGTAGACGACCTCGACCATGCTCGGCTTGTAGAACAGGGTGAGGAAGACGCCGGTCAGCAGTACGACGATGAAGCTGTACAGGGCGATCTCGCCGAGCATGAACGACCAGTGGTCGGGGAAGACCTTCTTCAGATTGCGGGCCAGGAACCGGTTCGACCCGGTCCGGTTGTCGACGTACGTCGCGACCGAACCGCCGACCTTCTCGACCGTACTCATCCACGCTCCCAGAAACTCGGGCCGACAGGCTCTTGGAAGGGCATTTTGGCTACGAGGAATCCTTCCTCATCTACGCCGATCGGCAACTGGGGCATGCGCCGAGCCGCAGGCCCAAAGATGACGTTGCCGGAATCTGCCAGGTCGAAGGTCGACTGGTGGCAGGGGCACAGCAGGTGGTGGGTCCGATGCTCGTAGAGAGCGATCGGGCAACCCACGTGGGTGCAGATCTTGGAGTAGGCGACGATGCCCTGGAAGTCCCAACCCTCGCCCTGCTGGGAGCGGATCTCGTCCGGCTCCATGCGGACCAGCAGGATGGCGGCCTTGCCCCGAGCGTTGAGGTTGTGCTCCTCCTCCTGGATTTCGTTGATGTTCTCCGGGAGCGCTGAGACCAGACCGCCGACCGGGATGTCCTCGGGGCGGATCTTGGCGTAGGTGCCGTCGGTGACGATGGGCATGTCGGCTTCCCACGCGGTCTCGCTCAGGACCTCGGCGGGGCTGGGACCGAAGCCGCCGTTCTTGGGGCTCCACAGGTCACGCAGGAGCACCACGATCGGGATGGGGAACAGTGCCAGGGCGGCGATGAGGGTGCGGCGGATCAAGCGGTACTGCCCGAACCCGGACTCCTCCTTGCCACGCTCGAACTGCTCGGCGGCCGCGTCGGTCTCCTCGGGGGAGGACTCCATGGAGTGGCGCTCCTGGACGACCTCGACATCGGGCATGAGCTTCTTGGCCCACTGGATGGCACCGGCGCCGATGGCGAAGACCCCGAGGCCGAAGGTGAAGCCGAGGGCGACGTTCTGTGCGCCGACCTCGCCGAGGACCGGGATGTAGATCATCGTGTAGGGGTCGATACCGACGTAGGCCACCACGAACAGGATGACCATGAGGGCGGCGAGCATGAACATCGCCGCGACCTGGCGCTCGACGCGGCGGGCCGCCCTGGGGTCGACGTCGCTGGCGCGCGGGCGGTGGGGGACATCGGCCGCGGGGAGTCCACCGGGTCCGGTGAAGAGCGGGCGGGCCAGATCGGCCGCGTCAGCGTCCGAAGCCGCGCCGTGTCCGTGGTCGGGGGTCTCCGCGTTGTCGCGGGTGGTGAGGTCGCTCATCGTGCCTTGATCCCAATCCAAACGGCGAGTCCGATGAAGATCACCATGACGCCGGCGAAGAGGAAGAGACCTTCCGCGACGGGGCCAAGGCGACCGAGGGAGATGCCTCCGGGGCTCGGGGCCTCCTGCAGATCCATGATGTAGGCGATGACGGCCTGCTTGTCCTCGACGGTGAGCGTGCCATCGCCGAAGACCGGCATGTTCTGCGGGCCGGTGAGCATGGCCTCGTAGATCTCCTGTGGCGTGGCGCTCATCAGGCTGGGGGCGTACTTGCCCTGGGTCAGGGCGCCGCCGCCGCCGGCCGCCTGGTGGCACTGCGCACAGTTGATCCGGAAGAGCACGCCGCCCTCGGCGACATCGGCGTTTGAGTAGTCGAGTTGCTCGGCCGTGGGGATGGCCGGGCCGGGAGCCAGCGAGGCGATGTAGGCCGCCATCTGGGCGATCTCCTCGTCGGTGTAGACGACCGGCTTGGCGCCAGCCTGCGCTCCGGGGGCTGCCATGGGCATACGGCCGGTGGCGACCTGGAAGTGAACCGCTGCCGCGCCGACGCCGATCAGCGTCGGGCCGTTGCTCGTGCCCTCGGCGTTGAGGCCGTGGCAGGAGGAACACCCCTCGAGATAGAGCCGCTTGCCCTCATCGATCGCGGTCTGGTCGCTGCTCGCGGTGGCTTCAGCGGGTGCTGTCGATGTGGCGACGGCGTACACCCCGCCGACTCCGAGTAGCGCGACAAGCAGCAGCAGTGTGGCCACGACGGGATTCCGTCGCCGAGCCGCAAGTGCCTTCACCTGCAGTCCCTTCCCTTCCTATCGAGTGTCATCGAACGCAACCGAGTCGAACGAGGACTACTTGAGGATGTAGATCATGAAGAACAGTGCGATCCAGACGACGTCGACGAAGTGCCAGTAGTAGGACACGACAATCGCGCGCGTTGCTTGATCGTGAGTGAAACGCTTGACGACGAACGTCGTCGCGAGGACGAGGAGGAAGGCAATGAGACCGCCGGTCACGTGCAGGCCGTGGAAGCCCGTGGTCAGGTAGAACGCCGATCCGTAGGCGCTGCTCGACAAGGTGATGCCTTCGTGCACCAACTCGGCGTACTCCGTCACCTGGCCGGCGATGAAGATGGAGCCCATCACGAAGGTGATCACGAACCAGCGACGCAGTCCCTTGACGTCGCCGCGCTCAGCGGCGAAGACACCGAGCTGGCAGGTCACGGAGGACAGCACAAGGATCGTCGTGTTGACGCTCGCGAAGGGCACATTGAGCAGCGCGGTCTCCTCGGCCCACAGGTCGGGGTTGACCGAGCGGAGCGTGAAGTACATCGCGAAAAGGCCCGCGAAGAACATGAGCTCGCTGGACAGCCACACGATCGTGCCGATGGCCACGGGGTTGGGTCGATTGGCCGGCGTATGCGAGAACGCCTGAGCCACGTTAGGGGAAGCAGTCGCCACGTCGCTGAGTCTGCCAGAGGGGAGCGTGCTTGGGACGTAGACCCCCCGATAGCCTTGCCTCGTGACCGACCACGGGCCCGGCGAGGCTGACACGCAGGAACTGACCGTCCTTGTCTACAGCGACGATCGGGACACCCGGCAGCAAGTAATTCGGGCCCTCGGCGTGCGCCCGGCCCCGGAGTTGCCCGCTGTCCGAATCGTCGAGGTGGCCACCGAGCCGCTGGTCATGCGGACCATGGACGCCGGGGGCATCGATCTGGCAATTCTGGATGGCGAGGCCGTCCCGGCCGGCGGGATGGGCGTGTGCCGGCAGCTCAAGGACGAGATCTTCCACTGCCCGCCGGTGCTGGTCTTGACGGCCCGTCCGCAGGATGCCTGGCTGGCCACCTGGTCCCGGGCCGACGGCGTCGCGCCGCGTCCGCTCGACCCCATGCGCCTGGCCGATCTGGCGGCCCACCTGCTGCGGCAGCGGCTGGCCGGCCTGCCGACGTCCTAGATTATTACGCCCAAAATATTCTTTTTCGTCCAAAATATGTCATTTCGCCCAGCAAGTGGCCCGTGGACGGGTGGAGGTGAGGTCTGATGACTGACTCCGAGAGCGCCACGACATGGCCCGAGGTCCTTCGGCTGCTGGTTGCGGGCCGGGACCTCGACGTCACGCAGGCGACCTGGGCGCTGAACCAGGTGATGTCCGGTACGGCGACACCCGCCCAGGTCGGGGCCTTCCTCGTGGGGCTGCAGGCCAAGGGCGCGGTCGCCGCCGAGGTCTCCGCTATCGCGGACGTTCTGCTGGAACACGCCCGTCCGGTCCCCGTGCCGGGTGTGACCCTTGACGTCGTCGGGACCGGAGGAGACGGTGCGGGCACGGTGAACTTCTCCACCATGGCGGCGATCGTGGCGGCGGCCTGTGGTGCGACCGTGGTCAAGCACGGCAATCGAGCGGCCAGCTCGCCGACCGGAACCGCCGATGTGTTGGAAGAACTCGGGCTGGCCCTCGATCTGGAACCCGCCGACATGGTGTCGTGCGCCGGCGAACTCGGGATCACCTTCGCCTTCGCCCAGGTGCTGCACCCGGCCATGCGCCATGCGGCACCCATTCGCCGCGAACTCGGCGTACCGACCGTCTTCAATATCCTGGGCCCGCTCATCAACCCGGCCCGGCCCAAGTCCGGGCTCATCGGGTGTGCGCAGCTGCCGATGGCGCCGGTCATGGCCGAGGTGTTCGCCGAGCGCGGCGACCGTGTGTTGGTGGTGCGCGGTGACAACGGGTGGGACGAGATCTCCCCCTATGGTCGGACGTCCGTCTGGGACACCACAGGAGGTGACGTGGTCGAGGCGTCACTCGATGCCGCCGACTTCGGCCTGGTGGACATGGCGCCCGATGCACTCGCGGGTGGTTCGGCGGTTGAGAACGCCGAGGTGTGCCGAGCGGCCTTCGGGCTCCCGCGCGAGCATCCGGATCTGGCGCTGCCCTGCGATGTCGAGGCGGTACGCCGGGTGGTCATCGTCAACGCCGCGGCGGCACTGTCGGCGTACACCGCCGCCCAGGCATCGGCCGCCGGGCAGACCGTTGCCGGTTCACTGATGGAGCGCATCGAGGTGCACCTCCCGCGGGCCACCGCGGCCGTGGAGTCCGGCGCGGCCGGAGACCTGCTGCGCCGCTGGATCGACACCTCGCAGGCATTGCGGGACTAATTCACACGGACTGGCTTGCTCGCATTAATCGAGATGTGACGGATAGCCGCGGATCCGTACGTAAAGAAGCGCGGCTTTGTGGCACATTCGCGGCCGAGGTGGTCGCTCGTGCTACAACCTTCGGCGGGCTCGAATGAGTTTGCGGATCGTCGTCACCGACAGCGGTTCACCGAGTGGGACATGCAGGGCCGCCTTCGTCCCGCCGTAGCGCGCGACGAGATCGGGTAGTTGCTCCAGCACACTGCCGCTGTACGGGTAATAGCCGACATGCCGTGTGTGCGCCATGATCCCGCACACCGGCTCACCACCGACGAGGAACGTCGGCATCGCGTACTTCATCACCTCGGTGGCATCCGGTACGACATCGAGGATGCGTTCGCGCATGGTCAGCATGGTTTCGCGCTGCGGTGAGGTGAGTGCGGCGTAGTAGGCAGCGACATCTGGTGGCGGAGTTGTCACGGGGTCAGGGTGGCAGGTGCGAGCATCGTTGGGGCGCAGAAGCGAGCCTTTGGCGGTACCTAGGCGGTGGGTCGAAGTCTTCGCCGGTCAGCCGAGTAGTTCAGTGCCGACGCCGACTCGCGCGCATCGCGAATGGTCGCCCAGGTCGCACCCTCGGAGTGCATGGGCAGACTCAGCCCGAGCGTTGCCCGCACCAGGCGGGACTCCTCCAGCCAGGACCACAGCAGTTCGGACTCCTCGACCAGCGTGGGGGTGTCCGGATCGACGACCTCGGCTGCCGCCACCAGGGTCTCCACCACCGGTCGTGGGTCGCGGCCGGGCGCAACAACGCCAGCCGCGGCAAGTCGGCCGTAACGGATGACGTGGATGTGCCACGACCGGTCGACGAGGCGGGCCGCGACGATCTCCTCGGCCGAGCGCAAGACGTCGAGCCGTCGCGCGCGGTGCACGCCACGGAGTACCACCTCAAGCCGATCCCGCCAGGAACGTGCCTCTTCGAAGCGGCCACGCTCGGAAAGATCGCTCATGCGTTCACCGACGGCGATAACCACGGGCCGCATGTCACCGGCGAGGGCCGCGTGAGCGAGAGCAGCGGTGTCGGCGTAGATCGTCGGGTCGCCCTCGATTGCGCACGGGGCTGCGCACTGGTCGAGTTGGGCGCGGACACAGCCGGACTCCCGGCGTGGCTTGATCGGCAGACGGTCAGTGCAGGTGCGCAGGGGCAATGCGAGGTGGAGGGCTTCTGCGGCCTGTGCGGCGGACGCACGACCTGAGAACGGGCCGATGGCGATCGCATGGCTCGGCCGCACGTCGCGAACGGTCACCAGCCGTGGGTGCGGTTCGCTGGTCAGCGCGAGCCACACCTGGCGTTCGGGATTGCGCGACCGGCGGTTGTAGGGCGGCTGGTGCTCAACGATGAGCCGCACCTCGCGCACCTGTGCCTCGAGATCGGTAGCGCACACGATCGGATCCACCCGGTCGGCGAGGCCCACCATCTCGGAGATACGCGGTCGCTGCTCGGAGGCGGTGAAGTAGCTGCGCACTCGTTTGCGGATGTCGCGGGATGTGCCGACGTAGAGCGGCCGCCCCTGCGCGTCACGGAAGACATAGACACCGGGTGCTTCTGGCAGGTCGGCGGCAAGGTGGCGACGCTCACGCTGCTGCTTGGTCGTCCGACCTCCGAAGGCGAGGAGATCCTCAAGGCTGAAGACGCCGAGCGGGCCGATCCGGTCGAAGAGGCCGTGCAGGACCGTGACCGTGGCCCGTGCATCATCCAGGGCGCGGTGCGTCGGGGATGTGGGGGAGCGGAAGTACTGGGCGAGGGTCTGGAGTTTGCAGTTGCGTACGTCGTCCTTGGTCAACGCGCGTCGCGCGATGCGGGCGGTATCGACGACGCGCGGGGCCGGCCAGGGACGCGCGTGGAGCTCGCAGGCACCGCGCAGGAAACCCATGTCGTACGGGGCGTTGTGAGCCACGAGTACGGCGCCCTGGGCAAACTCCCAGAAACTCGCGGTGGCCGACGCCACCGACGGTGCTCCGACGAGCATCCGGTCGGTGATGCCGGTGAGGGCGGCGACGAATGGGGGGATCGGTGCGCCGGGGTTGACCAGTGTCTGGAACTCGCCGACCACCGCCCCGCCGCGCACCTTGACGGCGCCGATCTCGGTGATGCCGGCATCCTGCGGCTTGCCGCCGGTGGTCTCGAGGTCGACGACCACGAACGTCACGGCAGCAAGCGGTGTGCCGAGGTCGTCGAGTGCGAGTTGCTGAGGATCGGCATGGCGCATGTCACGAGGCAGAGCGCTACCGGGAGCGCCCACTCCACTGCTCGATGCCGCCATGTCCCCGACGCTAGGTGCCCGGTCTGACAGTGAGTCGCTGCGACACTCGGGTCGAGCGAAGGCGGGGGTGCACGGGTTAGGGTCCTGGAATGGCGGACTTCCCCGACGCCCAGCACCGCTGGCGATGCGGTCACTGCGGCAACCTCACGCGGTTCGACGTCACCCGAAGCGCCCGCACGCGCGAGTTCTGGCATGTGAATCTCGCCGGGGAGCCCGAGGTCGAGTCGACCGAGGTCATTGAAGGACGGGTCGAGGAAGTGAAGTGCCGTTGGTGCGGCAACACCGATCGCATCGAGATCATCGCGCGTCCCGAGCCCGGCCACGAGGGAGACAGCCCGCACGACATCGGCGGCGTGTAGGTCAGTCCGTCGGCTAGGTCAATCCGCCGGCGGTCGGTCAATGTCGGACCCCCCACCTACCGTGAATGGCACGGAAGACGTGAGCCAACGCCGGGGTACGACGTTGGCGCGATCAGGGAGGAGCCACCATGTCCGGTGGTGAGATGTCGATCGACTGTGACCGCTGCTTGGCCAGGCCGGCCGCCTGTGGTGACTGCATCGTCACGGTACTGATGGGGCCGGTGGGCATGCTCGGTGAGCAAGAGCGGGCTGCGTTCGCGGTGCTCGCTGATTCGGGCCTGGTGCCCCCGCTTCGGCTCGTCACCGATGTGGAGGGCGTCGCATGATGGTCGAGTGACCTCCCCTCGATCAGCCCTGGTGCTCGCCGGTGTGCTGGCATTGGGTGGGGTGATCATCGGGCTGCTTGTCATCCCGTGGGACGCCTCGGTCGCCCCGTGGGCGGTGCTCGATCTGCCCACGATCGCCGACTTCACCGACTCTGACGTGGCCGCGATCTCCAACTACGCCGACGCGGTGTGGCTGCCTTCCCTTCTGGGCTGGCTCGCCGGTCCCATTGCGGCCGTACTACTGCTGGCGATCGGGTCGGTCCGTCGTCGACTGACGTCGCTCGGGCCGGCGGGTAGGCCATTCCTCGGCGACGTCATCACGGCTGCTGTGGTTCTCACGGTCGTGCGATTCGCGGCGTTGCCGTTCACTCTCTGGGCAGCACAGGTGCGTCGAGATGCGGGCCTCTTGATAGCTCCGTGGTGGTCTGAACTGTTCCGGTGGGCCTTGGAGTCGGTTGCCTACATCGGGTTTGGGGCCCTCGCGGCCGCGCTGGGCATGGCAGTCCTGCGGCGCTGGCCGCGCAGGGGTTGGGTGGGGGTCGTCGCCGCAGCGATGGCGGTGGCAGCGCTGGTCAGTGCGCTCGTGCCGCTGGCCCAAAGGGTCGAAGGCACGCGAGCTGATCCGGCCCTCACCGCGCGTGTGATGGCGCTCGCCCAGAGCCTTGGTGTCGACGTCGGGTCGGTCGCCGTGATTGAGACCGGTGACCGATCTCCGGCCTTGAACGCCAACGTGTCCGGCTGGGGGCCGACCCGCGCAGTGACTCTCTTCGACACGGTGACGGGCGCGGCAAGCCCTGCCGAGATCGACGCACTCGTCGCCCACGAACTCGTGCACGTGCGGGAGAACGACGTCGTGCTGGGCACCGTCCTGGCGGTCCTTGGCGCGGGGATCATTCTCGCGATCGGGTTCTCGCTCATCCTCGCTCCCTCGGTGCGCCAGCGCATTGGCGCGCGAGATCTCGCCGATCGTCCGGTCCTGCTCGTCCTCATCGCAACGGTGCTCGTCGGCACACTGCTCGGCACCGTCGCGGCGTCGAACGTCAGCCGCCACCTTGAAGCGCGGGCCGACCGAGAGGCCGTTGCCGCCACCGGTGATGTCACGGCGTACCGCGACCTGATGATCCGTCTCGCGGTGACCAACAAGTCTTCCCTCGAGCCATCACGTTCGCGGTATGCGCTGCTCTACACCCACCCGACGCCACTGCAGCGGCTAGCGGCTCTCGATGTCGACAGCAACGAGTGACGACCAGCTCGAGAGCTACGTCGACGCTGCGTCAGGTGCCTTTCGCGCGGCCTGCCTGCCTACGACGACGAGAGCCCAACCCGTGGCGATGACCAGCAGAACGATCCTGAGGACCTGCAGGCCGACCGCCCACCAGGCGCCGTCCAGGAAACTGCCGTAGCCGAACGGGTAGATCACCTGAGTCACCACGACCGACGGCACGAGAATCCACACGACCGTGCGCAAACGGCTGTGGGGGTCCAGAAACACCACTGCCGCAACGCCCAGCAGCCAGACCGAGTACTGCGGTGACAGGACGCGGCTGCTGACCATGCTCACGAGCAGGACCGTCATCGCGACATCGACCGGCGCACTGGATTCCAAGCGCCCGATGAGCCGGAGAACGCCGAGGATGCCGATCACAGCGAAGCCGGCGAGGGTGATCGCCAACCCCAGCGGGATGGTGACGGGGACGTCCACCTCCATCGCCCCAAAGCGGAACTCGGTGGGGACGTCGGTGAACACGCCCGCGACCATGAAGGGCAGCGCGCCAACCGACTCGACCTGTAGCCCGCGAGCCCCCTGCTCACCCAGAAACGACACTCCACCGGTCGACCACAGTGAGACACCAGCGAAGATGGCGCCGACAGCGAGGGCAAACCCGAGCAGCCCGCGGGGGAGTGAGCTTCGGGGGAGCGCGATCAGCATGAGTCCTGGCCACACCTTGAGCATCGCGCCGAGCCCGGCCGCGGCACCGCTCCACACCGGCCGGGCAATGAGCACCAGCGTGAGAACGGCGGCGAACGTCGGCAGTACGTCGAACCTCGCGAGGAAGACCGGTCCGACGAGGACTGCTCCGATCACCCACGCCCAGGCAGCTCCATAGCCGACGTGGCGGCGTCGGCCCGCGACGGCGAGAACAACCAGGGTCGCCACATCGCAGAGGAGGGCGATGAGGACGAATCCGGCAACCGGATTGGAGCCGATGGCTGCGGCCAGCGCGAAGACCACCCCGGCGCCCGGTGGGTACTGCCACATGTCGTCGCCGACCGGGAATCGGCCGGTCACCAAGAGGTTGGACCACTCGGCGTACAACTTGACGTCGTTGATGATCAGCGGACCATCGGGGTAGGGGACCTGCCCGGTGAGCGCACCCACAAGCAACAGGCGTGTGATGACCCAGGTCGACGCTAGGGCGGTGGTGCTGCCCCCGAGCCGCGACCAGGTCACGGCGAGTCGTCGGGTGCGGCAAGCAGACCGAGCTTGAGGGCGGTCATCAATGCCTGCGCCCGGTTGCCGGCCCCGAGCTTGTCGTAGAGCTTGGAGATGTGCGTCTTCGTTGTCGACTCCGAGATGTACAACTGCCGGGAGATCTGCGCGACGCCGAGTCCATCGGCGAGCAGCGCGAGCACCTCACGTTCGCGTGGCGACAACTGGGGCCCCTGCGGCGAGGTGCGCCGCTTGAGCGCCTCGGCGAGGTCGGCGGAGGTAAACGACCGCGGTGCACTCGCCGCATGCCGCGCGGCGGCGACGATTTCCTCGGCCGGTGCGCTCTTGGGGACGAAGGCGCTGGCTCCGGCTTCGAGAGCATCGAAGAGCTGATTGTCTCCGGCATACATGGTGAGGACGACGATGCCCATGTCGTCGTCGTGGTCGCGCAGGGCGCGCACGATGTCGAGACCGGTCCCGTCGGGCAGGCGAAGATCGACGATGGCGACGGTCGGGTCGACCTTGCAGCCCACGGCGATCGCCTCGGCGACGCTGGCTGCCTCGGCGATGACCTCGAAGTCGTTCTCTCGTTCGAAGGCGCGGCGCAGCCCTTCACGGATCAACTCGTGGTCGTCCGCCAGCATCACGCTGATGGTCACCGGTGGTCCCCCTTCGTGGTCGCGGATGCGGTCTCGAGGGATAACTCCACCACAGTCCCCGAAGGACTCCGTCGCTTGATGGTCAATTCGGCACCGATGCGGGCCGCGCGCTCGCGCATGATCTGCAACCCATAGTGGTTCGGGCGGCCCCGGTTGTCCGGGATTCCCTTGCCGTCGTCGGCCACGCGCAGGAAGGCGCCGCCCTCGGTCACGCGGTAGGTCACCCACAGCGTGCGGGCTTCGGCGTGGCGGCGAGCGTTGCCGACGGCCTCCTGGGCGATGCGCAGGATCTCCGGTGCCACCCCGGGGGGAAGGCGGCTCGCGTCTTCGTCAAGCACGAGGTGCACGGTAAGACCCGACTCGGCGCCGACCGCGCGCACGTGGCTGGAGAGTGCGTCGCCGATCCCGGCGCCCGCCTCGGAACGCAGATCGAAGATGGACAGGCGCAACTCGGTGACGATGCGGGTCAACTCACCGCGAATGCGCTCCAACGCCGCGCGGGTCGCTTCATCCGACGCCTGACTCACCGCGTCGTCAACGAGGAAGCCGAGGCCGGCCACCTCTTGCGCGATGCCGTCATGGATCTCCCGCGCCAGTCGGCGCCGCTCCTCCAAGGTCGCGAGGTCGCGCACCTCGTCGAAAAGTCGTGCGGTGTCCAGACGCAGCGCGGCCTCGTCGGCCATGCGTTGGGCGTCGCTGAGGCGCTCGACCGGCCACAGCCCATCGTTGCGTTCGAGCCCGACCAGCCCGATGAGCTTGTCGCCGAGGCGAAGGGGGATCACCGCACATGCGTGAGCGGTACCGATCTCCGGGCCCGTCATGCGGCCGAGGCGCTGAACTGCTGCGCCCGACTCCCACGCTTGGCCCCACAGTCCCGAGTGCAGCGACGGGCTCCAGCCGGTGGCGCCCTCGGGCGACCGAGCAACGGGTACCAGACTCCCGCTCTCGATGCGCACGAAGACCTCGGCCCGGTTGTAGGGCAGCGCCTCGCTGAGGCGTTCCAGCGCGCCTTCCGCCAGGGTGGTCTCCTCCAGGCCACCGGGCAGTTGCCGGGCGATATCCCGCAGTGACGTGAGCAGCCGACGCGCGGCGTCGTAGTCGGTGGGCGGGGGAGCGATGCGCTCGCGAATATGCGCGGTCATGAGCGCCCCCAGCCCCAGTGATGCACCGATGGCGAGCGCGACAATGACGTCGGCCACCGCCGTCGGCAGGTCCTCGCTGACCCGGATGGTCGTCCCGGCGACGAGCACCAAGACCTCGATCGCGATGGTTGCGCCGAGGCCGGGGAGTCCGAGGGAGTACGCCGCGATCAGTGGGGGGACCAGTAGGTAGGCGATGGACGGGCGATCGCCGGGCATCGCCGTCACGACGACCAGGGTTGCGGCACCTGCCTCGATGAACTGCACGGCGTACGGAAGCCAGACAGGTCGCTGCGACCATGACGTCAGCGTCGCCGCGATGGCAATGACGGCGATCATGGCGACCTGCCCGGTCGAGACCCCCATGTCGCCGGTCACGATGGCGAGGAGCAGGACCGCGAGTACGCCGGCCAGTCGGGTCAGCGCATCACGGCCCCGTCGCATGGCAAAGCCCGGCGCGGACGAATGGTTCGTCCCGCCGGGCCCGCCTGAGATCAGGAGTAGAGAGCGTCCACGTCCGATGAGAACTCCTTCATCACGACGTTGCGCTTGAGCTTCATCGACGGCGTCATCTGGCCGCCCTCTTCGGTCCAGTCGACCGGAAGGATGGCGAACTTCTTGATGGCCTCCGCGTGGGAGACCGCCTTGTTGGCCTCGTCAACGCCCTTTTGAATCTCGGCGATGAGGTCGGGGTCGTTGATCGAGGCCGCGATCGTGGTGTCGGCGGGCTTGCCGGTCTGCTTGAGCCAGGCCGGGAAGGACTCCGGATCGATGGTGACGAGAGCGGCGATGAAGGGTTGGCCGTCGCCGACGACCATGCACTGGCTGACCAGTGGGTTGCTACGCAGGCGATCCTCGAGGACCGCGGGGGCGACGTTCTTGCCGCCGGCCGTGACGAGAAGCTCCTTCTTGCGGCCGGTGATCTTCACGAAGCCCTGGTCATCGATCTCGCCGATATCACCGGAGTGGAACCAGCCGTCCGGCTCGAGGGCTTCGGCCGTGGCGGTGGGGTTGTTCCAGTAGCCGACGTAGATCTGGGCGCCCGCCAGCATCAGCTCGCCATCTTCGGCGACCTTGACCGAGGCACCCGGGAACGGCTGGCCGACAGTGCCGATCTTGATGGCATCCGGTCGGTTGACGGTCGTGGCCGCGGAAGTCTCGGTGAGGCCGTATCCCTCGAGGATCGTCACCCCGATGCCGCGGAAGAAGTGACCGAGGCGGGCGCCGAGCGGTGCACCACCGGAGACCGCCCACGCGATCTTGCCGCCCATCGCAGCACGCAACTTCGAGTACACGAGCTTGTCGAAGACCTTGTGCTTGAGTTTGAGTCCGAACCCGGGACCGCCACTATCCAGTGACTCCGAGTAGGCGATGGCGGTCTTGGTGGCGGTGTCGAAGATGTTGCCCTTGCCATCGGCGGTGGCCTTCTGCTGGGCGGAGTTGAAGACCTTCTCGAATACGCGCGGTACGGCGAGCAAGAACGTCGGCTGGAATTCCTGCAGGTCGCCGAGGAGGTTCTTGACGTCGGGTGCGTGGCCGAGACGTGCGCCGGCTCGGATTGCGCCGAGTTGGATGATGCGCCCGAAGACGTGCGCGAGGGGCAGGAAGAGCAGCGTCGAGGAGCCCGGAACGCTGAACAACTGCGGCATGGCGGCGACGACATTGTCGACCTCGAACATGAAGTTGCGATGCGTGAGCATGCACCCCTTGGGTCGCCCGGTCGTGCCGGAGGTGTAGATGATCGTGGCGAGCGACTCGGGGTTGAGGGTGCCGCGGCGGCTTTCGAGCTCCTCGTCGCTGATGCCAGCGCCGGCATCGGCAAGGGTGTCGAGTGCACCGTCGTCAAAGAGCCATACACGCGAGCAGTCGGGCAGGTCCTGCGACACCTCGTCGAAGACGGCCTTGTTCTTGGCGCTCTCGAGGAAGACACCCACGGCTCCGGAGTCGCCGAGGATCCACTGGACCTGCTCGGCGGAGGAGGTCTCGTAGACGGGCACGACCGTGCCGCCGGCGTACCAGATCGCGTAGTCGGCGACGGTCCAGTCGTAGCGGGTGCGCGACATGATGCCGACGCGCTGACCGGGCTCCACACCCGAGGCGATGATGCCCTTGGCGACGGCCTTGACCTGGTCGAGGAACTGCTGCGAGGTCACGCCTACCCAGGCGCCACCGCGGTGGACGGACAGGGCGACGCGGTGCGGCGCCTGATCGGCGTTCTCGACGATGGCATCGACCAGGCTGCCGGACGTGGGCGCCGGAACGATGGCGGGGACGCTGAACTCGGTCTTCACAGGCTCTCCCGGGGTCGGTCTCCCCCCGTGGGGAGACGCTGCTCCTAGTCACGCTAGGGGATTGCTCGCGCTGGGGCTACCCGAACGCCGTACTCGGTTTGCCGGGGGTGTGCCCGGTCCGGCCTCGCGGTCCTCGAACACCCGCGCCCTATCCTTGCCCCATGGCGAGTGTGGACTTGGTCGACGAGACCTACATCGTCGTCGAGCGCACGCGGATCGCGGCTGTTGTCGCCGATCCGGACCGGTGGAGAGCTTGGTGGCCCTCATTGAACCTCGTCGTCTTCATGGATCGTGGCCTGGACGGCATGCGGTGGTCGATCACCGGCGACCTCGTCGGTTCGGCAGAGATCTGGCTGGAGGCCCATCCCGAGGGTGTCCTGGTGCACTACTACCTTCGCGGTGAACCCACGGTGCCCGGCAGCCCTACCGAGGCGCGGCGCCTGCCGGATTCCGCGCGCGGTGCCCGCGAGATGGATCGGTTGCGCCGACGTCACGCCCTGGCCTGGAAGCGCACCGTGTGGTCGTTGAAGGACGAACTCGAAGGTGAACGTCGCCCCGGCGAACCGGGCTAGGCTGCCTCCATGGCCGATCAGACTGAGTCCAGCATCGTGATCGACGCGCCTGCCGCGACGATCATGAATGTGATCGCGGATCTTCCGGCGTACCCGCAGTGGAGCGATGGCATCACCGAGGTGAGCGTGCTGGAGGAGAAGGATGGGCGTCCGTTCCAGGCTCGATTCCACCTGGAGTCCGGCCCGATCCGGGATACCTATGTCCTGCAGTACGAATGGGACGGCGATGCGCGAGTCTCCTGGACCCTGGTGGCCGGTGACATGCTGACCGGTATGGACGGCGTGTACGAACTCAGCGCGGAGAGCGGCGGCACGAAGGTGAGCTACCGACTCGCGGTCGACGTGAAGATTCCGATGATCGGCATGATCAAGCGCAAGGCTGAGCGCGTCATCGTCGACACCGCGCTGAAGGGCCTGCGCAAGCGCGTCGCCGAAGTCGGCTAGGTCATCCCCTCAGACGACGGCGCCGTCGTCGCCGTCATCGCGTGGTGATCCGGACCGTGCGACGAGCGCAATGAAGCCGGCGGTGAAGGCGACGAATCCCACGGCGGCCAGCCAACTGCCCCAACCGAGCACAAAACTCAGCACCATGGCGAGCGGTCCTCCGATGATGCCGGACCAGGCCGCCACATCGAAGCGATCGCGCGGCCTGGGGAGAGGCGGCGGTGGTTCGCGGACGAAGCGGTCCTCGTCGGGGCCCTCATAGACGGTGTAGTCCCGCGGTCCCGGTTCGGGCGCCGTGTGTTCGCGAACGAGCCGTTCGGAGAGTCCCGAGCCGGGGTTGTCGACTCCGGAATTGTCGATATCGAGATTGTCGATACCGGGGCGCTCGGGGGCATCGGCCGCGTGGAATCCGCTGATGATCTCCTGCCATGCCCGGTCCACCTGTTCGGCCGACGCGCGCGTCATGTCGTGCGCGTCCTCGTTCGCCGCAGCGGCGGCGTGGAAGTCGGCGCGCAGCATCGGCAACTGTCGATTGATGACCTCTCGCGCGGCCGGCAGGCTCGAGCGAACGACGTAGACGCGGGTGGTGGGGCGGTTCGGTGCACGCACGTCTCGGTAGGGACCGGTGTCGCCGACGAGCGGCTCGGCGTACGCCAGCAGGTTGGCCTCGGCGAGGACGTCGAGGACATGTTCGGCAAGCGGTGGGTCGACGTCGACGAGAGGCGCGTACGCCGCCGCGGGGAGTCCGAAGGAGGGCATGGGTCAGGACAGTCGGCGGACGAACTCGATGCTGCCCGAGACGATCGTCTCGGCGTCATTGTCCAGTGTGGCCACGTGGTAGGAGTCCGGGAGGACAACTTCGGTGGCATCGGCGCTGGACACGTGCTCGAGGATGAACTTTGCGTTGGAGGCCTCGACGACGTGGTCCTCCGCGCTGCGGAAGAGCAGCAGCGGCTGGCTCACCCGGGCGATGTCCTCTTTGACGGCCTTCCACAACTTGGTGAGGGAGTGCGCCGCCTTGAGTGGAATCTTGTCGTAGGCGCCCTCGTCCTGGCCGGGCATCTTGATGTCGTTGGAAATGCCGGGGAAGGCGGGGACGAAAAGTTGGAGCACGGGGAGAGCGAAGCGGTCGGGGCGCTCGGAGTGCACGGCCGGGTTGACCAGGACGATGCCGCGGATCGCGTCTCCGTGCTGCTCGGCCAGGCGCAGGGTCAGTGAGCCGCCCATGGAGAGGCCGAAGACGAAGACGGTGTCGCAGGCATCGCGCAATTCGCGGAAGGACCGATCGGCCTCGGCGTACCAGTCCTCCCAGCGGGTGAGGTTCATGTCTTGCCAGCGCGTGCCGTGCCCGGGGAGGCGGGGAACGCGCACGGTGTGCCCCTCGGCGGCCATGCGCTCACCCCACGGAGTCATCGACTTGGGGGAGCCGGTGAATCCGTGCAGGAGCAGGATTCCGGTGCGGCCGCCTTCGGCGGAGTAGGGCTCGGCGCCCGGCATCAACGGCATGTTCGCCTCCTTCGACCACCCGATAGTGCCACAGGGCTAAGGTGGCGCACGTGCTCTACTGGGTGCTGAAGTGGATCGTGGTCGGTCCGTGGCTGCGCGTGCTCTACCGGCCGTGGACCCAGAACATGGACGTCGTACCCAAGCAGGGGTCGGCGATCCTGGTGAGCAACCACCTGTCCTTCTCGGATTCCTTCTTCCTGCCGCTGGTGTGCCCGCGGCCCATCACCTTCCTGGCCAAGGCCGAATACTTCACCGGCAAGGGCATCAAGGGGCTGTTCAGCAAGATGTTCTTCACCGGCGTCGGCCAAGTGCCGATCGACCGAACGAGTGGGCGGGCGGCTGAGGCGGCAATCAACACCGGCATCCGCATCCTGAAGCAGGGTGACCTCCTCGGCATCTACCCCGAGGGCACCCGAACCGCCGATGGTCGGCTCTACCGCGGCAAGACCGGCATGGCCCGGATGGCGCTGGAGAGCCACTCCCCGGTGATTCCGGTGGCCATGATCGGTACCTACGAGATCCAGCCCCCGGGCAAGGTACGCCCGAAGATTCGTCGGGTCGGTATTCGCTTCGGGGAGCCACTGGAATTTGGTCGTTACGAGGGCCTGGAGGGCGATCGATTCGTGCTGCGGTCGGTCACCGACGAGGTGATGTACGCACTGATGGAGTTGTCCGGCCAGGAGTACGTCGACATGTACGCCTCGCGGGCGAAGGCTCTGCGCAAGGAAGAGGAGCGCGCGGAGTCCGACGAGGAGGAGTAGGGCTCTCGGCATGGAGTGTCTGCGCCGATTGACGTCTGAGCGGGCGTAGCGTCCGAGCTACTCGACCTAGGAGGCCGCATGGCGTCGCAGGACTACCCCGCACAACTTTCCATCGATTTCCAGGATCGGCTCGGACGCGCATCGACGATCTTTCGCATCATCCTCATCATCCCGATCGCGATCCTGCTCAACATCCTGGTCGCGGGGACGAGCAGCACAACCGTTGTGTACGACCGGGCCGGCGACGTGGTCTCTCGGACGACATCGTGGGGCACCGGCATCGTGGGCACCCTCTTCCTCGTCACCCTGCTGATGATCCTGTTCCGCAAGCGCTACCCGCGCTGGTGGTTCGACTTCAACCTGGCGCTGCACCGCTTCATCGTGCGCGTGTCGGCGTACCTCTTCCTGCTCACGGACAAGTACCCGTCAACCGAAGACGAGCAGAACATTCATCTTGAGTTGCGGTACCCGGATGCGCAGACCGAACTCATGCGCGGTATGCCCCTGGTGAAGTGGCTGCTGGCCATCCCGCACTACATCGTGCTGTTCTTCCTGTGGATCGCCGCCTACTTCGTGGTCATCATCGGATGGTTCGCGATCATCTTCACCGGTCGCTTCCCGCAGGGACTCTTCAACTTCGTCACCGGTGTGATGCGCTGGACGTGGCGGGTGCAGTCGTACGCGTTCATCCTCGCCACTGACAAGTATCCGCCGTTCAGCCTCGACTAGCCGTCGAAGCCGGGGCGGGGAACCGTGCCCATCAGTCGTGTGGAGAAACCGCCATCGACGACGATGTCGGCGCCGGTGACGTAGCGTGCACGATCGCTAGCGAGGAAGGCCACGACGTCGGCGATGTCATCCGCACGCGCAACCCGGCCGAGGGGGACCGCGGCATCTCGACGTTCGGCAACGCCGTCGGCCTGGTAGTAGGCCTCCGTCATCGGCGTGCGCACGAGGCCGGGGCTGACCGTGTTGCTGCGCACCCCGGATGGGCCGAGTTCGTAGGCGAGTTGCTGCGACATCATCGAAACAGCGCTTTTCGACGCGCTGTACGCACCACT
>CAYGMM010000019.1:0-25295 GCA_964351035.1 uncultured Actinomyces sp.
CGCACCTTGGCCGAGTTCGGCCACGACGGCCGGCTCACCACCGTCAATGGGCAGTAGGTGGGCCTGCGCACCCAGGGCAGTGAACAGTGCGCGGGTCATCTCCGCAGCCTCGCGGACCGGCTCACGCGGGAATCCGGAGAAGGCGCAGGACGGGATCTGCACGAGGGCCGACAAGTCCTCGAGGAGGCCCGGCATGAGGTCATGCACAATTCGGCGCACCGCCTCGGGAGCAGGGGGGCCGGCCATCGCCGTGGTGGAGGTCACGGTCGCAGGCTAATGCCCGACAGGCTCGACCGGCAGGACCGTGGCACGATGTCCCCATGCCGCGCATCACCGCCGCCACCGTGGCCGAGCACCGAGAGCAGCGTCGCGACGCCCTGCTCGATGCCGCCGCCGCCGTGCTGCGCGAGCGGGGCGACGTCACCGTGGGCGCCGTCGCCAAACGGGCGGGCATCTCGCGAACCGCTGTCTACGAGTACTACAACTCAGCCGCCGATCTCATCGCCGACGTCCTCGTGGACGAGCTCACCATGTGGATCGACCACCTCGAGGCCGCGGTCGACGGGATCGACGACCCGCGCGAACGTCTGAGCACCTGGATCCGGACCGCGCTGGCCTACGTCGCCGACGGCCGCCACTCACTCGTCCGTGCGGCCGGTCGCAGCGACCTGCCACCGGTTCGACGGGCCCAGGTCCAGTCCCTGCATCAACGTCTGGCTGGGTCGGTGCACGGTGCCCTACGCGAACTCGGCTCGGCCGACCCCGATCGCTTGGCGTCGTACATCTGGAGCGTGACCGAAGCGGCCACGCGTCACATCGAGTCCGGACGTGACGCCGACGAGGAGATCGACGCAGCTATCCGCTTCGCCCTCGCCGGCATCACGCCTCGCTAACCCGACGTCACACCGCGATCAGTTCGCGAGACGGAACTCAATCTCGCGCTCGGCCGGGGCGAACTCGCCGTTGCCGGGTGAGGTGATCGTCACCGTGCACGTGCCGGACTTCTTCAGCGCACGGATCTTGCCGTCGCGGTTCACATCGCACGCATCGGACGACATCGACGGAGTCTCACCCGAGCGGAGGGTCACCGTGAAGTTGCTGTACTTCGAGTAGAAGGCTTTCGGCCGCCAGTCACCCTTGACCACCTGACCGCGGACCGTCGCCCGGATGCGGTCGTCGCGCTGCGGGTCGACCGCGGCGAACTTCGTGAAGAAGACATTGACGTACGCCGGATCCGTGCTCGCGCGGCCCGCGCCGAGCGTGTAGATCGCGCACATGTCTTGGCGGCAATCCACATCGGTGACGCCGGTGTCGCCCGACAGGGGGTTGGGGTTCTTGCCCTCGAACTGCGCGTTGGTGGTGATCGGCTGTGTCAGGGTCTGCGCGCTGCCACCGGCCGGGATGTAGACGAGCGAGCCCGCGGATTCATCACAGCGGGTAGGCGTGGGATCGCCACCGGGGGGCGGAACGAGGCAGTGGAAGGCGTAGAGCCCAACCCCGGCCGGAAGGTTGCTCACCGCCAGGGACACCTCCGAGGTCTGCGGCAGCTCCGAGAGCGTGCCCATCGAGGCCAGGCCGTCCGCCGTGACCGAGAAGGCTTCCTCCGCCTGAGCTGCCACGCCGCTCGTCGCGACGAGGGCCGCCGCGCCAACGGTGGTGATGAGTGCACGGGTGATCTTCATGCTGTCCTTTCTTCGTTTGCTCGCAAGCACTTCACTGACCGGACGAACTTCACTGATTAGCGGAACGTGACAGGGACGACGACGTCCCAGGATCGATCGCTGGCGCGCAGGTGATCGGCGCGCGCAACGATGGCGCATTGCACCTGCCGGCAGTCGTAGGAGCCGATCATCGGGCTGACCTTGATGCGCACCTTGAACTTCCCGCCACGCTTGTAAGGGATGGCGAGACCTCGGCCGTAGGGCGGCGGGTTGGAGGAGATCCATGCGGAGGCACCGGAACTGCCATCCTGATCGACTCCGCCGCCGCACGGTGTCGGCTTAGTGCCACGCTTCGGCAGAACACATAGCCCGACATAGATGCCGACAAGTTCACTGAACCGACTGCCCTTGATCGTCACCGTCTGGCCATACCCAGACAGCGCCTTCGTCGGTGACACGGTGAGCCGCTGACCCTTCGCACCCTTCTTCGTCGTCCGGCCTGATGCCCGAGCCGAGATTGCCGACGCACTGGAGACGGCCGTGTTGATCGTCGAGGCGTCGGGCATCTGCGCAACACCGATGGACTGCACACTCGCCGATGCCGGGAGGGCGGTGGCCATGATGGCTAGGCTCGCCGCTGAGACAACGGACAGTCGACGGACCATGGCAGCGCCGACGCTCGCGCGGGGTAGTCCTCGGATCATGCGGCGAAGATAGGACCGGGTCAGGACCGATCGCCCGACACCGCGTCGGGATCATGCCGACACGGCGTCGGGAAAACTCACGCCGACCGCCCGATACTGCTGCGATGAGCGCTCGACCCATGCCCGCGCGCTTGTCGGCGCGGTGGATTACGGGAAGCGCACTCGGCGTCCTGGTGCTGACCCTCTCCCTTGCAGGATGCGCATCGGGGGACGCGGGCGGAGCCGGCGTCGCATCGCCAACGGCGACCGCCGAATCCGGCACCGGCGTCGTGTCATCGAATGAAGCTTCCTCGGGCTCCGTCGAGTCAGGCTCCCGACAGGTGACCATCACCGCGGCCGACCTTCCCCCCATCGCCGCACAGGCCAGCCCGCCAGCGGACGCACCCGCGCGCATCGTCAGCCTCGCGACCGGGGTCGGCGAGACGCTCGTGGCACTCGGTGCCACAAGTCGGGTGGTCGGTCGCGATGAGACGAGCGAGGTGCCGGCCGATGCCGAGGTCGTCACCAAGGCGCACGAGGTGTCCGCGGAGAAGGTTCTGTCCCTTGACCCCGACCTGGTCCTCATCGATGCCCGGACGTCGCCACCGGAGGCCATCGACCAGATCCGCGGCGCCGGCGTACGCGTGGTCGAGGTGCCCGAGGCCTGGACGTTGGACGACATGGCCCCACGCACCCAGGCCGTGGCCGACGCCTTGGGCACCGATGCGGCTCAACTTCTCGCCACGTTGCCCCAGTCAACGACAACGGGCGCTGACGGCCCACGCGTGGCTTTTCTCTACCTTCGGGGCACGTCTGCGATCTACCTCCTCGGCGGGGCCGGCTCGGGCGCCGACGCGATGATCACCGCGGCAGGCGGCATTGACGTCGGCGCGGAGGCCGGACTCGATCCCTTCGTACCCCTCACCGCTGAGTCGCTCGTCGCCTTGAATCCGGACGTCCTGCTCGTCATGACCAAGGGGCTGGACTCGGTTAACGGAGTGGACGGTCTGGTGGAACTCCCCGGCGTTGCCCAGACCAACGCCGGACGTGACCGTCGCGTCATCGCCGTGGAGGACGAGATCCTGCTGTCCTTCGGCCCTCGCACCGGGGCGCTCGTGGACCTGCTGCGCGAAGCGATGGCCACGGTAAGTTCCTAGTCCGTCATGACCCCATCACAGGACACCGCCACCGCCCGCGGGCCGGTGCTCCGCGCCGTAGTGATCTGCGTGATCCTGGCGATCGTCCTCGGCGGGACGATGGCGGCCGCACTCCTCGTGGGCGTCGCTGACACGACGTCGGTGATCGTCACGGAGATCAGGGCTCCGCGGATCGTTCTCGGGACCATCATCGGTGCTGGTCTCGGTGTCTCCGGCGCCCTCCTGCAGGGTTCGTTGCGCAATCCACTCGCCGATCCGGGCATTGTCGGTGTCTCCGCCGGTGCCGCGCTTGGCGCGGTCGTCGCCGCTGCGCTCGGTGCGGCGTACGGGTCCTGGCTTGCCGCAGCGGCGGCAACGGCGTTCGGCATTGCCTCGATCTATGGCGTGGTGTGGATCGCTCGAGGGCGCGACGGACGTACCGAGGTCGTCACCCTGATCCTCGGTGGCGTTGCCGTGACCGCGTTTGCGGCCGCCCTCCTGTCCGTGCTGGTGGCGCTGTCGGACACCGCCGGCGCCCGCTCGACGACGTTCTGGACGACGGGCAGCCTCGCCCTCGCCACGTGGCCGGGTGTCGTCGCGACCGTGCCCTATGTCCTCGCGGGGTTGATCGGCGCCTTCATCGTCGCTCGCCCCCTCGATGTCATGTCCCTCGGCGACCGGGCGGCGCGAGCGGGTGGGATCAACGTCGATCGCACCCGCCTCATCGCCCTGGTTGCCGCCGTGGTGCTGGTCGCCGCGGGTGTGGCTGTCGTCGGTGTCATCGTGTTCGTCGGCCTCGTGGTGCCGCACGCCGTTCGCATGTTGCTCGGGCCGCGGCATACCTGGGTCATCGCAGGCTCCGCGCTCGCCGGAGCGATCCTGTTGCTGTGGGCCGACACCATCGCCCGCACGATTGCCGCACCGGTCGAACTCCCACTCGGTGTCGTCACCGCGGTTCTTGGCGCACCGATCTTCGTGGTGCTGCTCCGGCGCACGCGAGCACGTCAGGGTGGCTGGGCATGAGTGAAGGCGCGACGGTGAGTAACAACCTCGCGAGTGACGCGATGCTGAGCGCACGCGCGATCCGGGTCACCTCGGGGCGTCAACACCGGCTCAACGGTGTCGACATCGACATTCGAGCAGGCCGCGTGCACGCACTGGTCGGTCCCAATGGTTCCGGGAAGTCGACGCTGCTGTCGGTACTCGCCGGAGACCTTCGCCCCGACTCCGGGGAAGTACTCGTGCAAGGCATACCGTGGAGTACCTACTCCGTCGCCGAGGCCGCTCGCCTGCGCGCGCTGCTGGCGCAGGAGACGCCGCTGGCCTTCCCCTTCACCGTCCGCGAAGTCATCGGTTGGGGGCGCCTACCGTGGCGCGGTCGGCGGGGTGCTGAGGCGGTCAACTCGGCAGAGCCCAGCGACGACGCGATCATCAACGAGGTGATTGCCGTCCACAACCTCGGTGAACTGCTCGACCGGACGGTGCCGAGTCTGTCTGGAGGCGAGCGCGCGCGCGTGCACCTGGCGCGTGTGATGGCGCAGCGCACACCGCTGCTCATGCTCGACGAGGCCGATGCCGCGCTCGATCTCGCCGGTCAGGCTCACCTCGATGCCGCCGTACGCCGGCGACGCGAGCAGGGCGTTGCCGTGGTCGTGGTCAGCCATGACCTCAGTCGCGTGGCAGCCCTCGCCGACGAAGTGACCCTGCTCGAGCACGGTCGCGTCATCGCGCAGGGCGCCGCCGAACAGATGTTGACGGCCGAGACTCTCTCCGCGGCCTACTCGGTGCCAGTGCAGGAGGGTCGCATCGATGACCTCCGACACTTCTGGGTGCGCGGACGTTAGACCAGCGAACCTAGATCAGCGCGAAGACAACACCTACCGCGGCCAGACCCACAACCCCCGCGGTGATCCAGGCGTAGGTGCGTCGAGCCGCGTGCTTGCCCGCGACGGCGCCGTGCTTGGCGAGTTGGCGCATCCGTGCGAGTCCGAGGCCGATCATGGCAGCGCTCACCAGGACAAGCACGACCGCCACTTCCCAGGACTTGTCCAGAACGAACACCGCCCGCAGCAGCAGTGCCGTTAACACCGCGATGATCAGCAGGGTCCGACTCCAGGCCATGCGCGTGCGACTGGTCGGATCATCAAAGCCGGCGCCCACCATGGCCACGGCTAGCTCCCCAGGGTGAGAGCGAGCGCGACGGCAAGGGCGAGCAGGACGAAGAAGACACCGATGATGGGGACGGCCCGGGTGCGCGGGAGGGGTCGGCCTTCGAACATGGCCGCGTCGGAGCGACGCCACATCGCGATACCGACCACCGCCACCATTGCACCGAGCACGATGATCCCGATGGCCAGCAGGCCAATCAGCCGACTGGTTGACGCAACGGCGACGAACTGATCCAGGGCGACTCCGCCCGCGACCAGGCCGAGCGCGGTGCGCATCCAGGCGAGGAAGGTGCGTTCATTGGCGAGGATGAAGCGGTAGTCGACCTCGTGCTCGGTGTCCTCGACGACGTCCTCCGGGTCAGTCATCGTGCGGCTCCTGCGGTGGCTTGCGTCCCTTCTTTGCCGCCTTCGCCGCCTTGCGCGCCGCTCGCTCGGCGCGTGCTTGCCGGTCGAGTTCCTCAGCCTGCTCCAGCGTCGGCGCCGTACCGCCGAGACGACGGGGCACCCACCATGGCGAGCCGGTCACCGGGTAGCGCGCGACGGTCTCATCGAGTAGTTCGCGCATACGCGCGCGGAGTTCCTCGGTCAGCGCGTCGGTATCGTCACCTCGCTTCGGATACATGGGCGCGCCGACCGTCATGGCGACCGTCGTACCGCGCGAGAAGTCACGATGGTCATAGGACAGGATGCGCGCACCGCCAAAGACACACATGGGGATCAGCGGCACACCGGCCGCGATGGCGATACGCACCGCACCGGACTTGATGTCCTTGACGTCCATCGACCGGCTCATCGTGGCTTCGGGGAAGATGCCGACGAGTTCGCCCGCCTTCAGGTAGCGCACCGCGTCGCGGAAGGACTGCGAGCCCTGATCACGGTCGACCGGGATGTGCTTCATGCCGCGCATCAACGGCCCGGCGATGCGATGGCGGAAGATCGTGTCCTTGGCCATGAAGCGGACCAGCCGCTTGCCGCGCAAGTCGGCCGGGACACCGGCGAGCGCGAAGTCGAGGTAGCTCGTGTGGTTGATGGACAGCAGGGCACCGCCCACGAGGGGGATGTTCTCCTCGCCCACGATGTCGAACTTGATGCCGAGCCCGGCGAAGAAGGTCTTGGCGACCTTGATGATCGGGCGGTACGTCGGGTCACGCTGGAATTCGGCTTCGGCCACCCCCTGACCGTAGCGGCTGGCATGCTCTCCCCGTGAGCCAACGGCCGGACGAGGCACCCGCGGAGGACAGCGACGACCTCGAGGCCTTCATCTTGGAACTAGGTCGCGCGCAACTCGCCGCCGGCTACCCCGTCGACGACGTCACCCGGAGCCTGCATGCCGTGGCCGAGGCGAACGGCCGACCCGACATCGGCATCTTCGTCCTGCCGAACGCCGTACTGCTCGACGACCCCGTCATCGGCCGGGCACGGGTCATCGCAGAGAACCCGAAGGTGCTGCGGATGGACCAGGCGGCCGCGGTGCACGACATCGCACAGGAGGCTCGAAACCGGGAGATCACACCCGACAGGGGCTTGGACGAACTCGATGACCTGCGTGACCGATCACCACGCTTCGCGCCCTGGGCGACGATCCTGGGCCGCGGGCTGGCCGCAGCCGGCTTCGCGCTCGTCTTCCGGGTCAGTTTCTGGGGCGTCGGCATGGCCTTCCTGGGCGGAGTCTTCGTTGGCTACCTCACCCACATCACACAGCGTCACCCAGCGATCCAGCCCCTCGTCCCGCCCTTCGCCGCTGCCGTCTGCGCCTTCGCTGTCTTCGGCTTCGGCTCCATCATTGACGACAGCGTCCAACCACTACGCGTCGTCGCTGCTCCCATGATCACGCTCATCCCCGGCGCGGCGATTACGCGCGCAACTCAGGAGTTGGCGAGCGGGCACATCATCTCCGGCGCTTCACGACTCGTCGCCTCGATCGTGCAGATCCTTGTCCTCACCTTCGGCATCCTCGTTGGCGGACTCCTCGCCAGCGTCTCGCCGTACGACATCGGCGATCTCACCGAGCAGCGTCTGCCCCTGTGGGTGGCCTGGATCGGTGCGGCCATTTACGCCGCCGGACAGGTCCTCGCCTTCAACGAGCCCCGCGGATCCGTCACGCCGGTGATCGTGTTGCTCCTCATTGCGTTCAGCGTCCAGCAACTCGTGTCGTGGCTGCTCGATGCCGTGGTGGCCGCCGGTGTCGCGGCCATGGTGGGCCTCTTGGTCGCCATCCTCATCCAGGACCGCAGCAAACGAGGGACACCCGCCTTCGTGCTCTTCACCCCGGTCTTCTGGCTGCTCGTGCCCGGCTCCCTCGGGCTGGTCGCCCTGACCGAGGCCGTGACCGGGACTTCGAACGACGCCACCGCCCAGGCGACCAGCGCTGACGCCCCCGCAAGTCCGACCCTGACTTCCTCACTGCCATCGTTCGACGATCTGAGCATCGGCTCGAACTCCTCGGTGCTGCTGGTGTTCGCGGCCTCGATCATCGCGATCACCATTGGCATGCAGATCGCTTCGCTGGCCGGTCGCATGCTCCAGCGGCTACCGGACCTGCCCACGCCAAGCTTCCGCACCCACCGCCGCGAGAACTAGCCGGGGCCGGCCGCAGGTCGAGGCCCACTCGATCCGCGTGGCACGAGGGTCGTCGTGACGCGATTGTGCACGGACGGTCGGTTGGGCCTATTGATGCGTTCGATGAGCAGGTCGGCTGCCTGGCGACCCATGTGTGCGAGGGGCTGCGCCACGGTCGTGATGTCCAGGGCCTCGAGCAGGCGCATGCCGTCGTAGCCCACGATCGACACGTCCTCCGGAACGCCGAGTTGGAGGTCACGCATGGCCGCGAGCGCACCGATGGCGGCCAGGTCGTTGGCGACCATGAGCGCGGTCGGGCGCTCGTACTCCGACGAGGTGACAGCCGCCCGTGCCGCCGCGTATCCCGCGGCCTCGGTGAATCCACCGGGGACGATCAGCGGCGCCAGGTCGTGGGTCGCCATCGCTGCCACATATCCATCACGTCGGGCGTGCGCGATGCGGTTGTCACCGCCGGAGAGGTGCGCGATGCGCACATGGCCGAGAGCGACGAGGTGGTCGACGCCCAGCCGCATGCCAACGCTGTCGTCGCCGCTCACCGAGTCAAGATGGTCGATCCCCTCCATCGGCCAGGTCACGACGACGGTCGGCACCTCCGCGGCGATCTCGGCGACGTCCTCGTCCGACAGGCGGTGCGCGATGAGGATGAGTCCCTCGACCCGTGACTCCAGCAGCCGCGTGATCTCCTGCTTCTCGGTCTGCCGGTCGGCGTTGCCCGTCACCAAGAGGGTGGAGTAATCGTGGCGCCGAGCAGCCTCGTGGACGCCGTCAAGGATCTCAGCGAACACCGGATTGTGCAGATCAAGGATGTTGACGCCGATCGTGTGTGTGCGCTGCTGCACCAGGTTGCTCGCCGTGCGATTGGGGCGGTAGCCCAACTCCTCTGCCGCGGCGAGGATCGCCGCCCGACTCGTGGCCGACACCTTGGGCGAGTCTCGGAGGGCCAACGAGACCAGGGACTTCGAGACACCCGCGCGCGCGGCGACATCGTGCAGTGTCGGACGTTTGCGGATCGGGTCGGCGGATGTCGGAGACATGAGGTGGTTTCTGCGGGGGACCGGAGCTCACTCGACCTCGGCCATGGCGACCGGGCGACCCTCACGCGCGCTGATCTCGCAGGCGATCGCCGCCGCGAGGGCAGCGCGAGAAGCCTCGGGGGGACAGGGATTGGGCCGTTCGCCGAGGACGAAGTCGACATACGCACTGGTTTCGGCGGTGAAGGCGGGACGGAATCGGTCCATGAATCCGGCATACGGATCGGTATCCACCGGGAGATCTCCGTCGGTGAGATGAAGGGGAGTGCGGTGGTTCAGGCCAGCCGCCAACGAGTCCTTTGACCCGAAGGCCTCGAGTCGGATGTCGTGGCCCACCGGATCATGGCGCGTACCGCTGATGATGACGGGTACGCCGTTCGCCATCGTCAGATGTACCGCCACGACGTCGTAGTCGTCGGCTGCGGCGTAGTCGGGATGGTTGCGCACGGTGCCGGTCGCGTAGACGGTGGCGATCTCGGCGTCGCACAGCCAGCGGACCAGATCGAGGTCGTGCACGAGCATGTCGCGGAAGGTGCCGCCGCTACCGGCGATGAATTCGGGTGTGGCTGGCGCAATGTCATGAGCCGTCATCGTCAGCGTGTAGAGGACACCGAGATCACCGGATTCGATCGCTCGCTTGACCTCGCGGATCCCGGCATCGAATCGACGTTGAAAGCCGATCTGCATCCCGGTCGTCCCCGCAAGGGCAACCAGGGCGTCGGACTCCTCCAGCGACATCGCCAGCGGCTTCTCGATCAGCAGCGGCTGGTCACGGGTGGCCAGGGCGGCGATCAGGTCGGCGTGGGTGTCGGTCGCGGTCGTGACCACGTAGCCATCGGCTTCGGGCCACTGCGTGGAGTCGGTCACGTCCTGCGGCCACGGGGCGGTGGTGCCACCGACCCGATCGGCGAGTGCGGCGGCCCGTTCGGGGTTGCGGTTGACGATGACGATCTCATCGACCCGACCGTCAGCCGCGAGGTCCTCGGCCCGGATCGTGCCCATCCGGCCGGCCCCGATCACGACGATGCGCATGCAGGCTCCTCACACTTGCTCGGCTGACCGCAGTGTGCCACGATTTCCCCATCAGCGTTGGAACGTTCCAAACCTTCAGGAGCCCCATGTCCACCTTCCTCGATCGCGTTGCCTCCGCACCCATTTCCTGGGGCATCTGCGAGGTCCCCGGCTGGGGCGCCATGCTCCCCACGCCCCGCGTGCTGACCGAGATGTCCGGGCTCGGCCTCCCGGCCACCGAACTCGGCGCCCCGGGATTCCTGCCCACCTCCCCCGAGGATGTCCGCGCCACGCTCGGCAGCTACGACATGACCCTCATCGGCGGCTTCACCCCGCTGGTCCTGCATAACCCCGACTTCCGCGAGGCCACGATCGCCGAGGCGCACCGCGTCGCCGACCTGTTCAAGCGTGCCGGCGCCACCGAGTTCATCTCAGCGATCGTCGTCGATCCGGACTGGTCCGTGCCCACGCCGCTCACAGCGGACGAGCGCAAGCACCTGATGGAGATGTTCGGCATCGTCGACGAGATCTGTGCCGAATACGGCCTGAACCAGGTCATGCACTCGCATGTGCAGACCGTGATCGAGACCAAGGACGACATCGACATGGTCCTCGACGGCTGTGACGTCAACTTCTGTCTCGACACCGGGCACATGGCCATCGGCGGACAGGACCCCGTGGAGTTCGCCAAGAAGGCCTTCGACCGAGTTGGCCACGTCCACCTCAAGGATGTGGACCTGTCCCTCGTCCCGCCCGTGCTCGCTCGGGAGAAGTCGCTGATGGCGGCGACGCAGGAGGGGCTCTTCACCCCGCTGGGTCAGGGCGACGTGGACATCGCCGGTGTCGTGGAGGCTCTGGAATCCCGCGGCTACAACGGCTGGTACGTCATCGAGCAGGACACCGCCATCACCGACGGACTGCCCGCCGAAGGTGAGGGTCCGATCGCCCAGGTCGTGACGTCACTGGACTACCTGCGGGACACCGTGGCCCCCAAGGTCGCATCCGCCGACGCCGCGCACTAAGAACATGAGCACCCCGGACGTCATCACAGTCGGCCGCGTCAGCGTCGATCTGTACGCGCGCGAGGAAGGCGCTGGCTTCCTCGACCCGCAGACGTTCGCGAAGTCGATCGGCGGCTCCCCCACCAACGTTGCCGTGGCGGCGGCACGCTTGGGCCATCACGCGGCGCTCGTCACCAAGGTGGGCGCTGGCCCCCTTGGTGACTACGTCCGTCACCAGCTCACCCGCTGGAACGTCGACACGTCGTTCGTTGGCACCGGGGATGGCCAAACACCCGTCGTGCTCACCGCTCTTGATCCGCCGGAGGATCCGAAGATCGAGTTCTACCGCGGCGACTGCGCGCCAGACACGCAGATCACGCCCGCCGACGTACCCGACGACGTGATTCGGCAAACGCGCATTCTGTGGATGTCCTTCGGCGCTCTGGCTCAGGGTGAGACGGCACGCACCTGCGACTACTGGCTCGAACTACGCGATCGGCACCCTGAGGTGATCCTCGATCTCGACTACCGCCCCGCCATGTGGCCGGACCCGGCGCACGCCCACGAGGTGGCCCTGGCGGCCGTACGCCGCTCCACCGTGGTCGTGGGCAACCGCGCCGAGTGCGAGGTGGCCGTCGGTGAAACCGACCCGGACCGCGCCGCCGATGCGCTGCTCGCCGAAGGTGTGCGCCTCGCGATCGTCAAGCGTGGCGGCGATGGCGTCTTGCTCGCCACCGCCGATGATCGCTGGACCGTCCCACCGCTGCCCATCGAGGTGCTGTGCGGGCTCGGCGCAGGCGATGCCTTCGGCGGTGCGCTGATCCACGGCTTGCTCTCCGGCTGGACCGTGCCCGAGATCGGCATGTTCGCCAATGCCGCCGGAGCCTACGTCGCCACCCAACTGACCTGCTCGGACGCGATGCCGACCATCGAACTGGTGGAGGACATGATGGCGGAGGGAACCTGATGCTTGACCGCAAATCCCTTGACCGCAAATCCCTTGATCGAAGCGACTATGCGGCGCTGTGCGAGGCGCGGGTGCGCGATCCGCAGTCTCTGCGTCGCGCGCTTGCCGATCGTGCGCGCCGCCCCTTCGTCGGCGACGACGGCAACCTGCTCATCCTCGCGGCTGATCACACCGCACGCGGCATGATCTCGGTCGCCGATGACCCCCTGGCTGTCGCAGACCGCTACACCCTGCTGAACAACCTCATCCGCGGACTGTCGGTACCGGGTGTCGATGGCGTCATGGCGAGTGCGGACATCCTGGAGGAACTCGCCTGGCTCGGTGCGCTCGAGGGGCGCGTCACGGTCGGCACGATCAATCGCGGCGGACTGCGCGGTGCCGATTGGGAGTTGGACGATCGCATCACGGCGTACGACCCCGATCACATTGGCGAGGCGGGCGTGGACGCCGGCAAGGTGCTGCTGCGGATCGAATTCACCGATCCGGGTGTTGCCGGCACCCTGGAGATGTGCGCGGCGGTGGTCACGGCGATGGCCGATCAGGGCATCCCGATCATGGTGGAGCCCCTGCCCTATCTGAAGGACGAGCGTGGCCGGGCCTACCTCGACACCCGCGATGAGGAACTCATCCGCGCGGTGGCCATCGCCTCAGGGCTCGGATCGAGTAGTGCGCACACCTGGCTGAAGATTCCCGCCACGGAACGCATGGCGGAGGTCGCGGCGACGACGACCATGCCCATCCTGCTGCTCGGCGGTGATCCCGGTGAGGGTCGCCAGGCGGTCGTCGACGGCTGGGCCAAGGCGATGCAGGAGCCCAATGTCCGCGGCCTGATCCCTGGCCGCACACTGCTCTACCCCCATGACGGCGATGTCGAAGGAATCGTGACCACCGCGGTCGAGATCGTGCACGGAAAGGAAGCGCAATGAGTTCAAGCTCCACCGATTCGGGTTGGTACCGACCCCACGGCACGCTCGCCCACGAGGGCGGACCGATGTCCATCTCCGCCGAGGAGGCGGGCTGGGCCTACAGCGGACTGACGATCATCGACCGCGATTTCGCCATGGACCTCGGCGATCGCGAGGCGGTCGTCGTTCCGCTGTCCGCGCGCGATGTCACCGTCGTCGTGACGGTCAGTGGCGAGGAGAGTTCTTTCACACTCGCCGGCCGGGACGGCGTCTTCTCCGCGGTGAGCGATTGGCTCTACGTCACGCGGGGGGCCCATGTTGAGTTCCGCAACGTCTCCGGTGAGGTGGCGATCCTTACCGCCAAGGCGCGCGCCGATCACCCGGTGGTCTACACCGCGGCGGCCGACGTACCGGTCGAGGTGCGCGGCGGAGGCCAGGCGTCCCGTCAGGTCACCAACATCGCGACGCCGGACTCCTTCACCGGCGCGGATCGCATCAGCGTGTGCGAGGTCATCACCCCCGGCGGCAACTGGTCGAGCTGGCCACCGCACCGCCATGACGGCATCGGTGATTGCCCGACCAGCAACGAGGAGATCTACTACTTCCGCATCGGTACCAACGACTCCCCGCACGGCGATCCATTGGGCCATGGCCTCTTCCACGTCTATACGGTCGACAACTCGGTCGACGAGACCGTCGTCATCTCCGACGGCGATACCTACCTGGTGCCCCAGGGCTACCACGGCCCCACCGCGGCTGCCCCGGACTATCCGATGTACTTCCTCAATGTGCTGGCCGGTCCGGCCGAGGATCGGACCATGGCGTTCTGCGACGATCCCAACCACCATTGGATCCGCGGCACCTGGACCGACCAGGATGACCGCCTCCCCATGACCTCCGCGGAAGGACGTGTTCGATGAAGCGCATCGGTGTTGCCGTGCTCGGCCTGGGGTGGATGGGCCAGGCGCACTCACGTTCGGTCCTGCGCATCCCGTCGCTCTTCCCCGATCGTGCGTGCGATCCGCACCTGGTCGTCTGCGCCGACACCGAGGCCGAACGCCGCGAGCGCGCCGTACGGGACTTCGGATTTGCACGGGCCACCGCCGACTGGGCCGAGGCCGTTGCGGACCCCGAGGTCGACGCCGTATGGGTGACCGCACCCAACATGCTGCACGTGCCGATGATCGAAGCAGCCGCGGCGGCGGGCAAGGCGATCTTCAGTGAGAAGCCGATCGGTGGCACGCCGGCGCAGACCGTGCAGGCGTACGCCGCGGCGAAGAAGGCGGGTGTACTCACCGGGGTGGGCTACAACTACCTGTGGTCGCCGCTGGTCATCCATGCTCGCGATCTCATCGCGTCGGGGGCTCTGGGCGAGATCACGCACTACCGCGGCCGCTTCCTGTCGATGTACGGCTCGGATGAGATGGGCCTGCTCACCTGGCGCTTCATGCTCGACCAGGGCGGCTACGGCGTCAGCTCAGACATCCTCAGCCACTCGGTGTCGCTCGCGCAGTTCCTCGTCGGTGACATCGCCGAGGTCGTCGGCATGAAGCACAACGTCATCACGCACCGGCCGATCCCCCAGGGCGCGGCGAGCCACTATGGCCGTGGGCGCCCGGAGGACCCCAAGGGTGAGGTCGAGAACGAGGACTTCGCCTCCATGCTCTGCAGGTTCACCAGCGGCGCGACCGGAACCTTCGAGACCTCGCGTACGACGATCGGTCCGGAGAGCCAGAACGCCTTCGAGGTCTACGGAACCAAGGGTGCGCTCGCGTGGAACTTCGAGCGCCTGAACGAGTTGCAGTACTACCGGCACGACCCGAGCGACCTCAACACCGGCTGGACGACCATCTTCGGCGGTGACCGATTCCCGTATCACGGTGCCTTCGTGCCCGGTCAGGCCAACGCCATCGGCTTCGAGGACATCGTCGCCACCGAGGACTTTGTCTTCCTCGAGGCGCTCGCTACCGGCGGCACCTTCACCCCGGGCTTCGCCGAGGCGGTCGACGTCGTGAGTGTGCAGCAGGCCCTCATCAACTCGTGGGATTCCCGCACCTGGGAGCCCGTCACCGATCTGGGAGCGTCCGCATGAAGATGACCACGGCCGAGGCCATCGTCCGCTACCTCATCGCCCAGCGCGTGATGGTCGAGCCCCTTCCCGGTGCACCCGCCGTGGAGATGCCGCTCTTCCCGGGCGTGTACGCGATCTTCGGCCACGGCAACGTGACCAGCCTCGGCCACTCACTCGAAATGCACCGTGACGAGATCCCGGTCTGGCGCGGTCAGAACGAGCAAGGCATGGCCCTCGCGGGTGTCGCCTACGCCAAGGCCATGCGTCGGCAGCAGATCATGGTCGCCACCTCGTCGGTGGGCCCCGGCGCCACCAACATGGTGACCGCCGCCGGCGTCGCCATGGCCAATCGTCTGCCGCTCCTGCTCATCTCCGGAGACACGTTCCACAGCCGCCTGCCCGATCCCGTCCTGCAGCAGGTGGAGCACTTCGGCGACCCATCGATGACCGTCAACGATTCCTTCCGACCGGTCGTGCGCTTCTGGGATCGCATCACTGACCCCGCGCAGGTGCTGAGCTCGCTGCCGCAGGCAGTCGCGATGATGCGGGACCCGGGCGACTGCGGTCCGGCGTTCCTCGGCCTGCCCCAGGATGTCGCAGCGATGGCCTACGACTTCCCCGAGGAGTTCTTCGAGGTCACGGTGCACGAGCCGATCCGCCCGCGACCGGATCTCAATCAACTCGACCGGGCGGTCGAAGCCCTGCGCAATGCCGAGCGGCCGCTCATCATTGCCGGTGGCGGCGTGCACTACTCGCTCGCCGAGGCCGAACTCGCCGACTTTGCCATGCGTCACGGCATCCCGGTCGTCGAGACGGTTGCCGGCAAGTCGAGCCTGCTGGCTGACCATCCCCGGTACGGCGGTCCGATCGGTGTCACCGGCGCCGCGGCTGCGAACGTGCTGGCCGGTGAGGCGGACGTCGTGCTCGCGGTCGGCTCGCGCCTTGAGGACTTCACCACCGGATCCTGGACGGCGTTCTCACCCGATGCGCAGTTCATCGGGCTCAACGCCGCACGATTCGACGCCGTCAAGCACCGCTCGCTGCCGGTCGTGGGAGACGCGCGGGAAGGCCTTCGCGAACTGAGCGAGCGTCTCGGTAGCTGGCGCGCTGGCGCAGCCTGGACCGATCGCGGTACTGAGATGCAGCATGACCTGGACCGCTTCATCGCCTCACGCGCCGAACTCGACGGCGACGTCCCGCTGAGTTACGCGCAGATCATCGGCGTGCTGCACGATCAGGCCACCCCCGAGGACTATGTCCTGACCGCTTCTGGCGGCCTCCCCGGGGAGCTCAACATCACCTGGAGCAGCCTGGGCGTCGGGACCTTCGATTGTGAGTACGGCTTCTCCTGCATGGGTTACGAGGTGTCCGGCGGCTGGGGTGCCGCGATGGCTCGGGCCACGGTCACGGATGGCGATGTCTACGTGCTCGTCGGCGACGGCGCCTACATGATGATGAATTCCGACATCTTCTCGGCGGCGCTGAGCGGGACCAAGATGACCGTGCTGGTGTGCGACAACGAGGGTTACGCCGTCATCGAGCGGCTGCAGGTCAATCAGGGTGGGGCGTCGTACAACAACATGTTGCGCGACGCGCGCGGCGATAGCGGCGCGCGGGTGGACTTCACCGCACATGCCGCGGCCATGGGCGCCCACGCGGTCACGGTGACGACGGCTGACGAACTCGCGGCTGCACTTGTGGATGCGCGCACCCGGTCGAACACTTGCGTGATCTCCATGAAGGTGCGGGAGTCGGATTGGACTGAGGGCGGGGCGTTCTGGCAGGTCGGCGTACCCGAGGTCAGCGACCGAGCCGAGGTCGTGGCCGCCCGCGCCCGACTCGATGAGGGGATGAAGGCGCAGCGACGCGGCGTGTAGGTGCCGACGTCCTCACTCGTCGCCAATCCGCAGAGCCGGGTCGGCCGATCCGCAGAGGGACAAATGGTCGATAACCCCCCCTTGGAAGGACTTATCGACCGTTTCTCCCGCTAAGCGGGACAAACGGTCGATGGAGGTGTTTGGGGGGCGGTTATCGACCATGTGTCCCACGGGGAACGCCGACCGTCGCACGGACGCCGACCGCGAGAAGCGCAACGCACCCGGCGCTGAGGAACTAAATCGGCACCGTGTGGCCGGTGCGGGCGCTCTCGGCGGCGGCGGCGGCCAGCACCACCGGAGCCCGGCCATCGGCCAGTGACACCGGCGACGGGCCACCGTCGAGGACATAGTCGGTGAAGTAGCGCCACTGGTCGCGGTAGGCCACCTCGTAGCGCTCGATGAAGAAGTTCGGCAGCACCGGCTTGCGGGTCTCGTCCGCGAGGTAGATCTCGCTGCGGTTGAGCCGTTCGTTGTCCGACACGGCCATGCCGAGCGAACCGAGCACCTCCACCCGCTGGTCATACCCGTACGGCGCCTCGCGGGAGATGTCGATCGTCGTGATCGCGCCGTTGGCGTGCGTCAGCACGGCCACCGCGACATCGACGTCACCGGCCTCCCCGATCGCGGGATCGACCAGGTTGGCCCCCTGCGCCCACACCGACACCACGGGGGATCCGACGATGAAGGCCGCCATGTCGAAGTCATGGATCATCATGTCGACCCAGATGCCGCCACTGACCTTGACGTATTCGATGGGCGGCGGCGCGGGATCGCGGCTGGTGATACGCGCCATACGAACATCACCGAGCCGGCCCTCCAGGACGGCGTCGCGCACCGCGCGGTGACCTGGGTCGAAGCGGCGGTTGAAGCCCACCATGAACGGCACACCCGTGCGATCAAGCACCTCCGCGGCGCGGTCAACCTCGGCGAGGTCCAGGCTCACCGGCTTCTCGCAGAAGATCGCCTTGCCCGCCTCGGCCGCCGCCACGATGTAGTCGACGTGCGTGTCCGTCGATGAGCAGATCGCCACAGCGTCCGACGCTGCAATGACCTCATCCGCCGACAGCGCCGGTACGCCGTACTCGGCGGCCACGGCAGCCGCTGCCTCGGCGTTGACGTCGCTCACCGCGGAGAGCACGGCCCGCGGTGTGTGGCGGGCGATGTAGTCGGCATGCATGCGGCCGATCCGGCCGGTGCCGAGGACGCCGATACGCAGGGGTGCAGGCAAGGGGACTCCTTGGTGTCGAAGAGTTCAGTGCGCGATCAGTGGGTGCGACGCTTGTCGGCGTGCGCCGCGAGGGCTGCGGCGACCTCGTCCCGGGTCCACCCATCACGGAGGGCGCGGCGAACGAGATCGGCCTGGCTCTCCGGCGCCAATCCGCCGACCGGAGGGTCCTGGTCAAGATTAGTCGGGAAGGCATAACCCTCCGCAGCCGCCCGCAGGGCGAGATCGGCAGCCTCCGGGTCATCTGCGTCTCGCAGTTCCTCGTAGATCGCCAGCACTATCCGCTCACGGTCGACCGACTCCATCGCCCGGCCGAAGGCGCTGCTCACCTGCAGCAGGTTGACCATGCGGCGGATGTCGGTGGTGCGGTTCTCCCCCGCGCCATGGATGAGCGCCGGATTGAAGAAGATGGCATCACCCTTGGCGAACGGGATCTGCACGCAATTGGCCGTCGTGAATTCGGCGAAGTCATCGCGACCGGCGATGAGGTAGCCGGCAGGGTACTTCTGCGAGTGGGGCAGCAGCATCGTCGGCCCGGACTCCAGCGGAGTGTCGTCGTGGGCGACCGCGGCCTGGAGGGTCAGCACCGGGGAGAGTTCGTGCACGTGATCGGGGTAGCGCTCGATCTGCGCGGGCGTCATGAAGCCGAGGTGGTAGTCCCGGTGCGGCACCTGGGCCGCGCCTCCCGGATTGACGACGTTCACCTGTGCGGTGAGTTGGTACGCCGGCCCCAGCCAGGCCGTCGAGACGAGATCGATGATCTCGTTGGCGTGGTAGGCGACAAAGACATCGGGCGCGGCGACCGCCAACTTCTCCAGCGAGTTCCAGATGCGGTCATTCGCTCCGGGCTTCGCAAAGTGATCGCCCACCGACTGACCCGCGGCATTCTGCTCGGCAATGATCCGCGTGAAGACGGCACTTGCACGGTCGACGACGTCTGGCGCGACGGTGCCCGTCACAATGACAACACCGGGCCCTTCGCGTAGCGCGTCCGCGAGCTCACCGAGTGCCTCGGCACGATGGGCGCCGCGCAACGACTCGGCGTCGTACACCAGGACGTTCTCGACCACCTCACGCGCCAGTGGATAATCAGCGAGTACGGTCTCCTCCGCCACGATTCCGGCCAGATCCTCAACCCGGCAGCCCGCTGCACGCATCATTGGGCTATCCAAGCACGATCCGTCGGTACGAGTTAGGTAAGCACCGTGTTATCCCGGTGGACTCCTCGCCACCCGACTGGAACCTTCGTTGACATGGGTTATGCAATGACGCGACGTGGATTCCTTCTCACCGGCCTGGCTGGCGCCTTCACCGTCACCGCTGCGGGCACGACCGGTCTACTGGTGCGCACGTCGCCGAGTCGCGCCGCGGAGGTGGCCATCCTGGATGTCACCGGTGACTACGACCTCATTGACGCTCAGACCGGTTGCGAGATGAAGGTACGCATCCGCGGTGGCATGCGCTACATCACCGCCAACGGCCTGCCCAATCACGGCACCGGCCAGTTCCCCAATCGGAACAACCCCAATGGCATCTCAGCGCAGAGCTACAACTTCGCACTGCCCGTCAACCCCACGAAGAACAAGGGCTACGCCAAGTACAACGTGCCGCAGAACTTCGGTATCGCCATCAACGGCGTCCCCTTCGACCCGTATGCCGCGGAGTGGTGGGGCAACGTCCGGAACGGCGACTGGCAGTACAACGCACTCGGCGGCGGGATCAACCTCGGCCTTGACGACAACAACGCGCACGTCCAGCCCACGGGGGCCTACCACTACCACGGCCTGCCCGAGGGTCTCATCGACACGCTCCCGAGCACGCGGCACTCACCACTGATCGGCTGGGCCGGCGACGGCTTCCCCATCTACCTCAACCGCGGCTACAAGAACGCCAAGAAGGCATCGAAGTCGTACAAGACACTCACGTCGAGTTACATCCTGCGTAGCGGCAGTCGACCCGACGGTCCCGGGGGCACGTACGACGGGACCTACGAGGAGGATTTCCGCTACAAGAAGAAGGCCGGCAACCTTGATCGTGCGAACGGTCGCTTCCAGGTGACACCGGAGTACCCCGACGGCATCTACTGCTACATCCTCACCACCGACTGGCCGGTCATCCCCCGGCGCTTCGTCGCCGACATCGCGAGTGACTTCGCGAAGAAGCCTGGACCACCGCGCCCATAACCCGAGTGGACGTCAGCGCGTCACACCGGACGACGAAGTTGGAGTTCGGTCGGCTCGCGGAGTTTGTCGGCGAGGAAGGCGTTGCCTTCGATCACGTGCGGCAGGGTCATGTGCAGATCCCACGCGGCACGAGATTCGAACTTCTCCAGCATGAACCACACGGTCGGATCCTCATCGCCAACCACAAGCTCCATGAACTCATTGCCCGGCTCGGCCCGCGTCGCATCGCGCATGCCGCGCAGGCGTTCGGCGACGACATCGGCCTGCGCCATATCAGGGCGAATCACAGCCACGAGGAAGAGCGGTTCGTCGGACACAGGATGCGATGGTAGCGACTTAGGCAGGCACAACCTCGGCGACGCGCAGGGCATTCGCGGCGATCGTCAAAGCCGGGTTTTGCGCACCCGATGAGGGGAAGAAGCCCGCGTCGACGACGTACAGGTTGTCCACGTCGTGGCTACGACAGTTCCGGTCGACGACGCTGTTGGCTGGATCATCACCAGCGGCCGTCGTCCCGCACATGTGTGAATTCATGGAGATGTCGAAGCGCTGTTCGAAGATGCCGACGTATCCAGCACGACGCAGGACCTGCTTGGCCTTGGCCAGGAGCAATTCATGCCGGTCGTAGTTGGTGCGCTGCCACGAGACCGTGATGCGCCCCCGGTCATCGATCGAGAGTCGATTGGCAGGATCCGGCGTGTCCTCGGACATCACGAGCCACTCGACACTTCGATCAGCCATCGGCCGCAGCAACGCGAGCGGTGCCCGCGTCGCGTGTGTCTTCATCATCGACGCCTGGACCTTGCCGATGAGCTGCAGGGTGCCGCCGGGATAGCCATCCCCAAGATCGTCGTAGAAGTCGTTGACGCACGCCGTCTTCTGGAAGATCACGTCGTTGACCCGACGCGGATCGATCGCGGCAATGTGGGTGTTGTTGTGCACCATGTAGCGAGCCCCCACAAGGCCGGACGAGTTGGCGACACCGCTGCGCAGCAGCACCGCCGCCGAGTTTGCCGCGCCCGCCGCGAGGGTGAAGATCCGGCCGGAGACCGTCATCGGTTCAGCCGCGCCCGTGGCAGCATCGGTGTGGCTACCCACGACCCGGGAGATGCGGCCCGACGCGTCAGTCTCCAGGCGATCGACATAGGCACCCGTGACCAACCGCACCGATCCGGAGGCGATCGCCGGCTCAAGGGCGCACACCTCAGCGTCAGACTTGGCTCCCCATCGGCAGGGGAATCCGTCGCAGGTGCCGCAGCGCACGCACGCCCCACCCGGACCGAGATCGACGCCCATCGCGGTCGTCGTCGGATGCAGCCCCTGGTCGCTCAGCCGGCTGATCGTCTCGGCGATGTACGGCTCGTGTGGGAGCGCCGGGTACGGGTACGGCGCACTGCGCCAGGGCTCGAAGGGCTGGTCGTCCGCGTCACCAGCCGGAGTGCCGTGAACGCGGTAGAGACGCTCGGCCTGCACGTAGTAGGGCTCGAGGTCGGCGTAGGTGAAGGGCCAGGCCGGGGAGACACCCGACGGATAGCGCGTCTCCTCGAAATCGCGCTCACGCAGGCGCGGCAGCGAGGAGCCGTAGACCTTCGTGTTGCCCCCGACGACGTAGTGCACACCCGGCGAGTACGGCGTTCCATCGACGGCGTACCAGGTGTCGTCGGGCTTGTACCGACGCTGCACGAACACGGCCTCGGCGGAGAAGTTCTCCGGTTCACGCGGCAGACGTTCACCACGTTCGAGGACCAGCACATCGAGCCCACGCTGGGCCAGGCCATAGGCGAAGGTCGAACCGCCCATGCCACTGCCGATGACCACGACATCCGCGCTGAGTTCCACGATGTCAGCCTATTGCGGGTGAGTTTGGGCGTGCACCACTCTCGAGGAACGGCTAGGGCAGCCGCACCGCGCGCGTCGAATCACGCACCTTGTTGTCGGCGCCGTAGGTGCGCATGAGGTAGCGGGCACCCTCCGGCTGACCCTCGTCGTTCAGATGCAGGGGTCCGCTGTAGCCGACGTAGGCAATGTCACGGCCCTGCTGCGCCAACGTCAGGCAGCGCCGCAACGTCGTGCAGGAAATCCCACCGGACGTGACCGAAGGGAGTGCCGCGCGGATGCCCGCCGGAGTGATCTCGCCGAGGAAGCGGCCTGACTGCTCGGCGGCCAGGATCGTGATCGCGGCGGCGTCATAGGCCTGTGGTGAGTACGCCGTGGTCGGTGCCTCCGGAGCAAGGCGACCGATGCTCCGCTTCAGGGTCCGGGGCACGGCGAGGTCGTACTCGATCGTGATCGCTCCGCGCAGCGCACCCTTCTTGATCTTCTTCGGGTTGACCGCCTTGGTGGCCCAGGACGTCAGAAGAACATTCGCGGGCATGCCGCGTGTGATGAGGGCCTGCACGATCGCGTTGGTCTTGCCGTCGGTGGCCAGCATCAAACCGTCGGATGCCGAACGCGAGACCTTCGCCGCGATCTTGCTGGCCGACTGGCGCTGGGAGTAGAGGACGACGACCGCCTGCATGCCGCGCAGTTCCGCCGCATCGGCAGCAGCCTCGGCGACCTCTCGCTGCGCACGTGGCGCGACCGCCACCAGGCGACGTACATCACGCTCATTGGCCAACTTCGCGAGCATGACCCCCTCGAGCGGCGAGGCGGGCGTCACCTGGGAGATAAGACCGGCGAGCGCCGGATTCGTGGTGGCCGGAGAAACCAGGGTGCGTCCGGCCACCGCGTCAAGGTTCTCCAGTACGAGATCGGACGACATCGGCCCGATGACCGCGTGAGCCCCTTCCTCGGTGAGGCGATTGAGCGTCGCGGCAAAGACACCGGAGTCCGTGTGCCCGGAGTCGCCCGGGATCAGGGTGATCTGCTGTCCGAGGACGCCGCCCACGTCATTAGCGTCCTTGACCGCGAGTGAGACGGCCGCCTGCGTAGCGGGACCGTAGGCCTTCAGCGCCCCGGTATTCGGGAGGGCGGTGCCGAGGATGAGGGGTCCGGCGTCGACGCGTGGGGACGGAATCATGCCGGAGGCGGAGGGCGCCGTCACCAGGGCGAGCGCCGCACTCAGACAGACTCCTACGATCCCCGTGGCCTGCCAGCGCATGACGTCGATGGTACGTGGTGAAGGTGACGAATCGCCTGCTTGAATGCACGCATGACGGAGTCGTTACGCATTGGTGTCATCGGCACGGGCAACATCGGGACCGCCCACGCGCGCTCCCTGGCTCGCGAGGTGTCCGGTGCCGAGGTCGCCTGGCTCTACGACGCGGACATGACCCGCGCTGCCGACCTCGCCGATGAGTTGGGGGCCCGGCTGGCCCCGACAGTCGAGCACCTCGTCGCCTCCAGCGATGCCGTCGTCATCGCCTCGCCGGACGGACTCCACGCCGAGCAGGCGCTGCTGTGCCTGGACGCGCAGCGACCCACCCTGTGCGAGAAGCCGCTGGCGCCGACCGTTGATGAGGCTGCGCGTGTGGTGGCCGAAGAGGTCGACCTGGGCCGCCGCCTACTCTCGCTCGGGTTCATGCGCCGATTCGACCCCGGCTACGTCGCGCTGAAGGACGGCATCCCTGCAGTGGGCCGGCCGCTCATCGTCCACAACGTCCACCGCAACACCTCGGCGCCGTACGGGCTCGACACCGCGCTCACCCTGACGAACTCGGCCATCCACGAGTTCGACATCAACCGGTGGCTCCTGGACACCGAGTACACCAGCGTGCAGGTCATCACCGGTGAACCGGGGCCGCGGACGCCGGACGGACAGTCCGATCCCCTCCTCGTCATCCTCACGACCCAGAGCGGCGCGCTCGTGGAGATCGAGGTCTTCATGAACGCCTGGTACGGCTACGAGGTGCGCTGCGAGGTCGTCGCCAGCGACGGCACGCTGGACATGGGCGATGGGTCGTACATCACTCGACGGGCCTCGCGGCAGGTGGGGCACGACGTACCGGAACTGTGGCTCGGCCGTTTTGAGGATGCCTACCGCCGCCAATTGCAGGCGTGGGTCGATGCAACGCTTGTCGGCAAGACATCAGGAGCGACCGCCTGGGATGGCCTCGTCGCGACGATCAGTGCGAACGCCGCGGTGGCCGCCATAGGAAACGGGGCGGTCCGGATTGAACTTCCCGACCGCCCCGCCCTGTATGCGTAGGTGACGTCCGCGCTAGCGCACCGGACCGAGCTGCTGCTCCTCCTCGGGGATGGTCATCGCCCCGGTCATGATGGCCACGACGTCGTTCATCGTGTGGCTCTGCGGGGTGACGACCGCTGCCCGGCGACCGAGTCGCTGGATGTGAATGCGGTCAGCGACGTCGAAGACCTGCGGCATGTTGTGCGAGATCAGGATGATGCTCATGCCGCGGTCACGCAGGTCCTTGATCAGCTGGAGCACGCGCGCGGACTCGTTGACACCGAGGGCGGCCGTGGGCTCATCGAGGATGACCACCTGGCTGCCGAAGGTGCCGGCGCGGGCTACCGCCACGGCCTGGCGCTGACCGCCGGAAAGCGTCTCCACCGTCTGGGTGATGCTCTGCACGGTGAGCACGCCGAGGTCGCTCAGGCTCTTGGTCGACACCTCGCGCATGTGCTTCTTGTCCAGGCTGCGGAAGACCTTGCCGAGGATGCCCTTCTTGCGCACCTCGCGACCGAGATAAAGGTTCTCGGAGATGTCGAGAGCCGGGGCAACCGCGAGCGTCTGGTAGACGGTCTCGACGCCGTGGGTGCGTGCATCGTGGGTGGACTTGAAGCTGACCTCTTTGTCATTGACGAAGATCTGCCCGGAGTCGACCTCGTGCGCGCCG
>CAYGMM010000020.1:0-24296 GCA_964351035.1 uncultured Actinomyces sp.
ACATCCTGCTCGGCCTCATCCGCGAGGGCGAAGGCGTCGCCGCGCAGGTGCTGGTCAAGTTGGGTGCGGACCTCAACCGTGTGCGCCAGCAGGTCATCCAGTTGCTCTCCGGCTACCAGGGCAAGGAGCCGGCCACGGCCGGCGGCCCCGCCGAGGGCACTCCCTCCACCTCGCTTGTTCTCGACCAGTTCGGCCGCAACCTCACGCAGGCCGCCCGCGAGGGCAAGTTGGACCCGGTCATCGGCCGCGAGAAGGAAATCGAGCGCGTGATGCAGGTGCTCTCGCGTCGCACCAAAAACAACCCCGTGCTCATCGGCGAGCCCGGCGTCGGCAAGACCGCGATCGTCGAAGGCCTCGCGCAGAACATCATTCGGGGCGAGGTCCCGGAGACCTTGAAGGACAAGCAGCTCTACACCCTCGACCTCGGCGCCCTCGTCGCCGGCAGCCGCTACCGCGGTGATTTCGAGGAGCGTTTGAAGAAGGTCCTCAAGGAGATCCGCACCCGCGGCGACATCATCTTGTTCATCGACGAGATCCACACCCTGGTCGGCGCCGGTGCCGCCGAGGGTGCCATCGATGCCGCCAGCATCCTCAAGCCGATGCTCGCCCGCGGCGAACTCCAGACCATCGGTGCGACCACCCTCGACGAATACCGCAAGTACGTCGAGAAGGACGCGGCCCTCGAGCGCCGGTTCGCGCCGGTGCAGGTCAACGCGCCCGATGTCAGCGACACCGTCGAGATCCTCAAGGGCCTGCGTGATCGCTACGAGTCGCATCACCGCGGGTCAATCACCGACAGCGCGCTCGCCGCTGCGGCTCGCCTGTCGGATCGCTACATCTCCGACCGCCAACTGCCCGATAAGGCCATCGACCTCATCGACGAGGCCGGTTCGCGTCTGCGTATTCGTCGCATGACGGCGCCGCCGGACCTGCGCGAGTTCGACGAGCGCATCGCCGACGTACGTCGCGCCAAGGAGTCGGCCATCGATGAGCAGGACTTCGAGAAGGCTGCCTCCCTGCGCGACGATGAGAAGAACCTCCTCGCTGAGAAGGCGCAGCGTGAGCGCGAGTGGAAGGCCGGCGACATGGACGTCGTGGCCGAGGTCGACGAGAAGTTGATCGCCGAGGTGCTCGCGCTCATGACCGGCATCCCGGTGACCGACCTTTCCGAGGACGATGCTCAGCGCCTCATCCGCATGGAGGAGGAGCTGCACCGCCGCGTCATTGGCCAGGAGCAGGCCATCAAGGCACTGTCCAAGTCGATCCGTCGCACCCGCGCCGGGCTCAAGGATCCGAAGCGGCCGTCCGGGTCGTTCATCTTCGCCGGGCCCTCGGGTGTCGGCAAGACCGAGCTGTCCAAGACGCTCGCGGAGTTCCTCTTCGGTGACGAGGACGCGCTCATCTCACTCGACATGAGCGAGTACTCCGAGAAGCACACCGCCTCGCGTCTCTTCGGCTCCCCGCCCGGATATGTCGGCTACGACGAGGGCGGCCAGCTCACCGAGAAGGTCCGCCGCAAGCCGTTCTCGGTCGTGCTGTTCGACGAGGTCGAGAAGGCGCATCCGGACATCTTCAACTCGCTGCTGCAGGTGCTTGAGGAGGGTCGTCTCACCGACGCCCAGGGCCGCGAGGTCGACTTCAAGAACACCGTCATCATCATGACGACCAACCTCGGCAGCCGCGACGTGTCGAAGGGCGTCATGCTCGGTTTCGCGCCGGAGAACGACGACCTGTCGGCGTACGAGCGGATGAAGACCAAGGTGCAGCAGGAACTCAAGCAGCACTTCCGACCTGAGTTCCTCAACCGTATCGATGACGTCATCGTCTTCCACCAGTTGAGCAAGAGCGAGATCGTCCAGATCGTCGACCTCATGGTCAACCACCTCGATGAGCGTCTGAAGGATCGTGACATCTCGCTCGATCTGACCCAGGCGGCCCGTGAGCTCCTCGCCGAGCGCGGCTATGACTCCACCATGGGCGCGCGTCCGCTGCGTCGCACGATCCAGCGCGAGATTGAGGACCCGCTGAGCGAGAAGATGCTCTTCGGCGAGATCACCCCCGGTTCGGCCGTGCTCGTCGACGTCGCCACCGGAGACGACGGTCCGGATTTCACCTTCACCACGACCCCCAAGGCCGACGTTCCCGATGTCCCGCCGATGGAGCCGGCCGGTCCTCCGCCCGGTTCCGGTGAGTCCGAGTAGTTCGGTAGAGGTCCACACGTGCCCAACGGTCCGCTGATCCCCGGGCTACGCGAGTACGACGCCCCGCGTCGTCGGCGTGCCCGGGGATTTTGGCTCGGGCTCGTCGGCGTGATTGCTGCGCTCGCTGCCCTCGTCGTCGTGGGCGGCCTCGTAGCGGGGATCGGGCCGTTGCGCGTGCTGGGCACGTCGGAGTCGCCGCTTACCCCGGTGGCCTGGCGCGCGACCGAGCAGCCCAATGTCATCCAGGTGTCCGTGACGCTGCCGGATTCTGGGCTGTGCACCGGCGACGAGGTCATCGTTCGGGCGATCGAGCACCCCGACCTGGTGGAGATCTCGGCAGCCCGCACGTCGCCGCGCGGGTCGGACGAGTGCGCAGGTATCGGAATCGCTGGAGACGCGACCTGGATCGATCTCGCTCTCGATCAGCCCATGGGGTCGCGCATGGCCGTTCGCCAGGATGATCGCGTCCCGCTTCCGGCGGACCCGGCAACTACTTCATAGCAGCGCCGCCGACGCGCGGGGCCATCCGCGGCGGTGTGGCTGCCCGCGGCAAGCGCAAAGGAAGCATTTCCCGCACGTTGTTGGGGTTTGCGTCACCGTGAAACCCCAACAACGTGCGGGAAACATGCGACAGGTCTGAGGGCGCGGTTCGGTCACCGCGGTGACGAAGTCTCGCCGCCACTTTCTCCGCGCTTAGTCGGGCAGTGCCCAGCGCCCGCGAGCCGCGGGAACGACGAGACCGTCGGCGACCAGGCCGTCAAGGGCTCGGGCCCGCTGCTGTGGCTCCGGCCACGCCAGGTCCAGTCGGCGACCGGTGACCGGGCCGTCGGCCTCCCGCAGGACATTGAGTAGCGCCCCACGCGCCTGCCGGTCCGAGCCCTCATACCGGGGCTGGCGACGGGATGCGGGTCCCTCCGGATAGCCCGCCGCCCGCCACCGGCAACTCTCCGACACCGGGCAGGCTGCGCAGTCAGGGTTCCGCGCGGTGCAGACGAGGGCGCCGAGTTCCATGACCGCTGCCATCCAGGCCGCCCCATGACGTCGCGGCAGGATCTGCGACGCGTGCTCCCGTTCCGCAGCGGTGATGGTGGGTGCCGCACCGGCCAGGCCGAGGTCATGTCGGGCCAGGACCCGACGCACGTTCGTATCCAGCGCGAGTGCGGGGCGGTCGAAGGCGAAGGCGAGTATGGCGCCCACGGTGTACTCACCCACACCGGGCAGCGCCGCCAGTGCGTCAGCATCGCTGGGTACCTTTCCGTCGTAGTCGCGAGCAAGGACGGTCGCGGTGGCGTGCAAGCGCATCGCTCGGCGGGGGTAGCCGAGTCGCCCCCAGGCCCGCAGCGCTGCAGATGCGGGCTCGGCCGCCAACGCCGTCGGGGTCGGCCAGCGTTCCCACCACGCCTGCCAGACGGGTAGGACACGGTCCACCGGGGTCTGCTGGAGCATGAATTCAGACACCATGACCCCCCAGGGGCGCCCGTCGCCACGGAGGTCGCGCCAGGGCAAAGATCGACCGATTTGGGTGAACCAACGTCGAATTCGGGAGCTTTGCTGGCCCAGGTGGGGGAAATCAGTCGAATCTGACCCAAAATCACGGCCTGGATGGAGGGACCCCGATTGTCCCAGCCGCGTCGTTGCCATGTCCCGATGCTGCCATGCCCGGGCTCCGGAGGGAGTACGGTGCTGACCCGTGAGCACAGTGATGTACCCCGTGGGGCCTGAGCCGCCCGGCGTCTATTGGCGCCGGCGGATCATTGTGTTGGTCGTCCTCGTCGCGATCCTCGCGCTGCTGTGGTGGCTGATCTTCGGCCGCGGCGGCGGGGATGACAGCGGTGCCGAACCGGTGCCCGTACCTACGTCGACAAGCAGTACGACGCCGACACCCGCTCCGACATCGGCAACGCCGACACCCGAGCCGACGCCGACTGAGATCACCGAGTGCTCAGACGAGGACATCCTGGTCGAGGCGTCTGCGGAGGAGGCGATCTACCCGGTCGGGTCGACGCCGAACCTCACACTGACGGTCACCAATATCGGCACCCGGCCGTGCAAGCGCGACGTCGGCCCAGGCGCCAACGAGCTGCTGGTGACGGCCGGTGATGTATCGATCTGGTCAAGTGATGACTGCAATCCCAGCGACGACAAGGACGTCACCACGCTCGACCGCGGAGACGCCTTCACGACCCAACTCGTGTGGGACGGCTATCTCAGTGAGCCGGGCTGCCCGCCCGACATGCCGATGGCCGATGCCGGCGAGTACACCGTCACCGGTCGCAACGGAGATCTGTACAGCGCGCCATCGGCACTGCGGCTGGAGTAGCGCCTAGCGCCCTTCGACGGCGATGCGCTGCACCGAGCCCAGGGCAATGGAGAGGTGCCGCACCTCGATGACGGCGTCGAGTCGATCGCGCGAGCCCGCCGGCACCAGGATGCGCCGGTAGCCCAGCCGTCGCGCCTCGGCCACCCGCTGGCCGAGGAACGGCACCGGGCGGATATCGCCGGACAGCGCCACCTCGCCGATGGCGAGTACGTCGGACGGAATCGGGGTGCTCAGCCGCGCGGATGCGATGGCCAGACAGATTGCGAGGTCGGCACCAGGATCAGAGATCTGAGCACCGCCCACGGTGGCGACGAAGATGTCGCGCTGCGACAGATCCTGCCCCTTCTGGCCGGCTCGGTCGGTCACCGCGGCCAGGGTGATCACTCGGGTCGTGTCGATGCCGGTGACGGTGCGCCGTGGTGCACCGCCGGTGCCCGCCGCGACCAGGGCCTGAACTTCGGCCAGGAGGGCCCGTCGGCCCTCCATCGTCACGGTGACGCACGTGCCGGCGACGGGAGTCTCCCGCTGACCGCGGAACAACTCCGATGGATCACGCACCTCGGCGAGCCCTCGATCAGTCTGTTCGAACGCGACGATCTCATCGGCGGGGCCGTACCGATTCTTGACCGCTCGTAGCAGGCGTAGGGCGCTGGAGCGATCGCCGTCGAAGGTCAGCACGGTGTCGACGAGGTGCTCGAGGGCACGCGGACCGGCTACCGAGTTCTCGCGGGTCGACTGGCCGATGATGAGCATGGGGATACCGCGCTGCTTGGCTGTGCGTGTCAGAGCCTGCGTGACCTCGAGGACTTGGGCGACGCCCCCGGCGCGACCGTCCAACTCCGGGGAGGCGATGGTCTGGACCGAGTCGACGACGATGAGGATCGGTCGGTGGTGCTCGATCAGACCGAGCACGGTGAACAGGTCGTTGTCGTCGGCCACGAGTAGACGGTCGGACATGGCGTCGATGCGCCGGGCGCGCAGGGCGATCTGGTCGGCGGACTCCTCACCCGAGACGTAGAGCACGACCCCCGGGTGCTGCTCGGCGTAGGCGTGGGCGACCGCGAGGAGCAGTGTGGACTTGCCGACCCCGGGCTCACCGGCGAGCAGCACGACCTGGCCCGCGACCAGCCCACCGCCGACGACCCGGTCGAACTCACCGGCTCCGGTGGGGATTCGACGCACGCGCTCCTCGGCGATCTCGGCCACCGGCTGGGCAGGCCGCACCCGAGCCGCGGACTGGCCCGCCTTGCTGGACCGATTGCTGGGCTGGGGCGCCACCTCGGCGACGGTGCCGAACTCCTGGCACTTGGGGCAGCGGCCCACCCAGCGCAGTGAGGTCGCCCCGCAGGAACTGCACTGGTAGCTCACCCCGGACTTGGCCATGCGCTGCAGACTACGCACCGGGTACGACACCGGCCACGTCGCAACGGCGCGGAGACCGCCCGCGCGCTACTCGGGGTCGGCGGGGTGGGGTGCGAGCCCCTGCCGAGCGGGCCCGGTGACCTCGGCCAGGGCCTGCATGCGGGCATCGCAGTGCTCGACCAGTACGGCGTAGGCCTTCTTGCCCATCAGGGCGATGAGTTCGTCACGGTTGGTGATGTAGACCGGCTCCACCGCGACGTGCGCCTCGGTGTTGCCGCTGCAGTACCAGTTGAGGTCATGGCCGCCCTCGCCCCAGCCGCGGCGATCGAACTCAGCGATGGTGACGACCTGCACCCGGGTCTCGTCCGGGCGCTCGACGTTTTCATACGAGCGGCGCAGCGGGAGTTGCCAGCACACGTCCGGCTTGGTCTTGACGAAGGAGATGCCCTCACGCATGGCCAGCGCGTGCAGGGCGCAGCCCTCACCGCCGGCGAATCCGGGCCGGTTCAAGAAGATGCAGGCGCCGTCCACGACCCGGGTCTTGCGTTCGGCGTCCTTGCCCTTGCCCTGCTTCACCGTCGCACCCTTGCGCTGCGCGACGCCGTGGAACTGCCAGTCCTCCGCCGTCAACTTGGCTGCCCACTTCAGGGTGTTCTTCTCATCCGCCTTGTCCGTGAAGTGCGCGCCGAGGGTGCAGCAGCCGTCATTTGGTCGGTCGGCGTAGATGCCCTTGCAGCCTCTGCCGAAGATGCAGGTCCATCGCGAGGTCAGCCAGGTCAGGTCGCAGCGGTAGCGCCGCCCCTTCGTCGACGGGTCGTCGAACTCGATCCAGGCGCGCGGAAAATCAAGGGGGACTTCAGCCACGGCAGGACCCTAGCGCGAGTACGGTTCCAACTCGCGTGCCGCGTGCTCGGAACCGGTACGGTGACCGTGTGCGACTTGGGGTCCTCGACATCGGTTCGAACACCGTTCACCTGCTGATCGTCGACGCCCACGCCGGTGCGGCACCGCTCCCGGCATGGAAGTCCAAGATCGCACTGCGCCTCGCCGAACACCTCGAACCTGACGGATCCATCGATGCCGATGCCGCCGGCCGCCTCGTCGACTTCATCCGCGAAGCCCAACTGACGGCCGAGGACCTCGGGGCCGCGGAGTTCCTCGCCTTTGCGACGTCCGCCATTCGCGAGGCCCCGAATGGCGCGGAGGTGCTTGCCGACGTGCGTGAGCGCACCGGTGTCGAGGTTGAGGTCCTGAGCGGTTCGGACGAGGCGCGCCTCACCTTCCTCGCCGTACGTCGCTGGTTCGGCTGGTCCGCCGGCCGACTTCTTGTGCTCGACATCGGGGGTGGTTCGCTGGAGTTGGCGGCCGGAGACGATGAGGAGCCGGAGGTCGCCGTGTCGGTCCCGCTTGGTGCGGGGCGGCTGACCCGGGACTTCCTCGGGGGCGATCCGCCGAGTCCCGACGACGTCCGTGAGGTGCGCCGTGTCGCCCGGGCTGCCCTGGGCTCGGTCGTCGGCAAACTGCTGCGATCGGGCGAGCCCCGCATCGCGGTGGCAACGTCCAAGACCTTCCGCCAACTCGCCCGCATTGCCGGGGCTGCGCCCTCCAGCGAGGGTTTCCACGTGCGTCGGATCCTGTCCCGCGATGACCTGCGCACGTGGGTGCCCAAGCTCGCCGAGATGAAGGCGACAGACCGCGCACGTCTGCCAGGTGTCTCGGAATCCCGTGCACCGCAACTCCTCGCCGGGGCGATCGTGGCCGAGGCCGCCATGGACCTCCTCGGCATCGACGAGGTCGAGATCGGCCCCTGGGCGCTGCGCGAAGGCGTCATCTTGCGCAGAATCGACTCGATGGAGTCATGAGCGAGGGGGTTATGAGCACGGTCACGGCCGAGGGCCTCACCACCGCACAGGTCGCCGAGCGAGTCGCGCGCGGCCAGGTCAACGATGCGCCGGATCCGCACAGCCGCAGCCTGGGCAGCATCATTCGAGCCAACACCCTCACGTGGTTCAACTTCGTCATCGGGTCGCTGTGGGTGGTCATGTGGTTCGTGGCGCCGTTCCAGGACTCGCTGTTTGGCTTTGTCATCGTCTTCAACGCGCTCATCGGCATCATCCAGGAGTACCGCGCGAGTCGGGCCCTGGAGAAACTGTCCGTCATCGGCGAGGCGCGTCCCGTCGTACGCCGGGACGGAGTCGATCAGGAGATCCGTCCGCCCGAGGTCGTGCTCGATGATCTCGTGATCCTGCGTCCAGGCGACCAACTCGTCGTCGACGGAGAGGTGGTCCACTCCGACGGCCTCGAAATCGACGAGAGCCTGCTCACCGGAGAGGCCGATCCCGTAGACAAGGCCGTGGGCGATCTGGCCATGTCCGGTTCCTTCGTCGTCGCGGGCAGCGGCAGCTACGTCGCGACCTCGATCGGCCGCGATTCGTTTGCCTCGAAGCTGACCGAGCAGGCCAAGCAGTTTGCGATGACCCGCTCCGAACTCCGCGATGACATCGCCAAGTTCATCCGGTTGGCGTCCTTCCTCATCCCGCCGATCGGCCTGCTCCTGTTGCTGTCGCAGTTGCGTGCCGACCAGCCACTCAACGATGCGATTCGCGGCACGATCGCCGGCGTCGTCACGATGGTCCCCGAAGGCCTGGTGCTGCTGACCAGCATCGCGATGGCCGTGGCCGTGGTCCGGCTGGCTCGACGCCGAGTGCTCGTCCAGGATCTGCCCGCCGTGGAGGTCCTCGCACGCGTCGATGTGGTGTGCGCGGACAAGACCGGCACGCTCACCGAGCCAGGCATGGCGGTCACCGACGTTCGCGTTCTCGACGACACGATCGACGTCGACGCCCTCCTCGCCGCGCTGGGTGCCGCGGAGGACAGCCCCAATCCGACTCTCCAGGCGATCGCCACCGCGTACCCCAACCCGACCTGGTCGATCCTGGACACCATCGCCTTCTCCAGCGCGCGCAAGTGGTCGGCGGCCACCTTCGACGGCCACGGCACCTGGGTCCTCGGTGCGCCCGAGGTGGTCCTCGGCTCGACCCATGCCGACGTCCTCGCCCAGGCGGAGGAGTTGGCTTCGGCCGGCTCCCGCGTGCTGCTCGTCGGTCGCAGTGTCGGTGCCGCGCCGGACCCCGACTCCGAACTGGACGCGGTCGAGCCGGCGGCCCTGGTCGTCATCGACCAGCGGCTGCGATCCGATGCGGCTGACACCGTCGCCTACTTCCTCGAGCAGGGTGTTGAGGTCAAGGTCATCTCCGGTGACAACCCGGCGACCGTGGGCGCGATCGCGCACCAGGCTGGCGTCCCCGGTGCCGCCGATCCCGTAGATGCACGCGAACTCGGCGAGGAGCCGGCGGAACTCGAGGAACCCGTATCCCAGAGGAGCGTGTTCGGTCGCGTGACGCCCGCGCAGAAGCAGGGCATGGTCGGGGCTCTGCATCTTCGCCAGCGCACGGTTGCGATGACCGGCGACGGCGTGAACGACGTACTCGCGTTGAAGAAGGCCGATCTGGGTATCGCGATGGGATCGGGGGCGGCTGCCACGCGGGCGGTGGCCCAACTCGTCCTGTTGAACAACAAGTTCTCGGTCATGCCGCACGTCGTTGCCGAGGGTCGACGAGTTCTCGGCAACATCGAGCGCGTCTCGGATGTCTTCCTCACCAAGACGTTCTACTCGGCGATCATCTCCGGGTTCATCGGGCTCACCGTGCTCTTCACCCTGTCGGCGAACGGGCAGGCATTGGACTTCCCGTTCCTGCCGCGGCACTTCACCCTGATCAGCAGCCTCACCATTGGAATCCCCGGCTTCTTCCTGGCCCTCATGCCCAACACCGAGCGGTTCCGACCCGGGTTCCTGCGTCGTGTGCTCCTGTTCGCCGTGCCCGCGGGCGTGATCTGCGCCGTAACCGGACTCAGCACCTACATCATCGTGCTCGAGTTGGGCGAACCCCTTGAGGACGCCCGCGCCGCGGCCACCATCGCGCTGTTCCTCGCCGCCTTTGCGGTCCTCGTGCAATCCGCACGCCCACTGAACTGGCTCCGCCTCGGCGTCTGTGCGGCCATGCTGCTGTCGTTCGTCGTCGTGCTCCTGGTGCCGTGGCTCGCGAAGTTCTTCGCGCTCGTCGTGCATCCCGAGGTGGACACCTTCATCGCCCTCGGCGTCGGACTCGTCGGGGCTGTCCTCGTCGCGGTGGCGGCTCGCGTGACGGATAGGTGGCGCGCGCCCAAGGCCCACGCGTGACATCGCCGCGGGTGGCCCTGTCCACCTCGTCGGTGTTCCCGGAGGGCACTGCGGCGGCCTTCGAAATCGCCGCGCGACTCGGCTACGACGGCGTCGAGGTCATGGTCATGACCGACGCGGTCAGCCAGGATCCGGTAGCGCTGCGACGGCTGAGTGACCACTACGGCGTACCCATCCTGGCGATCCACGCTCCGTGTCTCCTGGTGACCCAGCGGGTGTGGGGGACCGACCCCTGGGGCAAGTTGGTGCGCGCGCGCGACGCGGCCACCGAACTCGGCGCGAGCACGGTCGTCGTCCATCCGCCGTTTCGTTGGCAGCGTGACTACGCGCGGGAGTTCGTCACCGGACTCGATCGCATGACACAGGAGACGCACATCCGGTTCGCGGTGGAGAACATGTATCCCTGGCGAGCACGCTCTCGGGAGATCGCCGCCTACGCGCCGGGGTGGGACATCCGCGACGAGGACTATCCGCACACCACGCTGGATCTGTCCCACACGTCGGTGTCGGGCACGGACGCCGGTGAGATGGCCCGCGATCTCGGCGACCGTCTGGTTCACGTGCACCTCGCCGATGGCAGCGGATCCAACCGAGACGAGCACCTCGTGCCCGGTCGTGGTCACCAGCCGTGCGCGGAGGTCCTGGAGCACGTGCGCGGATTCGATGGGACGGTCGTCGTCGAGGTCACCACCCGCCGGGCGGCGTCCCGGGCGGAGCGTGAGGCCGATTTGGCGGAGGCGCTGTCCTTCGCGCGTCGTCACCTTGCTGCCCCGGCGCAGGCGCCACCGTCCTAGAGTGGTGCCGATGGCGGAGAACAGCGGATCTGATCAGGTGCGCGATGCTGCGGTGGCCGCGGCACGCAGCGCTTTCGCGGCGGGCGGATATGCGCGCACGACCTTCAAAGGACTCGCAGCGGCAGCGGGTGTTGCCCCGACCGTTCTGCGCAAGTACTACGACAACAAGGAAGCGATTTTCGCTGCCGCCTTGAAACTGCCAACCGATCCGGCGTCGGCGGTCCCCGCGATCCTGGCTCCGGGGCTCGACGGTCTTGGCGAGCGGCTTGTGCGCGCCACCCTGGACATTCTTGAGGACCCCGAGGTGCGCGAGGACCTCATGTCGATGGCGCGCACCGGTGCATCGGCCGCCGCGCTGACGCGTTCCATGCAGGGCTACCTCGAGGTCGCCGTGATCGACCGTGTCGTGGCCGCCATCGGCGTCCCCGATGCCCGCATGCGCGCGGCGCTCATCTCGTCGTACCTGATGGGCATTGCCGCCGGCCGCTATGTGGCCCGGATCGAGCCTCTGGCATCCGCGAGCGAGGAGCACGTCGTTCGCATGGTCGCTCCCACCGTCCAGGCACTGCTCGATCCGCGCGTGCCACTCGCACCTCCGAAGGGATAGACGATGATCGCGATCCTCGGGGCCGGCGCCATGGGCGAGGCCTACGTCTCCGGACTCCTGCGCTCGGGTATCGAGCCGCACCGCGTGGCCATCGTGGAGAAGAACCCAGAGCGAGCCGCCCAGGTGAGTGAGCGGTACGGCGTGCACGTCATGGATCTGGACACTGCCGTGCGCGAGTCAGCCACGGTGCTCATCCTCGTCAAGCCGCAGGACATGCCCGATCTGCTGCAGCGGGTCGCCCCGGACCTCAACGACGGGGCCATCGTCGTGTCGCTGGTGGCCGGGTTCCGGCTCGACCGGCTTGAGGAGGCTCTCGGTGCCGGCACCCCGGTGGTGCGTGCCATGCCCAACACGCCCGCACTCATCGGCCAGGGCACCACCGCTATCTCGCCGGGTCGCTACTGCTCGATTGATCAGTGCGACTACGTCGTCAGCCTGCTCTCCGCGGTCGGCCCCGTGGTGAAGGTGCCCGAGACACTGCAGGACGCCGTCACCGCCACCTCGGGGAGCGGCCCCGCGTACGCATTCCTACTCATCGAGTCGATGATCGCCGCGTCCGAAGCGCTCGGTCTCGACGCTGAGACCGCCCGCCTGCTGGTGACACAGACCGTGCTGGGGGCCGCCATGATGGCGGCCGAGCCGGGTGCGGATGCTGCGACCCTGCGTCGCCAGGTCACGTCTCCGCAAGGGACCACGGCGGCCGCGCTCGGTGTCTTCGACGAGGCTGGCTTCGGGGCACTCGTCGAGCGTGCCATGACCGCTGCTCGTGACCGCAGCCTTGAGTTGGGGGCGCCCAACGCATGAGCGATGCCGTGACCGTGGTCTGGGACGACGACCTGCGCCTGTACGACTTCGGGCCCGGTCATCCGCTCGCGCCCATCCGCGTGCAACTGGCGATCCGCCTGGCATTGGATTTCGGTCTGCTGCAACCCGAACACGTGTCAGTGCATAACCCCGTGCAGCCGGCAACGATGGAGCAGATCCTCGCCGTGCACACGCCCGACTACGTCGATGCCGTGATGCGTGCCTCGAGCGATCCGCTGTTCAACGACCCGAAGCGCGGGCTCGGCACCGCGGACGACCCGGTGTTCCTCGGCATGCATGAGGCATCCGCGCTCGTCGCGGGGGCGACTCTGGCGGCGGCGCAGGCGGTGCACTCCGGCGCGGCCCAGCACGCGGTCAACATCGCGGGAGGGCTGCACCATGCGATGCCGGATTCGGCGGCCGGGTTCTGCGTTTACAACGACATCGGCATTGCGATCGCCTGGCTGCTCGAACAGGGGGTGGAGCGCATCGCCTACATCGATGTCGACGTCCACCACGGGGACGGCGTACAGGCGATGTTCTATGAGGATCCGCGGGTGCTCACCGTGTCCATTCATGAGAGCCCCCGATCTCTCTTCCCCGGCACGGGATTCGCGCACGAGTCTGGTGGGCCGCTCGCGCCGGGAAGCGCCGTCAATATCGCCCTGCCGGCCGGCACCGACGATCAAGGTTGGCTCCGGGCCTTCCACGCCGTCGTACCGCAGATCTTGGAGTCCTTCGCGCCGCAGGTGATCATCAGCCAGCACGGGTGTGACTCGCATGCCGAAGACCCCCTCGCGCATCTGGCCCTGTCGATTGATGGACAGCGCATGTCCTACGAGGCCATCCACTCGTGGGCCCATCGCTACTGCGATGGTCGGTGGATCGCTGTCGGCGGTGGTGGTTATGAATGGGTCGACGTCGTGCCGCGTGCGTGGACGCACCTCATCGCCGAGGCGGCGGGGACACCGATCGATCCGCAATCTGACGTACCCGCAACCTTCCGCGAGTTTGTCAGTGAGCGACTTGGTCGACCCGGCCCCGCGACCATGACCGACGGCCGCACCCCGTGGCCCAAGCCGTTCGACCAGGGCTTCGATCCCAGCAACCCGATCGATGAGGCGGTGCTCGCGACGCGCGCCGCGGTCTTCCCCCATCACGGCCTGATGGCCGATCCGGACCCCTGGTTCTAGGGCGGCTGGGCCGTTTGAGCGATCCGGACTAGGCTCATTCGGGAATCGGGGTGACGCCGACTGGCTGAGTGCAGTAACGTCACCGCGGTGCCACCGACGGGCGACCTTCCGTTGGTGCAGGAGTCAGGAGCAGGGAGCGACGAATGAGCGGTGCTAACGAGCGGCCGTTGGCCGAGGTGAAGTTCCTCACCGTGGCCGAGGTGGCATCCCTGATGCGGGTGTCCAAGATGACGGTCTACCGCCTTGTGCACGCCGGCGACCTGCCCGCGGTCCGTGTCGGACGCTCCTTCCGAGTGCCGGAGCAGGCTGTGCACGACTACCTGCGCACCTCCTTCATCGAGGCTGGCTGATCAACTGCGCCGACGGCGTGGCGCCCGCTTGCGCTCGCCCGGATATCGTCCTGCTCGCCTGATCGGGTAAGGTCAGGGTCTTCCCGGAATGAATGAGGTTATCGATGGGCTCCGTGGTCAAGAAGCGCCGCAAGCGCATGGCCAAGAAGAAGCACCGCAAGCTGCTCAAGCGCACGCGCGTGCAGCGGCGTAACAAGAAGTAGCCCTCCGGGAGCTATAGCGAGGGGGTCGCCATGGGTCGCGTCGTTCTCGTGACCGGTGCCGCCCGCCATCTGGGTGGCCAGATGGTCAAGGCGCTCTCGCGCGACCCCAACGTCGAGCGGGTGGTCGGCGTCGATGTCGTCCCACCCCGGCGCCCTGTCCCGGCCGCGGAGTTCATCCGGGCCGACATCCGCAATCCCGTCATCGGCAAGGTCTTGCAGGCGACCGAGGCCGACACCGTCGTCCACATGGGTGTCATCGCGACCAGTGTGCAGGCCGGCGGTCGCGCGTCGATGAAAGAGATCAATGTCATCGGCACGATGCAGTTGCTCGCGGCGTGCCAGAAGGCGCCCGCGCTTCGACAACTCGTCGTGAAGTCCACGTCATCTGTCTACGGGGCCGGCCCCCGCGACCCAGCGCTCTTCACCGAGGACATGTCGCCGAAGCATCCGCCGACGAGTGGTTGGGCGAAGGACTCGGTCGAGGTCGAGGGATTCGTCCGCGGCTTCGCGCGTCGCCGCCCGGACGTCGCGGTATCCATCCTGCGGCTGGCGAACTTCATCGGTCCCAAGGTCGAGACCGCGATGACCGAGTACTTCTCGCTGCCGCTTGTCCCCACTGTCCTCGGCTTCGATGCGCGGATGCAGTTCATCCACGAAGATGACGGGATCGAGGCGCTACGCCAGGCGACTTTGCAGGGGGAGGCCGGCGTGTTCAACATTGCCGGTGACGGGGTGTTGTCCCTCTCTCAGGCCGTACGACGTACCGGGCGACCCTCCATCTTTGTGCCGGGTGCCCTGCTGCCGGTTGTCGGGCGCGCACTGGCGCCGGCACGACTAGTGGACTTCTCCAAGGAGCAGGTGCGCTACTTGACCTATGGCCGCGGGATCGACACGACGCGGGCGGCACAGACGTTGGGCTTTACCGCGCAGCACACCACGGCGGCCGCCTTTGCTGACTTCCTCGACGGCCACGGACTCGGGCCCTCCCTGGCCGAATCCGTCTTCGAGGGTGCCGACACCACGGTCAAGGCTCTCTCGGGCGGTGGCCATGGCTGACGCCCAGATCATCCCCATCGACGGTGAGCGTGGCCGCCCGAGTGAGAAGCCGTCCGTCCCGGCCGCCCTGCGCGCCCTCGACTTCGTGCGTCGCCGGCTCACCGGTGACTACGAGGTCGACGAGTTCGGGTTCGATCCGGAGTTCACCGACACGGTCATGCTGGCGCCCCTGCGGCCGCTGTTCGACTCGTGGTTCCGGGTCGAGCTCCGTGGGATGGAGAACATCCCCGACGAGGGTGGGGCGCTGCTCGTCGCGAACCATTCCGGCACCATCGCGGTCGACGCGCTCATGACCCAGTTGGCTATCCACGATCACCATCCCCAGCACCGCTACCTGCGCATGCTGGGTGCCGATCTGGTCTTCGAGACGCCGTTCATCGGAGAGCTCGCCCGCAAGGCCGGCCACACGCTTGCGTGCATGCCCGACGCGGAACGGTTGCTGCTCGCTGACCAGCTGGTGGGCGTGTGGCCCGAAGGCTTCAAGGGGATCGGCAAGCCATTCAGCGAGCGCTACAAGTTGCAGCGCTTCGGTCGCGGGGGGTTCGTCACCGCGGCGGTGCGCACCGGTCGGCCGATCATTCCGACGGCCATCGTCGGTGCGGAAGAGATCTATCCGATCCTTGGCAATCTGCCGCTCGCGGCACGCCTTCTCGGCGTTCCCTACTTCCCTCTGACTCCGACATTCCCGTGGCTCGGGCCGCTCGGGATGATTCCACTGCCGAGCAAGTGGATCATCGCGTTCGGTGAGCCGATTCGCACGGATGATCTCGCCGATGCGGCCGCGGATGATCCGATGACCGTCCTGGAATTGACCGATCTGGTGCGTGAGCGCATTCAGCAGTCGCTGTACCGCCTGCTCGTCGAGCGCGAGTCGGTCTTCCGTTAGGGCCGGGTCGCGCGGGCCAGGGCATAGCCAGCCCCAACGCCAACAGCGAGCCCGAGGGCGCCGACGGTGGCTGGCACCGCGACCTGCAAGACCTGCGTGCGACGACGGAATTCATAGATCGGCCAGTGGTGCTCGCGCGCGTGGGCGCGCAGGAGCGGGTCGGGATTGACCGCGGCGGGGTGCCCGACGATCGACAGCATGGGGATGTCGTTGGCCGAGTCGGAGTACGCCGAGCAGCGTCGGAGCTCCAGGCCTTCCCGCTCGGCGAGGGCCCGAACGGCCTCCGCCTTGGCGAGGCCGTGCAGGGGTGCGCCGACCAGACGTCCGGTGTAGCGCCCACCGCGCACTTCGGCCACGGTGCCGAGCGCCCCGGTGAGGCCGAGATCCCGCGCGATGATGGTGGCCAGCTCAACCGGGGTCGCGGTGACGAGCCAAACCCGTTCGCCCTTGTCCAGATGCTCCTGGGCAAGGCCGAGGGTGCCGGGGATGAGCTTGTCGGCCATCTCGTCGACGAAGATCTCTTCGCCGAGTTCGTTGAGTTCGTCAACCGTGCGGTTCTCCACGAAGGACAGCGCGGCCTCGGTGGCGGATGCCATGTCTTCGAGGTCTTCGGATCCGCTGAGGACGAACTTCAACTGCCGGCGACCAAAGCCGATGATCTCCGACGTGCTGAAGAACTTGCGTCGGGCCAACCCCACGGCGAAGTGAAAGATGCTGGCGCCGCGCATGATCGTGTTGTCGACATCGAAGAACGCCGCGGCGTGGGGGTCCGGGGCGATATTGGTGCCGGGCTGGACCTTGGCGGCCGCCGCGGCCGCCTCGCCAGCACGCCGGTAGGCGGGGAGGACGGCGATCTCCTTGCTCACTCCGACAGACTACGGGCTCACCCTTCGCACCCTTGTGGTTTGTGGTCGTTACCGACGCGAGTTAGCGACCACAACCCACAAGGGTGCGGGTCTGGGCGGTCGGAGGGGCTAGTGCAGACTCGGAGTGTGGCTGACCCGCGCGTCGTACTCATCGGCAAGCCGGACTGCCACCTGTGCGAAGAAGCCAGAGCCATCGTTGAGCGGGTGTGCGCGGGCCGGAACATCGCCTGGGCGGAGAAATCCCTCCTGGACGACCCGGGGTTGGCCGACGAGTACTGGGAGCACATCCCGGTGGTGATCATTGACGGTGAGGTGCACTCGCGTTGGTTCGTCGACGAGAAAGCCCTCGAAAGTGCATTAACCGCCCGATAATCGGATGGACACGTCCGGTCAACTTTGTTCCGGCGACCAGGGATCCCTACCCTTGCATGGCCACCCCGCCCGTCATGAGGTCCCAACGTGTCCCTGCACATCGCCCCCGAGCGCACCCGTTCCGCGGTGCCCGGTGCCACCGTGCAGCGACTGCCGGTCTACCTCCACGTGCTCGCCGGGCTGCGCGAGCGAGGTGTCTGCACCGTCTCCTCGGTCGATCTCGCGGCCGGTAGTGGTGTCACCAGCGCCAAACTGCGCAAGGACCTGTCCTATCTCGGCTCCTTCGGCCGACGCGGTGTGGGGTACGACGTCGACTACCTCCACTCGGTCATTGCTGGCTGGCTCGGCGTACAGCAGGAAATGGCGGTGGTCATCGTCGGCGTCGGCAATCTCGGCCATGCGCTCGCGAGCTACCCCGGATTCATCCAGCGCGGTTTCGCCGTGGCCGGCCTCATCGACAGCGATCCGCAGTTGGTCGGTCAGGTCGTGCAGACTGGCCAGGGTGCGGTGACGATCGAGGCACCGGACCGCCTCACCGAGATCGCCGCCCGCTGCCAGATCGGCATCATTGCAACGCCGGATTCGGTGGCGCAGAGCGTGTGCGATCACCTGATCACCGCCGGCGTGCGCGACATCTTGTCCTTTGCCTCCCGAGTGCTCGTCGTGCCCGAGACCGTCCAGGTCCGACACATCGACCTCGGCGCCGAACTCTCCGTCCTCGCCTCCCGACCGCGACGCACGCCGGCGGTGAGCGCCTGAGCGTCGCACCACCCACAGACCGACCACACACCCACAACAACGAGGGGAATCCGCCCCGTGACCACCTCCCGCACCAAGAAGAAGCTCGGCACCGTCGCCTTCGTCTTCGCTGGCCCTGGCGACCCGGAACTGCTGACGCTTCGCGCTGCTGACCTGCTGCGCGCGGCCGACCGCGTCATTGCCGATGCGACCGCAGCTGCGCTTGCCGAGCAGATCGGTACCAGTGCTTCCATCGTGACCTGTGTCGATGACAGCGGGCTTCCGCTTGATCACGCGGCACGCGCCAAACTCGTGGTGGAGTCCGCGCGTGAAGGTCTGCGCACGGTGCGACTGCTCGCGGGAGATCCACTCTTCGACGGTGCGGTGTCGGCGGAGGCCGCCGTACTCCGCAAGGCCAAGGTGCCCTTCGAGATGGCACCCGGCGTCAGCCCGCTGACCGCCGTACCGGCCTACGCAGGATTTGGCCTGACCGGCCGCAAGGCGCGTGAGGTCCACATCCTCAGCGCGGCTGACGCCGGGACCGACTGGACGAGCCTCGCTGATGATCGGGTGACGGTCATCGTGCCGGACGGGGCGGAGGCCGCAGCAAGCATTGCGAAGGCCCTGCTCGAGGCCGGTCGCGCACCGCAGACCCCGATGGCGATCACCCGCGGGGGTACGACGGTGGAGCAGCGCACCGTTGTCACGACACTGGAGTCGGCGACCGACGACATCAAGGCGGCAAAGCAGGCTGGCCCCGGCATGGTTGTCGTGGGCGAGGTCATCGGCCAACGTGAGCGTCTCGGCTGGTTCGAGGTCAAGCCGCTCTTCGGTTGGCGGGTGCTTGTTCCGCGCACGCAGGACCGCAGTGACGATCTCCTCGATCGCCTCGTGCGCATGGGATCGATCCCGGTCGAGGTGCCGACGATTTCCGTGGAGCCGCCGCGTACGCCGCAGCAAATGGAGCGTGCCATCCACGGCCTGGTCTCCGGTCGATACGAGTGGATCGGCTTCACCAGCGTGAATGCCGTGCGCGCCGTCCGCGAGAAGCTCGAGGAATACGGCCTCGATGCGCGCTCGTTCGCCGGGCTGAAAGTCGCCGCGGTGGGCCCGGATACCGCGGAGGCACTCGTCACGTTCGGCGTGCAGCCCGATCTGGTGCCCGAGGCGGACCAGACCACACAGGCCCTCCTGGAGGAGTGGCCGCCGTTCGACTCGCTCGTCGACCCCATCAACCGCGTCTTCCTACCGCGCGCCGACATCGCCACCGAGACCCTGGCGGCCGGCCTCACGGAGTTGGGTTGGGAGGTCGAGGACGTCACGGCCTACCGCACCGTGCGTGCCGCGCCGCCGCCCGCCGAGACCCGTGAGGCAATCAAGACCGGTGGATTCGACGCGGTGCTGTTCACCTCGAGCAGCACGGTCCGCAACCTCGTCGGCATCGCGGGCAAGCCGCACGCGACCACCGTCGTCGCCTGCATCGGGCCCCAGACCGCGAAGACCGCCGAGGAGCATGGCCTGCGGGTCGACGTCCTCGCCGACGAGCCCAACGTCATCGCGCTGGCGGAGGGCCTCGCCCTGCATGGTGAGCAACTGCGACTGGCCGCCGAGTCCAACAATGAGTCGTCCTGGCGGCCGAGTCGACGGCGCGCTGCCGCTCGGCGCAAGGCCACCTGAGCATGACCGATCCCGAGCGCACCACCGTCCACGTCCTTCGCCACGGCGAGGTACACAATCCGACCGGCGTGCTCTACGGCCGGCTACCGGACTTCCACCTGTCCGATCGCGGACGGGCGATGGCGGACCGGGTCGCGGAGGCCATGGCCGATCGAGACGTCGTTCGGGTGGTGGCGTCGCCACTTGATCGGGCGCAGGAGACGGCCGCTCCCATCGCGGCGGCGCACGGTCTGGAGATCGTCAGCGATCCGCGCGTCATCGAGGCGGCCAACGTCTTCGAGGGTGAGCGAGTCGGCGTCGGTGACGGTGTACTGCGCCAGCCGCGGGCCTGGCGTCATCTGTGGAACCCCTTCACGCCGTCCTGGGGTGAGCCCTACGACGAACTCGCGGGGCGCATGACCGAGGCCATTCGCGATGCGCGCAACCAAGCACGCGGGCACGAGACGGTCCTGGTCAGCCATCAGTTGCCGATCTGGATCGCGCGCCTGCACGCCGAGAACCGACGCCTATGGCATGACCCGCGCAAGCGCGAGTGCTCCCTGGCCTCGCTGACGTCATTCGAGTTCGACGGTGATCGCCTGGCCCGTGTCAGCTACAGCGAACCGGCCGCGGATCTCCTGCCCGGTGCCAAGGGTCGCGGTGCCTAGTCTTCGTCGCCCCGGGTCCGTCGTCGGCGCCGCTGCGCTGATCGTCGTACTCGCGGCTTGCGGCGGTGGTGCGGCCGAAAGCGGCACCGGCTTCGTCGCGGGGGACGGCTCGATCGTGCTGCTCGACGAGAGTGCTCGCCAGTCCGCCCCCGACCTCGCCGGAGCGACGTTGGACGGCGGAACCTTCCGGCTCGCGGACCATCTCGGGGAGGTCGTGGTCCTCAACGTTTGGGCGTCCTGGTGTGCGCCGTGCCGAGCGGAGGCACCCGAGCTCCAGTCGCTGTGGGAGGAGTTCCAGGGGCAGGGCGTGCAGTTCGTCGGACTCGACACCCGCGATACCGACGCTGCGGCACTGGCCTTCATCGATGCGTACGGCATTACCTACCCCAACGTCATCGACACGGACGGTCGCCTGCAGTTGCTCTTCGCCGACACGCTGCCGCCGCAGGCCATTCCCTCGACGCTGGTGATCGACGCTGACGGCCGGGTCGCTGGTCGCATCCTGGGCCGCGTGAGCGAGCCGGTCCTGCGAGGCCTCATCGAGGACGCCCTGGGCGCGGCGCCAACCTCGAGCGATGCTTAGAGTGTTCGAGTGGACGGAGTGACCGAGACCGTCGCCAGCGGCAGCCTCATTCTCGCGATGCTGCTCGCCTTCTCGGCAGGGGTCGTGTCCTTCATCAGCCCGTGCGTGCTGCCGCTCGCCCCCGGCTACCTGTCCTACATCACCGGTCTGACCGGCGCCGAGATCGCCGGCGACGAGTCCGGTGGGGGCCTGAAGGTCGCCGTCAAGAGCCGCGTGTTGCTCGGCAGTGTCCTATTCGTCCTCGGCTTCTCCGTCGTTTTCGTGTCGTACGGCGTGCTGTTTGGCAGCCTCGGCGCCGCACTCCTGGAATGGCAGGACGTCATCACCCGCGTGCTCGGCGTCCTCGTCATCGTCATGGGCCTGGGTTTCATGGGCCTCATCCCTGGATTGCAGCGCGAGTGGCGGATGCACCGCATGCCGTCGTACTCCGTCTGGGGTGCACCGGTTCTCGGTGTGCTTTTCGGTATCGGCTGGTCCCCATGCATCGGTCCCGCGCTGACGGCGGTGCAGAGCCTCGCCTTCACCGAGGCCAGCGCCGCGCGCGGTGCTCTCCTGTCGCTCGTCTATTGCCTGGGCCTGGGCCTGCCCTTCATCGCCCTTGGTCTGGCCTTCCGCCAGGCGGCGGGCACGCTCGCCTGGGTACGTCGTCATTACGCTGCCATCATGCGGATCGGCGGTGGGCTGCTCGTGCTCATCGGCGTACTCCTGGTGACCGGACTGTGGAACGACATCACCGTCTGGATGCGCACGATCGCCCCGTCGTTCGAGACACCGCTATGACTCAGACCGTGACCAGCGAGACCGCGGCCCCGCTGCCCCCGATGGGGACCGGCGGGTTCCTGCGGTGGGCCTGGCGTCAGCTCACCAGCATGCGGATCGCGCTGATCCTGCTCTTCCTGCTCGCCATCGCGTCCATTCCCGGATCGGTCCTGCCGCAGAACGGCACCGATCCGATCCGCGTCGACGACTGGATCGAGAACAATCCGACCTGGGGCCCGCTCCTTGAGCGCTTCGGCTTCTTCGACGTATATGCCGCTCCCTGGTTTGCCGCGGTCTACCTGCTGCTCTTCGTTTCGCTCATCGGGTGCGTGCTCCCGCGCACGATGACGCATCTGCGAGCGCTGCGCAGCGTGCCTCCGCAAGCGCCGCGTCGCCTGGATCGACTGGCCGGATTCCGCACGATGGTTGACCCGCGGACGCCGGAGCAGGTCCTGCAGTCGGCTGCCGACGGACTGCGCGCCCGACGGTGGCGCGTGGCCAGCGGCGACGGCTGGGTGGCAGCCGAGAAGGGCTACCTGCGCGAGACCGGCAACCTGCTCTTCCACATCGCGCTTGTCGCCCTGCTGATCTCCGTGGCGTACGGCGCACTCTTCGGTTGGCGTGGCAATGTCATCGTGCGTCAGGGCACCGGCTTCTCCGACACGCTCACCCAGTACGACGCCTGGGGCGGGGGCCGCCTAGTAAACCCGGACAACCTCCCGCCGTTCGCCTTCACCCTTGATGAGTTCCGCGTGGAGTTCGAACGCGACTCCTCCCAGCGCGGCGCTCCCCGACTCTTCGAGGCCGACGTGACCGTCTACCCGATGCCCGGGGCGCAGCCACAGATGGAGACGATTCGCGTCAACGAGCCCCTCGTCGTCGATGGGGCGAAGGTCTTCCTCGTCGGCCATGGCTATGCGCCCGTGCTCGTCGTGCGCGATGCGCTGGGCCGTGTGGTCAACGACCAGGGCGTGGTCTTCTTGCCTCAGGACGGCAACTTCACCTCCACCGGCGTGGTCAAGGCACCCGATGCGCGTCCGGCATTGGGCATTCAAGGGCTGTTCCTGCCGACGGCCGCCGTCGATGAGATTCGCGGGCCGCACTCGACCTTCCCCGCCCCGGATGACCCCGCGGTGTTCATGTCGGCGTGGACCGGTGACCTCGGCATGGACTCGGGCGTCCCGCAGAGCATCTACCGCCTCGATACCGCCAACATGACCCAACTCGGGTTGGAATCGCTGCGACCGGGGGATGTCTGGGAACTGCCCGAGGGGACCGGTTCCATCGAGTTCGCCGGGATCGAGCGCTGGGCGTCGTTCCAGATCGCCCACGACCCGGGCAAGGAGCCGGCGCTGATTAGTTCCATGCTGGCTCTCGTAGGACTCATGCTGTCGCTGTTCGTCCGCCGCCGCCGGGTATGGGTCCGGGTGTCGGACGACGCCGCGGGGGATACCGTGGTGCAGGTCGCTGGGCTGATGCGCAGTGACGACGCGGACCTCGAACCCGATGTCGCCGAATTGGTCGACATCCTCGCCGAAGGGAGACCGGTGTCGCGATGAGTGCCACCACGCTGGCCCAGTGGAGCAACATGGCCGTCTACTCGGCCATGTTCGTCCTCATCATGGCGCTCGTTGCCTTTGCCGCGAGCTTCGCCGCACGCGGTCGCCGCGTCGATGTCACGGCGGCCGCGCCCTCAGCTGTCCCGGTCGCTGTCGGCGCGGGGGGCGTTGGGTCGGATTCCGATGACGTGAATGTCGATCGTCCGGTTGCTTCGGCCGAGGGGCATGAGGCGGGCCGACGGGCCGGCAACATCGGCATGTCGCTCACCTGGCTGGCGACCGGCGTTCTCCTCGTTGGTGTGGTGCTGCGCGGTATCTGGGCCGAGCGGGTGCCGTGGGGCAACATGTACGAGTTTTCGCTCACCATGTCGCTGGGCATTCTGGTGGTCTTTCTCATCGTTTCGTTGCGGCGCGACGTGCGATGGCTCGGTCTGCCGGTTGTCGGCATCACCCTGTTAAGCCTGGGTCTGGCCGTCACGGTGCTTTACACCGAGGCCGCCCAACTCGTGCCCGCCTTGAAGTCGTGGTGGTTGGTCATCCATGTGTCCGCCGCGGTGATCTGTGCCGGGGCGTTCACCGTCGCGACGATGATCACGCTGCTCTACCTATGGCGGGAGCGCGCTGAGCGGCGTGACGCCGTGCGCGGGATGGTGGCCAAGTTGCCCGACGCCCAGCGGTTGGACACGCTGGCCTATCGCATCATCGCTTTCGCCTTCCCGTTGTGGACCTTCGCGGTGATCAGCGGGGCGATCTGGGCGGAGAACGCCTGGGGCCGCTACTGGGGTTGGGACCCCAAGGAGACGTGGGCGTTTATCACCTGGGTCGTGTACGCCGGATATCTGCACGCGCGGGCGACCGCGGGTTGGCGTGGGCGCCGGGCCGCGTACATCTCGATCCTCGGCTTTGTGGCGCTGATGGTGAACTACTTCGGGGTCAACCTCTTCGTCAACAGCCTGCACTCCTACTCCGGCATGTAACTCCTCGCCGTTTCTCCCGCTTAGCGGGACAGATGGTCGATGGCGCGCCTCCGTGGGCGTTTATCGACCATTTCTCCCACGGCGCGGCCCTGCAGCCGGGTG
>CAYGMM010000021.1:0-6053 GCA_964351035.1 uncultured Actinomyces sp.
GCCTCGCCTTCCACGTCCTCGGCAATGATCAGCAGCGGCTTGCCCGTCTGGGCGACCTTCTCCAGCACCGGCAGGAGTTCGTTGACGGCCGACACCTTGCCCTGCACGAGCAGGATGTTCGGGTCTTCCAGGACCGCCTCCATCCGCTCGGAGTCGGTGACGAAGTACGGCGAGATGTAGCCCTTGTCGAACTGCATACCCTCGGTGAACTCCAGGCCCATCTCGGCCACGGAGGACTCCTCGACGCTGATCACGCCGTCCTTGCCCACCTTGTCGAAGGCGTCGGCGATGAGCGAGCCCACCTCGGCGTCCTGCGATGAGATGGTGGCGACCTGGGCGATCTCGTCGCGCCCTTCGACCTCACGAGCCGCGGCGTCGAGCGCCTCGCTCATGGTCGACACGGCCAAGTCCATCCCGCGCTTGAGCGCCATGGGATTCGCGCCGGCGGCCACCTGACGCAGGCCCTCCTTGACCATCGCCTGGGCGAGGACGGTCGCGGTCGTTGTGCCGTCACCAGCGATGTCGTTGGTCTTGGTCGCGACCTCCTTGACGAGCTGCGCGCCGAGGTTCTCGTAGGGATCCTCGAGCTCCACCTCGCGGGCGATGGTCACGCCGTCGTTGGTGATGGTGGGCGAGCCCCACTTCTTGTCGATGACGACATTGCGTCCGCGCGGCCCGAGTGTCACCTTGACGGTGTCGGCCAGCGCATTGACGCCGCGCTCGAGGCTGCGCCGAGCGTCCTCGTCGAATTCCAGGATCTTGGGCATGGGGGTCCTTTACTTGCGAAGTGACGAACGTGCGAAGTGACGTACGTACGAAGACGGAAATTCACGGGTTCCCGGGCAATCCGGCTGGCCCAACGTTCGTTGGGCCAGCCGGATCAGCACGTCGGGTAGGAAGTACTACTTCTCGACGACCGCGAGCACGTCGCGGGCCGAGAGGATGAGGTACTCCTCGTTGTTGTACTTGACCTCGGTGCCGCCGTACTTCGAGTAGATGACGACGTCGCCGACCTTGATGTCGAGCGGAATGCGCTTGTCGCCGTCCTCGTCGAAGCGACCCGGGCCCACCGCCAGGACCTTGCCCTCCTGGGGCTTCTCCTTAGCGGTGTCGGGGATGACCAGGCCAGAAGCCGTGGTCTGCTCGGCGTCGAGGGTCTGCACGAGGATGCGATCCTCGAGCGGCTTGATGGAGACCGACACGGTGATGTCCTCCGAGTTGATGGATGGATGATCGAGTCGCCCCGTCGTCGCGGTGCCGGTTCGACCCAGGGGACATGTGTCCCCACCCCCGAGTCCGCTGGCTGCGGTTCGCTGAACTAGCAGTCACCGGCCTCGAGTGCTAGATATCAGAGTAGGGGTGGATTAGCACTCCGTCAATTCGAGTGCCAGCCGCGCTAGGGGCGCAGGGTCACCGTGCGCGTCGCCCCCCAACCGGCGGCATTACGGGCCTGGATCTGCACGCGATAGCGGACGCCGGCGCGTTGGTTCTTAGCGGCGACGATGGTGCGACGGGCCCCGACCCACGACACTCCGCACGCACGGGCACTCCCGATAAGGATTGCCCGCACGTTGTTGGGGTTCTGCGGGCGTCAAGACCCCAACAGCGTGCGGGAAATCCGCTGGAGACGAGCCGGGCTGGCCGCCGGCATCGCGGGTCGAGACGAACCTGCCCTTCCCGGCACTGCCGCGCCATCGGACAAGGGACTGACGTCCCGTTCACCCGCGCGGTACATGGACTAGGTTGAGGCCTGCGGCTTGTCGGCGGTTCGTCGGAAGGTGGAGACACGGTGTTGATCGGAGTGCCTCGGGAAACCAAGACCGGGGAAACACGTGTGGCTGCCACGCCGGCCACCGTCGGGCAATTGATCAAACTCGGCTACGACGTTCTCATCGAGTCCGGTGCTGGCGCTGCGTCATCCTTCCCGGACGAGGACTACGCCGAGGCCGGGGCAACCCTGGGGACCGCCGAGCAGGCCTGGGGCGCACCCATCGTCTTCCATGTGAACCCGCCCGACGACGCCCAGATCGCCCTCCTGACGCCGGGGGCCTACCTCATCTCCATGATGGCCCCCGCACAGAGCCCGGAATTGCTGGCGGCTCTCGCCGAGCGAGGAGTCATCGCCCTCGCTATGGAGGCGGTGCCCCGCATCTCTCGGGCCCAGTCCATGGACGTTCTCAGTTCCATGGCCAATATCGCCGGCTACCGCGCGGTGGTTGAGGCCGCCAATGTGTTCGGGCGGTTCTTCACCGGCCAGGTCACCGCCGCGGGCAAGGTGCCGCCCGCGAAGGTTCTCGTCGCGGGAGCGGGCGTGGCTGGGCTCGCCGCGATCGGGGCTGCCGGATCCATGGGCGCCATCGTCCGCGCAACCGATCCTCGCCCCGAGGTCGCCGACCAGGTCAAGTCCCTCGGCGGTGAGTACCTCTCCATTGAGTCCCCCGAGGCCGAGGTGAGCGCCACCGGCTACGCCAAGGAGATGGGCGACGACTACAAGGCACGCGAGGCGCAGTTGTACGCCGACCAGGCCAAGGACGTCGACATCGTCATCACCACCGCCCTCATCCCCGGCCGACCCGCACCACGTCTGCTCACCGCGGACATGGTGGCGTCGATGAAGCCCGGCTCGGTCGTCGTCGACCTGGCCGCGGCAAACGGCGGCAATGTCGAGGGCTCCAAACCGGACGAGGTCGTCGTCACACCCAACGGCGTCACGATCATCGGCTACACCGACCTCGCCGGCCGACTGCCGGCTCAGGCCTCGCAGCTGTATTCGACGAATCTGGTCAACCTGATGAAGCTCCTGACTCCCGGCAAGGACGGCGTGCTCGTCCTGGACTGGGATGACGTCGTCCAGCGCGCGATCACCGTCGCCAAGGACGGTGCCGTCACCTGGCCACCGCCGCCCGTGGAGGTCTCCGCCGCGCCCAAGGCCGCACCCGCGGCGGCGCCGGTCGCCACCGCCGAGCCCAAACCGCCGCCGGGCCCCGGACGCAGATATGCGCTTGTGGGAATCGCGGCCGCGGTGCTCCTCCTCATCACCGCGGCTGCGCCAGCCCAACTCACCTCGAACATCACGGTGTTCGTCCTGGCCATCGTCATCGGCTTCTACGTCATCGGCAACGTGCACCACGCGCTCCACACACCGCTGATGTCCATCACCAATGCGATCTCCGGAATCATCATCGTCGGCGCGCTGCTCCAGGTCGGCACCGGCAACACGATCGTGACGATCTTGGCAGCCATCGCCATCCTGATCGCCAGCATCAACATCTTCGGAGGTTTCGCGGTGACGCGACGGATGCTGGAGATGTTCCAGCGATGAGCATCGAATCCCTCGCCACTGGCGCATACCTCGTCGCAGCACTTCTGTTCATCATGAGCCTGGCCGGGCTCTCCAAGCACGAGACCGGCAAGCAGGGCATTTGGTACGGCATCGTGGGCATGGGCATTGCGCTCATCGCCACGGTGGCCCTTGCCGTCGAAGGCGGCCACCACGGCGGCATGACCACCATCGGGATCGCCCTGATGATCATCGCGGTCATCCTCGGTGCCGCGGTGGGCCTGTGGCGGGCCCGCGTCGTGGAGATGACCGGCATGCCGGAGCTCATCGCCCTGCTGCACAGCTTTGTCGGCCTTGCCGCCGTCCTGGTCGCATGGAACGGCTACATCATGGTCGAGGCCCAGGGCGATGCGCAGACCGAGATCGCCCCGGACCTCCTCGGCATCCACCACGGCGAGGTGATCGTCGGCCTGTTCATCGGCGCGGTGACCTTCACCGGTTCGATCGTGGCCTACCTGAAACTGTCGGCCAAGATCTCGTCCAAGCCGATGATGCTGCCTGGCAAGAACGCACTGAACATCGGCGCCCTCGTTGTCCTGCTGGGCCTGACCGTGTGGTTCGTCATCACGCCCGACCTGTGGATCCTGGTCGTCGCCACGGTCGTGGCACTGCTCCTCGGCTGGCACCTGGTGGCCTCGATCGGCGGCGGCGACATGCCGGTCGTGGTGTCGATGCTCAATAGCTACTCCGGCTGGGCCGCGGCCGCGTCGGGCTTCCTGCTGAACAACAACCTGCTGATCATCACCGGCGCGCTTGTCGGCTCCTCAGGTGCCTACCTGAGCTACATCATGTGCGAGGCGATGAACCGCTCGTTCATCTCCGTCATCGCCGGCGGATTCGGCATGGAGGCACCGAGCTCCGGTGGCGATGCCGAGCAGGGCGAGCACCATGAGGTTACGGCCGAAGAGGTGGCGGAGATGCTCGCCGGAGCATCGTCCGTGGTCATCACTCCGGGATACGGCATGGCCGTCGCCCAGGCGCAGTACCCGGTGGCCGAGATCACCCGCGTCCTGCGCGAGAAGGGCGTCAACGTTCGTTTCGGCATCCATCCGGTGGCGGGTCGGCTCCCCGGACACATGAACGTGCTGCTGGCCGAGGCGAAGGTGCCCTACGACATCGTGCTGGAGATGGACGAGATCAACGACGACTTCGCCGACACCGACGTCGTCCTCGTCATCGGCGCCAATGACACCGTCAACCCGGCGGCCGAGGAGGATCCGACATCACCCATCGCCGGTATGCCGGTGCTGCGCGTGTGGGAGGCCGGCAACGTCATCGTCTTCAAGCGCTCGATGGCCGTCGGCTACGCCGGCGTGCAGAACCCGCTGTTCTTCCGAGACAACACCTCCATGCTGTTCGGCGACGCCAAGGAGCGCGTCGAAGACATCCTGAAGGCGCTGTAGTCGACCGCGTGCACATCACGCCGCAGGACCTCCGTTCGGCGGACGCTGCCGCGCTGCGCGCCGACCTCGCCGAGGCCGGTCCAGCGGACGCCCTCGCCCATGTCACGCGCCTGCGGCGGCACTTCCCGGATGCTGCTCCCGAGCTGGTGTCGGCCGTCGTCACGCAGTCCGAACTCGCGCGCCGTGGTGAGCGCCGACTCGGCACCTGGGCACACGACATGGTCCTCGAGGCGACGGCGCTGGAGCAGGCGACGAGGCAAGGTGTCGCTCGATACCGGGCGCAGCGGCTAGTTGAGCGCCTCGGGACATCATCCGCCCCGCGAATCGCGGATCTAGGATGCGGCATCGGCGTTGACGCCAGGGCGCTGGCGGAGGCCGGCTGCCGTGTCACCGTTGTCGATCTGGACCCGTGGCGGCTCGAGGCAGCCGCAAAGAATGCAGGGCTCGCCGGCAACGTCACTGCCATCTGCGCCGATGTACGCGACATCGACCTGTCAGATATCGATGCGGCGTTCGTGGATCCGGCACGACGTGCCGCCAACGCACCACGCACGGCCGACGGGACGCGTTCGGCGAAGGAGGCTGACCCCCAAAGCTGGTCGCCGCCGTGGTCCTGGGTTGTCTCCACCTCTGCGCAACTGCCACTCGCGACCAAGGTCGCCCCGGGCATTCCCCTGTCCGCGGTTCCCGCGAGCGCCGAGGTCGAGTGGATCGATCACGACGGAGACACCGTCGAGGCATGCGTGTGGTTCGCTCCACTCGCCTCGGCACGTAGACGCGCGACCGTCGTTCCCACAGGACGTCCCGGAGATGCGGAGACCATCGACGATGCGGCTACGCCACCACCGCCCATCGCCGCGTCGATGATGGAGTTGCTCATCGAGCCAGCCCACGCCGTACGACGGGCCGGTCTGGTCGATGACCTCAGCGCACGCTTCGATCTGTCGCGCATCAATTCTGCGAGCAACTGGCTCACCGCCGACAGTCTCGCTCCGACCCTGCTGGCCCGGCCCTGGGCGGTGGTGCGCGAACTTCCCCATCAACCCAAGGCGCTGCGCGCGGCACTGGCCGGTCGCGGACCGGTGACCTGGAAGACGGCCGACGTCACCTGGAGCGCAACCGAGCAGGATCGGCGCGTGGGCCATCGGCCCGTCCGCGGCGCAGAGCCGGTGTTCGCTGTCCTCACGGCCGACAACCGGGTCATCGAGGTAGTCCCGACCTGACCGGCGGCGCAACGAATGACCCTAGCCGAGGCGCTTCTGACATATCCGTAGGTGGCTGGGCTGGCGCCGCCGGCCGTCGACGATCGG
>CAYGMM010000021.1:6063-23843 GCA_964351035.1 uncultured Actinomyces sp.
GGCAACCTTGCCGGCGCTGTCCACAAGCCCCGTGTGCCGGGCGCGGTCATCTACCCGCAAAACCCACCCACGGACATGTCAGGAGAGCCCTAGCCGAGGCGATTGGCGATCTGTCGCACCGTCGCGGGGCCTACCCCGCAACAACCGCCGAGTAGGGCGAGCCTCGGCTCGGCGGACCACTCATCGAGCAGGTCCACGGCCCGACCTTCCGCCGCCCCCTGCCAGCCGATCTGCGGATCCCAGTCACCCCCCGCGTTGGGATAGGCCACCAGGGGGAGATCCCCAGCATCGGCCAGGCACGTCAGGGCACCCACGACGTTGTCGGGCGCGGTGCAGTTCACTCCAACAGCGACAACCTGCGCCGTGCCGGCGACGGCCGATAGGACCTCGGCAAGAGGCTGCCCCGCACTGATGTGCGCGGGATCGGCGCACGTCACCGTCAACCAAGCCGGCAGGTGCGGCACCTCACCGATTGCCTGCACCAGGGCGTCAATCTCGTCGACGTCGGGAATCGTCTCGATAGCCAACGCATCCGGCCCGGCCTCGGCGAGCACGCGCAGGCGCTGCGCATGGAAGTCGACAAGCCGATCACGGCTCACTCCGTAGCGCCCGCGGTATTCACTGCCGTCGTGCAGGATCGCGCCGTACGGACCGACACTCGCCGCCACCAATACGTCGCGGCCAGCCACAGCCTCACGAGCGACGTCCACGCTGGCCCGCAACGCATCGTCAGCGCTCGCCGCCGTCCGGCCCGCGGCGACGAACCCGTCGCGGGAGACCTGATAGCTGGCGGTCACGATGACGCGCGCGCCGGCGTCGATATAGGACTCGTGCACGGCCCGAATCTCCCCTGGCTGGTCGGCCAGGATGCGCGCGGACCACAGGGTGTCGCCGAGATCATGGCCCCGACCCTCAAGCTCGCTGGCGAGTCCACCGTCGATCGCGTGCGGTCCCGAGGCAAGCAGGTCGATCAGGGCGATGTTGCCGCTCAGATGTAGTCCTCAAGGGGCGCCGGCGTGAGTCCCTGCTCCCGGCCGAGTTCGAGGATCTTCTCCAGGCCGACCTCAAGACCATCCACAAAGTGGAAGAGAACGATGTCTCCGGCGCGCAGTGGCGCATCCCAGTACTCGACCTGGTTCGTGTCGGTGACGAGCACGTTCCACAGGACGATGCGGTTGATGCCGCACTCTTGCGCGTACTGCAGTACCTGTGGGTCGTTTGGCCCAGCACCATACGGCGGACGCAACATCCACGGCCGAGTGCCGAACTGCGCTTCGAATCGCCCCTGCGTCTCGCAGCTCTCCCACTGCGCGTCGGTCTCGGGGCCGTTGAAGGCGCCGTGGACCATCGAGTGGTTCTGGATCGACCCGCCGTACGCCGTGACGGCTTCGAAGTAGTCGGTGTGATCGCGCACGGCGTACTCGGTGAGGAACGCCGTCACCGGGATCTGGTTGGCCGCGATGAAGTCACGCACCGCAGGCGACTGCTTGAGTCCGTCATCGATGGTGATGAAAAAGACCGGGTCGTCGGTCTCGACCCAGTTGAGAACCTCAACGTCGGTTGACGAAAGATTGGCGTCACTGCGCCCGGACTGCCCATCGGCGAGCGTCTCGGTGTCGGCCGCCATGTCGGCGTCGAGCGGGGCATTTGATGAGTCATCCGTCGACACACTCATCGACATGTCGTTCTGCATGGCGGTCGCCGACGGGGCCGGGGACGGAGTGCTGGGCTCAGGGGTCGCGGTCATCGCGGCCGGAGACGGCATCGCAGCAGCAACGGCGGAGGGGGCAGAGGTGGCGGCGCCGACGACGTAGCCGGTCACCCCGGACAGTACGAGCGCGGCAGCGACGAGGATGCCGGTGACGGCGGAGCCCCCACCACGGCGTCTCCGCGCGCGGGGACGTCCCTCCTCACGTTCATGGCGCATCGAATCAGGGTACCTGGCGAGGGCCGGCGAAGCCGATTACGACCAGCCGGCCATCTGGACGGACTCGACCGGCAACGACGAGTCCGCCCCGAGGCCTGGGGCCGAGGCCGGCCGCCCCCGCGCCACGAGGGCCGAGCCCAGGGCCGCCACCATGGCGCCGTTGTCCGTGCACAGCCGTGCGGGCGGGATACGCAGGTCCAGCCCAGCGGCGCGCTGTGCCGCCAGGGCACGTAGGCGGGAGTTGGCCGCGACCCCGCCCCCGAGGATCAGTGTGTCGATGCCCTCCTCACGGCAGGCCCGCACCGCCTTGCTGGTCAGGACGTCCACGACCGCCTCCTGGAAGGAGGCCGCCACATCGGCCACGGGGACGTCGCGCCCCTCGCGCCGACAGGCTTCGATCCACCGGACCACGGCGGTCTTCAACCCCGAGAACGAGAAGTCGTGCCGGTGGACCTCATCGTCCCGCGATGAGGTGAGGCCGCGAGGGAAATCGATCGCGGTGGCCTCCCCCTCCGCCGCAATCCGATCGATATGGGGACCGCCGGGGAAGGGCAGTCCGAGCAGTCGCGCCACCTTGTCGAACGCCTCCCCCGCGGCGTCATCGAGGGTGACGCCGAGCGGCGTGATGTCAGCGGTGACGTCATCGACGCGAAGCAGCGACGTGTGGCCGCCCGACACCAGCAGGGCGATCGCAGGAGCCGGTAGGTCACCGTCGACCAGACGCCCCACCGCGACGTGCGCAGCGAGGTGGTTAACCCCGTACAGCGGTCGATCGGCAGCCAATGCGAGCCCTTCCGCGGCACTCACCCCCACCAGCAGCGCACCTACGAGTCCCGGCCCGGAGGTCACCGCAATGGCATCGAGATCGCTCAGCGCGACCCGTGCCTCGACGAGCGCGCGATCGACCGTCGGTGACATGGCTTCGAGATGCGCTCGACTCGCGACCTCGGGGACTACTCCACCGAAGCGCTCGTGCTCACCGACGCTCGACGCGACGACGTCCGACAGCAGCGTCGTGCCGCGCACGATCGCCACCCCGGTCTCATCGCAGGAGGTCTCGATACCGAGCACCAACGGCTCATCGGTCATGCCGGCCTCCGACGCATCACCAGGGCATCCTCTCCCGGACCGTAATAGCCCGTGCGTCGGGCGATGACGGCGAAGCCCTCGGCTTCGTACAGCGCCAAGGCCGACTGATTGTCGGCCCGCACCTCGAGCAGCACCTCAGTGCAGCCGGTCCGGCGCGCTGCCTCCAGCAACTCCGCGAGAAGGGCCCGGCCGATCCCGCGACGTTGTGCGCGAGGGGCGACGGCCAGAGTCTGCACATCAGCGGTCGGCGGCACGCTCAGCAGCCCGGCGTACCCGAGCAGTCCCTGATCGTCCTCCGCCACGCGATAGACCCGGGTGGGCTGCGCCAACTCGCTCCAGAACTGGGCGGGTGACCAGGCGGTCGCGCCGAAGAGTTCGGACTCGATCGGCATGGCGGTGGAGATGTCCCACCATCGCATTGCGCGGGTGCGCACTGCCGATGGTTGTGCCGTCATCGCTGGTCCGTCGGGATGGCGTCGGGACGCCGAAGATAAAGGGGAATCGCGGGGAGGAGGATCTGACCAACCTCAGCCCGGGCAGCCAGGAGATCGGCCGTGGGGATCCCGCTCCCCTCCGCGGCATCCTCTGGCCAGGTGACATCGACCGGTTCGGCTTCGCCCGCGCGCAGCCGATCGCGGGCGATCGCGGCGACGGCAGCACCTGAGGGACTACACCGCACGTCGAAGCCGTCCGAGTCCCCGACCCGCAGGCCGACGTGCGGCAAGTCTCCGTCCCGGCTCACCAAGGGCCCGGCCGTTCGCCGGCCGTCGACGTCGTATGTCGCCCATGCATGCTCGGCACGACGTACTCGGATCAGTGCGGTAATCGGCTGCGGATCACCGTGCGCGGTTCGGACCTCGGCAGCCAGCGCATCAAGGCTGCAGACCCCCACCACCGGCACTCCCAACGCCTGCGCCATCGCCCGCGCGAAAGTGATGCCCACACGCAGTCCGGTGAACGGCCCCGGACCCACCCCGCAGGCCACGACCGACACATCCCTGGGAGCGACACCTGCCTCGGCGAGTACTCCGCGGACGAGTCCCGGGAGCACTTCGGCATGTCGACGAGCATCGGTGTGCGCTGCCGCGCCGAGCGTGGCTGCATCATCAACGAGTCCCACCGACGTCACCGCCGTGGAGGTGTCGATCCCGAGTACGAGCACGTCGTCACCCTAGGCGTCGGCGACCAAGTCGGCGATGGCCGCATCGGACCAGCGCGAACCCACGCCGCGGAGGTGGGCGACGCGGCCAGGACCTTGCGGCAACAGCGCAATGTGCAACCGGTTGTCGGCCAGGTGTTCCACTCGATCCTCACCCCACTCGACCACGGTGATGCAGTCCTCGATCGGTAGGTCGAGGTCGTCGATCTCGCCGGCCGAACCAAGCCGGTAGGCATCAACGTGGAGCAGCGGCGCTCCGCCCACGGTCGACGGATGCTCGCGGGCGAGAACGAAGGTCGGACTCGACACGGCGCCGCGCACCTGCAGAGCTTCACCGATCCCCCGAGTCAGCGTGGTCTTGCCTGCCCCAAGATCGCCAGTGAGGACTACCAGGTCGCCGCGCCGCAACCTCTCGCCCACGCGACGCCCCCACTGCACGGTGGCGTCCGCATCGGCGAGTTGAATCGATACGTCGCTCACGCGGTCGACCGCTCGATCAGGCGAAGCAGATGGCGGTTGACCTGGTCGGGCGCCTCCAGGGTGAGCATGTGCCCGACGCCGGGAAGAATCACCAACTCCGCCGACGGCGTGCGACGCACGATTTCGATGCTGTGGCCGGGCGGGGTCAACAGGTCGGCATCACCCACCATGACCAGCAGCTCGGCCGCCTCGAGAGCGTGCAACGCGGCCACCTTGTCGTGGGCCTGCAAGGCCGGGAGCAGATCCGCGAGAACGTCGACCGGCGTACCCGCGATGAGGTCACCCACCAGGCGTGTGCCGTCGGTCGGCGGAGTGGCGCCAAAGGCGTACGCGCGAGTGACGAGGAGCCCGAGGTCATTGGACGCCCGCCGAGCGCGCTCCACCAGCGCCGATACCGGGCCCTCGGACTCCAGCGCTGCACCGATCGCGGGGGCCGCGCGGTGGGCCAGTCGGGCCACCGGCCGCGGAAGCCCCAGGTCGACGTCGGCAATGCCCCCGGCGGATGTCGCCAGCAGTGCCACACCGCGGACCTGCTGCCCGAAGATCTGCGGACGCTGATCGGCCAGTGCCATGACCGTCATCCCGCCCATCGAGTGCCCGACCAGGATGATCGGCCCGGTGGGTGCTACCGCATCCAGGACGCAGCCCAGGTCGCGACCAAGGCGGTCGATCGTGGTCCCTGCCGGGCCGCGGGCCGATGCTCCGTGGCCGCGCTGATCCCACAGCACCAGACGCGCGTGGCGACCGAGTGCCGCGCGCTGATCGGGCCAGGAGTCCAGGGAGAGCGCGTAGCCGTGCGTGAACACGACGGTCGGGGCATTCACGACGTCCTCGGGTGGATCCTCGATGACGACCGCGAGGTCGACGCCGTCGTCCGTGCGCACCATGAGTTCGGTTCCCGGCGTGGATCGCGAACCCAATCCCGAACCGTGGCGCAGGTGACGTGTGGCGAGTCGTTCGGCCGCGGCGCCCACCGCGACGCCGGCGGTCAGGGCAGCCAATGCGGCGAGCCCCTTGGCGGTGGTCGACCAACTCGGCATCACGCCGTCCCGATGTAGTGCCGCGGCACGCGTCCGCCGAGCCGCGTGACGATCTCATAGCCGATGGTGTCGTCCCAGGCCGCCCACTCCTCGGCGGTCGGCTCACCGTCATCGCCCGGTCCCCAGATGATGACCTCATCGCCAGGACCCACTTCGCGGTCTCCGACGTCGACCACGAACTGGTCCATCGCGATTCGACCAACGACGGGTACGCGCTCCCCGGCGACGAGCACCTGGGCACCGGCGGCCGTGCGTGGAATGCCATCGGCATAGCCCACCGGGACCAAGGCGATCGTCGTTTCGCGCGGCGCTCGCCAGGTCAAGCCATAGGACACTCCGTGACCGGCAGGGACTCGCTTAACCGAGGCCAGCGCAGCACGCAGTGTCATCGCCGGCCGCAGGCCTGCCATGTCGACGAGTGGCCCCGGCGGTACGCCGTACATCGCGATGCCGAGCCGCACGAGGTCATAGTGAGCCTCCGGACGGGTCAGCCGGCCACCGCTGTTGGCGATATGCCGCAACGGCGGCTCGATGCCCTGCCGTCGAGCACGGTCGACAGCTTCCTCGAACGCGGCCAGTTGCTCGGTGGTCTCGACAGCGTCGGGCACTTCACCGGAGGCGAGGTGGGACCAGATGCCCACGATCTCCAGATCTGACCGACGGGTGAGCACCGCGTCCAGGAGGTCGTCGAACATGCTGAGTGTGGCGCCACCGCGCCCGAGCCCGGTGTCGACCTTGAGGTGGACGCGAGCCCGTCGGCCAGCGGCATGCGCCGCGTCGGCGACGTTGTGAGCCGCCCACGCGGCTCCGACATTGAGATCGACTTCTCGGCGCACACAGGCCGTCAGGTCGGGGTCGCCGGGGGGATAGAGCCAGGCGAGCATCGGTCCGGTGTCGCCAGCCTCGCGCAGGGCGAGTGCCTCGCTCGGCAGCGCGACGCCGAGCCACTGCGCCCCTGCCGATCGCGCAGCGCGTGCGACGGGCACCGCACCGTGTCCGTAGGCGTCCGCCTTGACCACCGCCATCGTGAGCACATCCGGCAGCCGCAGGTGGCGCAGGTTGGCTTCGATCACGTCGAGATCGATCAGGGCCTCAGCGCGCCGGCTCATGTAACGGCCCCGGTCACGTGATGGCCCCGCGCCGTACGCCGCCAATCGCGGCCGGGAGGGCATCGATGATGTCGGGGGCGGTGACGGGTCGGCCGTCGCGGGCCGCGAGGCGCCCGGCAATCCCGTGCAGGCCCACCGCCGCGGCGGCGACGTGCGCCGCCGCGTCTGGGTCAGAGCAGCCACCGCGGGCGACCGCCCCGGCCAACAGGGCGCCGGTGAGCCCGGCGAGCACATCGCCGCTTCCCGCCGTACCGAGTTCGGGACCGCCCCACGTGTCGACGTAGGCGAGGCCACTCGGCGCGGCGATGACGGTGCCGGGTCCCTTGAGGACGACGACGACACCGAGATCAGCCGCGGCGACGCGGGCGGCTCCCAGACGATCGGCCTGCGCACCGGCACCGAGGTGGTAGCCCAGGGCGGCGAACTCTCCCTCGTGCGGCGTGATCACCGTGGGGGCGCTACGAGCCCGGAGTGCCCCCCAGGGGCCATCGTCACGCAGCATCCGCAAGGCGTCCGCATCGACGACCACGGGTTGCTCGGTGGCGAGCACGGCCGACAACGTCGCTGCACCACCCGCATCGATGCCCAGGCCGGGACCCACCGTCCAGGCGGTCGCCCGGGAGACGGTCGATGGAGCATCCGTGGAAACGACGACATCCCAGAATCGATCGACAATCGCTGCCGCGAGGCCATCGCCTCGGTCAAGAACATGCACCATGCCAACGTTGCCGTGCCGGGCGCTTCCCGTCGCCATGAAGGCGGCGCCGCGATACTGCGCACTCCCGGCCGCGATCCCCACCACTCCGCGCGAGTACTTGTAGTCATCCGCTCCCGGCTCGGGCACGGCGTCCGCGAGATCGTCCGCATCGAGCACGCGAGTTCGCGCATCGGGGAGAGTCTCCGTCAACCCGATGTCGACGAGCATCACCGCACCGGCATGATCCCTGCCCGGTGCCAGCAGCAGGCCCGGCTTCAGGCAGCCGAAGGTGACGGTGGCATCCGCATCGACCACCGCCGCGGGGTCGGCCACCGCACCGGTGTCCGCATCGACCCCGGAGGGGATGTCCACCGCAACGACAAGCGCCCCTGACTGAGTGGCCGCGTTGGCCAGCCGTGCCGCTTCAGCGCGCAGCGCACCCCGACCGCCGATACCGACGATGCCGTCGAGCACGAGATCGGCCGCGTTGACGAGTTCCTCCGCCCGGCCCGGATCGGCCAGGCGGCCGCCCGCGTCCCGGAGTGCGGCTGCACCGGCCTCGTGCCAGGTCTCGGACAGGCAGACGGCGCGAACCTGCGCACCGCGGCGGGCCAGTCGTGCCCCGGCGTAGAGCGTGTCGCCACCGTTGTTGCCGCGACCGACGAGCAGGACGATGCGGCTGCCGACAATGTCGGTACCGGACTCGCGAAGCAGAGTGGCGCACGCGTCGGCCAAACCCGTCGCGGCTCGCTCCATGAGGGTGCCCGCCGGCAAGGTCGCCATCAGCGACTCCTCCGCTCGACGCACCGCGGCCACGTCGTACACGCCGGTCATCGCGCCTCCCCGATCGCCTGGGCCACCGCATTGTCACCATCGTGCGTGAGGGATAGGTGCCAGCGCTCGATGCCAAGGTCTTCGGCGACGGCCGCCACCGTGCCCCGGGCCTCCACGTGTGGCCGTCCCGACTCGTCGACGAGGATCTCGCAGTCGTGCCACGCCATGCCCGCGGGCGCACCGAGAGCCTTGGCGATGGCCTCCTTCGCGGCGAATCGGGCCGCGAGCGAGGCGGGGCCGCGCAGGTCACCACTGGGCAATCGGGACTCGCGTTCGGTGAAGAGGCGGTCCACCATGCCGGGGCGTCGTTCCATCATTCCGGCGAACCGGGCGATGACGACGATGTCGATGCCGATACCGACGATCATCGCTACTCCACGGTGACGGACTTGGCGAGATTGCGGGGCTGATCGACGTCGTGCCCCTTCACGGTGGCCATCGCGCACGCGAAGATTTGCAGGGGCACCGTGGACACGAGAGGCTGCATGAGCGTCGGCACGGCCGGCACGCGGATGATGTCGTCAGCGAAGGGCACGACCGACTCGTCACCCTCTTCGGCCACGACGATGGTGCGAGCACCGCGAGCGCGCACCTCTTGAATGTTGGAAATCATCTTGCCGTGCAGGACCGCACGACCCTGGGGCGACGGAACGATGCAGATGACCGGAACACCAGGTTCGATCAGAGCGATCGGGCCGTGCTTGAGTTCACCGGCGGGGAACCCTTCGGCGTGCATGTAGGCGAGTTCCTTGAGTTTGAGGGCGCCCTCGAGGGCGACGGGGTAGCCGACATGGCGGCCAAGGAAGAGCACTGACTTCGCGTCCACGAGTTCGCGCGCGAGGGCCTGGACACCTTCGCTGGTATCGAGTACGAGGTCCACCGCCTGGGGCATGTCCGACAGATCGGTGAGAACGCTGCGGATCTCGTCGCCGAACATGTTGCCGCGTACCTGCGCGAGATAGAGCCCGACGAGGTACGCCGCGATGATCTGCGTGAGGAAGGCCTTGGTGGACGCGACGGCGACCTCCGGTCCGGCGTACGTGTAGAGGACCGCATCGCATTCGCGCGGGATCGTGGAGCCCACCGTGTTGCAGATGGCCAATGCGCGCGACCCCTGCTCGCGCGCGTGCCGCAGCGCCATGAGTGTGTCCATCGTCTCGCCGGACTGGGAAATCGCGATGGTGAGCGTGCGAGCATCGACGATCGGATCGCGGTAGCGGAACTCGCTGGCGAGTTCGACGTCAACGGGGATGCGGGTCCAGTGTTCGATGGCGTACTTGGCTACCAGTCCCGCGTGGTACGCCGTACCGCAGGCAACAACGATGATCTTGTCGATTTCACGGAGCTCGGCATCGGTCAGGCGCATCTCATCGAGATGGAGCCGGCCATCTCGGCCCACGCGACCACGCTGCGCGTCCGCCACCGCTTTGGGCTGCTCGTCGATCTCTTTGAGCATGAACAGGTCATAGCCGCCCTTCTCCGCCGCGGAGGCATCCCAGGTGACGGTGAAGGGTGTGACTTCGACGTCATTGCCGTCGAAGTCGGTGACGACAACCGAGTCCCGTGAGATCTCAACGACCTGGTCTTGGCCGAGTTCGAGTGCTTCACGGGTGTGTGAAACGAAGGCGGCGACGTCGGAGGCGAGGAAATTCTCACCCTCCCCCAGGCCGACGACCAGCGGTGAGTTGCGGCGCGCGGCCACCACGACGTCCACATGATCGGCGACGACAGCGACAAGGGTGAAGGCCCCTTCGAGTTGCCGACAGGTGCGGCGCATCGCCTCGGCAAGATCCCCCTCGCATTGCGGCAACTCCGCCGCCAGCAGGTGGGCGACCACCTCAGTGTCGGTCTCCGAGGAGAGTTCGATGCCCGCGGCGATCAACTCATCACGGATCTCGGCGAAGTTCTCGATGATGCCGTTGTGGATCACCGCCACCGTGCCATCGGCACTGATATGCGGGTGCGCATTGGCGTCCGTCGGTCCGCCATGGGTTGCCCAACGGGTGTGGCCGATCCCGATCGTCGCCGCAGCGAGGGGGTCAGAACCCAGCAGGCTCTCCAGATTGGCCAACTTGCCGGCCTTCTTGCGCACATCAAGCTGGTCGCCGGTGACGACGGCCACTCCTGCGGAGTCGTAGCCGCGGTACTCCAGGCGACGCAGTCCCTCGACCACCACCTCGAGAGCCTGCTTCTCCCCGACGTAGCCCACGATGCCGCACATGGGGGCCAGCGTACGCGCTCGGGCCGTGTCGAACGCCCACGCCGTGGGTCCCAAGAGGCAAGAATCAAGCCATGTTGAGCCTGCGGGTGTTCTGCCCGGCGGATCTCGCCGCCGATGCGCAGTCGCTCCTGGCCAGCGAGCCCTCGCTCGTGTCCCTGGCCGTCGTCCCGGGCGGCAGCCGTGAGCCGGCGGGTGACCTACTGGTCGCCACCATCCCGCGGACCACCGCCGACGCGGTGATCGGACGATTGCAGCATCTTGGAGTGGCCGAACGCGGCACGATCGAGACCACCCCCCTCAGCGGATGGACATCGCATCGCGCCCTGGCGGTGCAGCAGTCGGAGGCGCCGGATGACCAGGACGCCGTTGTCTGGACGGACGTCGTTCAAGAGGCGTACGACGCGTCGGGATTGACCTGGGGATTCCTCGCCTTCATGACGATGGCCACCGCGATCGCATCCATCGCCATCGTGCTCGACTCACAGGTCCTCATCATCGGGGCGATGGTGCTCGGTCCGGAGTTCGGCGCCATCGCCGCCCTCGGTGTCGCGTTGGTGACCAAGCGACCGCATCTGCTGTGGTCGGCGCTGCGAACTCTCATCCTCGGTTTCACCATCGCCATCGCCATCACAACCGCGGCGTTCCTCCTGCTCGCCCAACTGGGGTGGGTGACGAGCTCGGCGGTGACCGGGCCCCGTCCCCTCACCGAGTTCATCTACAGACCGGACAACTGGTCCATCGTCATCGCCATCATCGCGGGGATCGCTGGCGTACTCGCCCTGGTGACCGGTCGGTCCGCGACGCTCACCGGCGTCTTCATCTCCGTGACCACCATCCCGGCCGCGGGCAACATCGCGCTGGCCCTGCCGTTCCGGGATTGGGAGGAAATCACCGGCAGTGCCCTCCAACTCGGCATCAACATCACCGGGATGGCGGTCGCCGGCTCCCTGACCCTGCTGGTCCTGCGCAGGTTTCGCATACGTCGCCATCACCGGCGCGTTTCGAACGACCACGGCAGCGGGACACATGGTCGATAGCGCGGGAAAACACGACATCATCGACCGTTTCTCCCGCTAAGCGGGACAAACGGTCGAGAGCACTACAGGGCGAGATTCGCGCGGACGACGGCCGCGATCGCCTCGGCTGCGGCCGTGGCCTCATCGAGCGTCGGCGCCTCCACCATCACGCGCACGATGGGCTCGGTGCCCGACGGTCGAAGCAGCACGCGCCCCGTTGCGCCAAGTCGCTCCTCGACCGCGGTCACGGCCGCGCGTACGTCGGGGTGAGCATCCACCGCCGAACGATCGACGCCGGAGACGTTGATGAGCACCTGCGGGAGCCGCTGCACGACCGCGGCAAGTTCGGCGAGGGACAGCCCGGTCTGCGCCATGCGACCGAGCAGGGCCAATGCGGTGAGCGTGCCGTCACCCGTGGTCGCGTGCTCGAGCAGGATCACATGCCCGCTCTGCTCACCACCGAGGCGGTACCCACCGGCGCGCATGGCTTCGAGGACGTAGCGATCGCCCACCGCCGTCTCGACCATGGTGATGCCGGCGGCCTGCATCGCAATCTTGAACCCAAGGTTGGACATGACCGTCGCGACAACGGTCTCCCCCGCGAGGGACCCCGCATCGCGCATACCCAGCGCGAGGATCGCCAGGATCTGATCGCCATCAATGATCTCGCCGCTCGCGTCAACGGCCAGGCAACGATCCGCATCGCCATCGTGGGCGATGCCGATGTCGGCACCGTGCTCGACGACGGCCGCGACGAGATCTTCCAGATGCGTGCTCCCGCAGCCGGCGTTGATGTTGAGCCCGTCCGGCGAGGAGTGGATCGCGAGCACCTCAGCACCCGCGCGACGCATGGCCTCCGGAGATACCTCGGCCGCGGCACCGTTCGCCGTGTCGACAACCACGCGTAATCCGTCCAACGGAGTCGGGCAGGCCGCCAGAAGGTGATCAACGTAGCGGGCGCGCGCATCGGGCATCTCGCGCACGCGACCGACGGCGGCGCCGGTGGGGCGATCCCAGACTTCAGCCAGGCGTGCCTCGATGGCGTCTTCCACCGCGTCGGGGAGTTTGTGGCCCGAGCCATCGAAGAACTTGATGCCGTTGTCCGGCATCGGATTGTGCGACGCCGACAGCATGACCCCGAGGCTTGCTCCCGCGGAGGCGGTGAGGAAGGCGACGGCGGGAGTCGGCACGACGCCCACGAGAAGGACGTCAACGCCGGCACTGGCAAGACCAGCCACGACCGCGGCTTCGAGGAACTCCCCACTGGCGCGCGGATCCCGCCCAACGACGGCGAGGGGCCGACCCGATCCGGCGGCGTTCAGGGCCCCGGCATCGCCGAGGACATGGGCCGCGGAGGCAGCGAGACCAAGCGCCAACTCGGCGGTGAGATCCCGGTTGGCCAGGCCTCGCACGCCGTCGGTGCCGAAGAGGCGACCGCCCACGGCAGCGCGACTAGCGCTTGCTGTACTGGGGCGCCTTGCGGGCCTTCTTCAGGCCGTACTTCTTGCGCTCCTTGGCCCGGGCGTCGCGAGTGAGGAAGCCGGCCTTCTTCAGCGCCGGACGATTGCCCTCTTCGTCGATCTCGTTCAGGGCGCGGGCGATGCCGAGACGCAGGGCCCCGGCCTGACCGGAGATGCCGCCACCGGACATGCGGGCGATGACGTCATAGCACCCCTCGAGGCCCAGCGTCACGAAAGGCTCGTTGACCTCTTGCTGGTGCACCTTGTTGGGGAAGTAGGACTCCAAGTCGCGACCATTGATGGTCCAGCGGCCGGTGCCGGGCACCAGGCGAACGCGAGCGATGGCCTCCTTGCGGCGACCCGTGGCACCACCGGGGGCGGTGACAACGGGACGATCGGCGGCGACAGGGGCCGACGACGGGGTCTCGGTGGTGTACTCCGACGGGACGTCCTCGTCGTGGAGTTCGGTATCGGTGACGCTCACTGGTTCAGTTCCTTTCCTACGCCGTGCCCGCTACTGCGCGACCTGCGTGATGGTGTACGGCGTGGGCTTCTGCGCGGCGTGCGGATGATCCGGGCCGGAGTAGACCTTGAGCTTGGTCATCTGCTGACGACCGAGCTTGTTGTGCGGCAGCATGCCGCGGACGGCCTTCTCCACGGCGCGACGAGGGTCGGACTCGAGGAGGTCGGCGTACGAGGTGGCGCGCAGACCGCCCGGGTAACCCGAGTGGCGGTAGTCCATCTTCTGCTCGCGCTTGCTGCCGGTGAGCGCAACCTTGTCAGCATTGATGATGATGACGAAGTCGCCGGTGTCGACATGCGGCGCGAAGACCGGCTTGTGCTTGCCGCGCAGCAGCGTGGCGGTCTGGGAGGCGAGTCGGCCGAGGACGACGTCGGTCGCGTCGATGACGAGCCACTCACGGGTGACCTCGCCGGTCTTGGGGGTGTACGTGCGCACAGGAACCTCTTGTTTCGAAAGTGCCCGGGACCGGGCACAACGACCGCTTAGACTACCCGCGGCCGGCACGAGGGGTCAAAACGCCCCCTCCAGGCCCCAGACCGGCTCCTCGCTCGTCGTCACCGACCCGTCCTGACCGACCACCACGAAGCGGTCGAATCCCCTTGTGAACCACCGGTCATGGGTCACCGCGAGCACGGTCCCGGTGAACTGCGCCAGGGCCCCCTCCAGGGCCTCAGCGCTCTCCAGATCCAGATTGTCCGTGGGCTCATCCAGGCAGAGCAAGGTGGCCCCGGAGAGTTCGAGAAGCAGGATCTGGAACCGGGCCTGCTGGCCGCCGGACAGGGTCGTGAACGGTCGCTCCGCAGCTCCGGCGAGGCCATAGCGGTCCAGGGCCCGGCTGGCTGGCTCGCGTCCCATCCCCTGCCGATCGCCGTCGCCGCGATGCAGGATCTCCAGCAGCGTTCGGCCCTGCAGGTCAGGTCGGGTGTGCGTCTGCGCGAACCACCCGGCCCGCACCCGCGAGCCCAACCGGGCGATTCCGGTGTGGGCCACAGGCGCGATGGGCACGTCGCCGAGCGGTGGCAGATCCGGGTCGGTGCCGCCGAGCGCGAGCAGCCGCAGCAGATGCGACTTGCCCGCGCCGTTGCGCCCGAGGATGCCGACCCGTTCACCGAACCAGATCTCCAAATCGAAGGCCTCGGTCAGCCCGGTGAGCGCGAGGTCTTCGCAGATGACCGCCCGCTTGGCCGTGCGGCCACCGCCGAGGCGCATCTTGAGCGACTGCCGCACCGGCACGGCCTGCGGTGGTCCAGCCTCCTCGAACATCCGCAACCGCGTCTGCGCCGCCTGGTACCTCGACGCGAGCCCATCGTTGTAGGCCGCCTTCGTCTTGTACATCTGCACGAGGTCCTTGAGTTTGCGATGCTCCTCATCCCATCGCCGGCGCAACTCCTCCAGCCGGCTGAATCGATCGGCGCGGGCGTCGGCGTACGTCGCAAATCTGCCGCCGTGGACCCACACTGAATTGCCGGCCGCACCGAGCTCGACCGTGATGATCACGTCGGCGGCCTGGTCGAGCAACGCCCGGTCGTGGCTGATGAGGAGCACGGTCTTGGGGGTGCTGCGCAACTGCCGCTCCAGCCAGATCTTGGCCGGCACGTCAAGGAAGTTGTCCGGCTCGTCCAGCAACAGGACCTCGTCCGGTCCGCGCAGGAGAGCCTCGAGGACCAGTCGCTTGCGCTCGCCGCCCGACAGCGTGTCAGCGGAGCGGTATCGCACCGACTCATACGGCAATCCCAGCGCCGCGGTGCACACGACATCCCACTGCACTTCGGCGTCGTAGCCGCCGGCGTCGGCGTAGTCGGCCAGCGCCTGCGCGTACCGCATCTGCGTCGCCTCGTCCTCATGGTCCATCAGTGCCAGTTCGCAGGCGTCCACTTCTGCGGCCGCGGCCTGCAAGGCCGGTCGCGCGGTGGTCAGCAGCAGTCCACGTACGTCGAGCCCCTGGTCCTGGCCGACGAACTGCCGCATGACCCCCAGTCCGCCGGTGGAAACGACACTGCCCTCATCGGGCGCGAGATCGCCCGCGATCATGCGCATGAGGGTGGTCTTGCCCGCTCCGTTCGCCCCGATGAGGGCCGCGGTCGTGCCTTCACCCACGCGGAAGGAGACGTCGTCGAGGAGGACCCGCCCGTCCGGCAGGGAATACGTCACGTGCTGGACGTCGATGTGTCCCACTATGCGCCCCAGCCCATTAGAAGTCCCCACCCATTAGAAGTCCCCACCCATCAGGAGTCCCGGCGCACGCGCGTGCGCTGTTGACGAGCGGCCCACTCTTGCGGCGGCGGGTAGCCGACTTCTTCGAGAACCAGGGGGTACGCCGGCATGGTCGTCACCCCGGAGTCCTTGACCCCCGAGGCGAGGATCTGTGCAGGCCAATCGATCGGTCGTCGCCCATCGCCGACCGGGAGCAGGGCGCCCACCAGCGACCGCACCATGGAATGACAGAAGGCATCCGCTTGGATCGTCATCACCGCGACACCCGATTCATCGCGCGCCCAGTCCAGCCGCTGCAACCCGCGCACGGTCGTCGCGAACTCGCGCTGCTTGCAGAATGGCGCGAAGTCATGCTCTCCCAGAAGCGGGGCGGCCGCATCATTCATCCGCGCGAGGTCCAGCGGTCGCGACCACGGCAGCACCTGGTGGCGCAGCAGTGGGTCCGGGCCCACGCCGTCATCGCACACTCGGTAGTTGTATCGGCGCCAGATAGCCGAGAACCGTGCGTCGAAGTCGTCCGACACGGGCTCGGCCGAGAGGATGCGAACGTCGTCCGGCAGCGCACGGTTCATTCGGCGGACATCCACGTCCGACCCATCGGGCACATCGACATGTGCCACCTGGCCGTGGGCATGCACGCCCGCGTCCGTACGGCCGGCACACTGCACCGCGACAGGGACGCCGAAGAGGTGACCGAGCACCCGCTGCAGTTCCCCCTGCACGGTGCGCAGGCCCGTCTCCGCGGGCTGCGCGCCCCAGCCGTGGAACTCGCGGCCGTCGTAGGCGATGTCGAGGCGCAGACGAATCAGCCCGTCACCGGATACTCCGGTGACGGGCTGATTCGATGACGGTGAGTCGGTCAGGACTCGTCCTTCTTGTCGGCGTCAGCCTCGGTCTCCTCGGCGTCAGCCTCAGTCTCAACGTCGGCATCGGCCGCGGCCTCGACCTCGGCGGCTTCCTCCGGAGTGTCTCCAGCGGCTTCCGCAGCGACCTCAGCCTCATCAGCGACGACCTCGGCGGCCGCGGTCTCCTCGGCCGGAGCCTCCTCGGCAGCGGGGGCGGGCGCGGCAGCCGCCGCAGCCTTCTCCTTCGCGGCGCGCTTGGTGGCACCGGTGGCCTCGGCCACGACCTGCTCCGCGAGCGGCTCGCCGAGCTCGATCACGGCCATGGGCGCGTTGTCGCCCTTGCGCGGGCCGAGCTTGATGATCCGGGTGTAGCCGCCATGTCGGTTCTCGTAACGCGGGCCGATCTCGGTGAACAGAACGTGCACGACACCCTTGTCGCGAACGACGGTGAGCACGCGACGTCGGGCGGCCAGGTCACCGCGCTTGGCGAAGGTGATCAGGCGCTCGGCCAGGGGGCGAAGGCGCTTGGCCTTGGCCTCCGTCGTGGTGATGCGGCCATGCTCGAACAGCGCCGTCGCCAGGTTGGCGAGCATGAGGCGCTCGTGGGCGGGACCGCCACCCAGGCGGGCACCTTTGGTAGGCGTAGGCATGATGTAGAACTCCTTGTCCGGGTGGCGTTGTTAGAGCTGCTCGTCCTCGACCAGATCCAGGTCGTCGTCGTCATCTTCATCGCTGAAGTAGACGGCGGCGCCGGGGTCGAATCCGGGCGGGCTGTCCTTGAGGGCCAGTCCGAGGCCGACGAGCTTGACCTTGACCTCGTCGATGGACTTGGCTCCGAAATTGCGGATGTCGAGCAGGTCCGCCTCGCTGCGACCAACGAGCTCACCCACGGTGTGGATGCCCTCGCGCTTGAGGCAGTTGTACGAGCGAACCGTGAGGTCCAGCTGCTCGATGGGGGTCGACAGTTGCTCGGCGACGAATGCATCGGCCGGCGACGGGCCGATGTCGATGCCCTCGGCGTCGACGTTCAACTCACGAGCCAGGCCGAAGAGCTCGACGAGGGTCTTGCCGGCGGAAGCGACCGCATCGCGCGGCAGCATGCACGGCTTGGTCTCGACGTCGATGACGAGCTTGTCGAAGTCGGTGCGCTGCTCGACGCGGGTGGC
>CAYGMM010000022.1:0-1558 GCA_964351035.1 uncultured Actinomyces sp.
CACCATCGCGCCATGAGTGATCTCGCCTATTCCGTGGAGCGTGAGTACGCCGTTCCGGTCGATCGCATGTGGCATGCCTGGACGGACGCCGCCGCCCTTGAGGAGTGGTACACCCCGACCGAACTCTCCGTCGTCCCCGGAGCGACCGTGTCGGAGCCGGTGATCGGCGGCCGGTGGGCCACCGCGGTAGACGCTTCGGCGTACGGGCACATCGCCTACTTCTGGGGTCGCTACACCGAGGTCGATGAGCCCGCGCGCGTCATCCACTCGATGTCTTACTCACAGGATGAGGCCGACTTCCTCGAGCACTCGGACGAGGCCGAGCAGCACCTGGTGGTCATCGATATCGAGCCGCGCGAGGCGGGGTGTTGGGTGCGCTATGCGCAGTACGGCGACATGCCGGCCGAGCAGGCGCAGATGGCGCAACAGGGCATGGAGAGTTATCTGGATTCGCTCGGCAACTTCCTGGCCGACTGACTAGCGCACCAGGCCTTCGGTACGTAGTTCGAGCGATGCGAGCGCCGAGATCACGTCCCGGTCGCCGCGCCGCCACGCGCCCGCCGGGTCGTCGCTGATCCGGGCGAGCAGGTGCAGCGGCTGGCGCGCCATCGCGCGCAGGGCAAACAGGTCAAGGTCGTCGGTGGCGTCCAGGAAGCGTCGTGCGGCGGTGGCCCGGCGGATGAAGGCAACCCGGATCGGAATCCACACCATCGCCCACGAAGCGATGCCGAGCACCCCGAGTGCAATGGCGAGGAACCTGGCGAGCAGGCCTACCGCATCGGCCGAGGTCTGACCGGCATCGGCGATGGCGCTCGCCGCGGTGTCCATGCCGTCGAAGGGTGACCGCAGGGCGTCACCGATGAGGGGCACTTGCGCTACCGCCGTCCCCGCATCAGCGAATTGGTCGGCGAGATCGGACGCGCTGCTCGAGATGGCGAGGCCCGGACCGGCGAGGTTCATGATGAGGTCGTGTAGTCGCACCGCGACCCAGATCCACAGGGCGCTCCACGCCACCAACCACACATCGCCGGCGATCTGTCGCGCGCGCCGCGCGGGGACCTCGGAGTACCACGTCATGATGAGCCTTCTTCCCGGTGGGCGATTCCGATCAACCGTAGGATCCGGACATGTCTCCGCGCCTGTCGAGGGTCCCCGGTGAGTACGCCGTCCATCGCCTGGCGCCGGATGCGGCCATCCCCGACACGGTGTGGCAGTCGCCCTTCGTGTCCGTCTCGCGCTCGGACAATGAGCTGAGCATCATCACCGACGCCGGGATCCGGCTCGAGGCTCAGCGCACCGAAGCGCCCTGGCTCGCCTACCGCGTGCCGGATTCGATGGCCTTCGATGTTGTCGGTGTTATGGCCGCGCTCACCGCGCCACTCGCCGCCGCCGGCATCGCGATCCTCGCCGTTGCCACCTTCGATACCGACTACATTCTGGTGAGTGCTGATCGCGGTCAAGCCGCCGAGATTGCGTGGCGTTCGGCGAACATCGAGATCGCATGAACATCGAGATCGCATGAACATCGAGATCGCATGAACATCGAGATCGCATGAAC
>CAYGMM010000022.1:1658-23451 GCA_964351035.1 uncultured Actinomyces sp.
AACATCGAGATCGCATGAACATCGAGATCGCATGAACATCGAGATCGCATGAACACTGTCGTCGTCGCCGGTGCCATCGAACGTGATGGCCGCTACCTCGCGGCCCGGCGTACCAAGCCCGACTGGGCGGCAGGGCGTTGGGAGTTCCCGGGGGGCAAGGTCGAGCCGGGGGAGTCCGAGGAGTCGGCACTCGTCCGGGAACTGCGCGAGGAGCTCGGCGTCGGGATCGAGGTCGTCCGTCGGGTGCCGGGGGAGTGGCCGCTGCATGACAACCTCGTCCTCCACCTCTACGTCGCGCGCCTGGTCGAGGGCGAGCCACAGGCCCTTGATCACCATGACGAGTTGCGCTGGGTGAGTCCGTCGGAGTTCGACAGCATCCCGTGGCTGGAGTCCGATGTGGAGGCGGTGGCGAGGCTGGGTCAGGGTCCCACGTAGGGTCTCCCGGTGACCGCCACCCGCTCAGACCTGCGCAATATCGCCATCGTCGCCCACGTCGACCACGGCAAGACCACCCTCGTCGACGCCATGCTGTGGCAGTCCGGAGCCTTCCGCGCCAACCAGGATGTCGATGACCGCGTCATGGACTCGATGGATCTGGAGCGGGAGAAGGGCATCACGATCCTCGCCAAGAACACCTCGGTGCGCTACGTCGGCCCGTCGGCCCCCGAGGGCGGCGTCACCTTCAACATCATCGACACCCCGGGTCACGCCGACTTCGGCGGCGAGGTCGAGCGCGGGCTGGAGATGGTGGACGGCGTCGTCCTCCTCGTCGACGCCTCGGAGGGGCCGCTCCCGCAGACTCGCTTCGTCCTGCGCAAGGCGCTGGCCAAGAGGCTCCCCGTCGTCCTGGTCATCAACAAGGTCGATCGACCCGACTCGCGGATCGCCGAGGTCGTCGACGAGGCCTACGACCTCTTCCTCGATCTCGATGCAACCGACGAGCAGATCGACTTCCCCATCGTCTACACCAGCGCCAAGGCCGGACGCGCCTCGCTCGAACGCCCGGAGAACGGCGGCATGCCGGCTGATGACAGCCTCGAGCCGCTCTTCGCTACCCTGCTCGACGCCATCCCTGCCCCGTCGTACGACGAGGACGCGCCGCTGCAGGCGCACGTCACCAATCTCGATGCCTCGCCGTACCTCGGCCGTCTCGCCCTGTGCCGCGTGCACGAGGGCACCATCCGCAAGGGTCAGCAGGTGGCCTGGATGAAGGCCGACGGATCCGTCGAGCGGGCCAAGGTCGTCGAACTGCTCATGACCGAGGCGCTGGATCGTGTGCCCGTCGCCGAAGCCGGCCCCGGCGACATCATCGCGGTCGCGGGCATCCCCGACATCACCATCGGCGAGACCCTCGCTGACCCGGAGACCCCGGTGGCCCTACCGGTGATCACCGTCGATGAGCCGTCGATCTCGATGACCTTCGGCATCAACACCTCCCCGCTCGCGGGGCGCAGCGGCGGCACCAAACTCACCGCGAACATGGTGAAGAGCCGCCTCGAGCAAGAACTCATCGGCAACGTCTCGATCCGCGTACTGCCGACCGAACGGCCGGACACCTGGGAGGTCCAGGGTCGTGGTGAACTCCAGCTCGCGATCCTCGTGGAGATGATGAAGCGCGAGGGATTCGAACTCACCGTCGGCAAACCGCAGGTGGTCACCCGCGAGATTGACGGCAAGCTCTGCGAGCCGGTCGAGCGATTGAGCGTCGACATCCCCGAGGACTACCTCGGTGTCGTCACCCAACTCATGGCGCTGCGCAAGGGGCGCATGGAGCAGATGGTCAACCACGGCACCGGCTGGGTGCGCATGGACTACCTCGTCCCGGCCCGTGGACTCATCGGTTTTCGCACCGAGTTCCTCACCGAGACGCGCGGCACCGGACTGCTTCACCACGTCTTCGATCGTTACGAGCCGTGGCACGGCGAGTTGCGCACACGACCCACGGGGTCCCTCGTCGCCGATCGCACCGGTCCGACCACCGGCTATGCGCTGGCCAATCTGCAGGAGCGCGGCACGATGTTCGTCGGCCCGGGCACCGAGGTCTACGAAGGCATGATCGTTGGCGAGAACTCCCGTTCGGATGACATGGACGTCAATCCGACCAAGGAGAAGAAGCTCACCAACATGCGCTCGTCCTCCGGTGAGGTCCTGGTCCCGCTCATTCCGCACAAGCAGTTGTCGCTTGAGCAGGCGCTGGAGTTCTGTCGGGAAGACGAGTGCGTCGAGGTCACTCCGAACGCCGTTCGCATCCGCAAGGTCCAACTCGCCGCGACCGACCGCGCGAAGTCCCGCAACCGCGCGAAGTAGACCCGCTGCACCGATCTCGCCGGGGCGATCGCTCCCCCCGGGTCACCCCGTTGGGGGACAAAGATCACGTGGCGCTGAGGCGAATGGGGCCTTTGGTCCCTTTCCGGGCCCAAGGCAGCCGCAACCGATGGTCGCGAATTGATTACGAATGCCTCGGGTCGGTCCCGGAAGTTACTCCGAGGTAGGGGTGCGGTCGTACAGTTGCGGCGCTGCCGGGGTGGCCCCGACGGTGCGTGGACTCTTCACAGGGAGGGTTGGGCGTGTCGCAGGTGGTCCCATCGCAGGACGAGGCCGTGGTGGCCGACGTCGCTGACGTCAAGGGGCGCTCGCTTGCGCAGATCGCCTGGGGCCGGTTGCGTCGCGACAAGACCTTTATCATCTCCACGATCATCCTGGCGTTCTTCCTGCTCGCCGCGATCTTCGCTCCGGTCATCACCGGACTCCTCGGCGTGGACCCGTACTCCCTGGACCCCGACGTCCTCGACCCGGCCGGCGGCAAACCACTTGGCCCCTGGGGTGGCGCTAGTTGGGAACACCCACTGGGCGTCGAATGGGGGACCGGCCGCGACATCTTCGCTCGCCTGATCTACGGCCTGCGTATCTCGTTGCTCATCGCGATCGCGGCCACGATCCTCGTCGTCATCCTCGGCACGCTCTTCGGCATCATCTCCGGCTACGCGCGCGGTTGGGTCGATGCCTCCATCGGTCGGCTGATGGACCTGATCCTCGCCTTCCCGTTCTTCCTGATCATCCTGGCCCTGTCCGGCACCATGACCCAGCGCCTCACCGACCTCGGCGTACCCGAGGGCAACGCCTCGCGCATCACGTATCTCATCCTCGTGCTCGGCATCTTCGGCTGGCCCTATCTCGCGCGCATCGTTCGTGGCGAGGTGCTGAGCCTGCGCGAGCGTGAGTTCGTCGAGTCGGCGGTCTCCTTGGGCGCCAGCACCCCGCGCATCCTCTTCCGCGAGATCCTGCCCAACCTGTGGGCGCCGATCCTGGTCTACGCCACGCTGCTTCTCCCGGTCTATGTCGCCACCGAGGCTGTGCTGTCCTTCCTCGGTGTCGGCGTCCTGCCGCCGGACCCGTCCTTCGGGGCCATGCTCGGTGCCTCGACTCAGTACTGGACTCTCGTACCTTCCTATCTCTTCATCCCGGGCACGCTGCTCGTCATCATCGTTGTTGCCTTCAACCTTGCTGGTGATTCGGTGCGCGATGCCCTCGACCCCAAGGCGGCCACCCGATGAGCCGTCACCACGAACTCCCTACCGCCAACGCCCACGGTGCGTTTCTCGGGGGAGGGGTCGCGCCGTCGCGCGCGGCCCGTTCTGCACACAAGGAGGAAATATGCTGAAGTACCGGAAGGGGGCGGCCCTCGCGATCGGTATCGCGTCTGGAGCCCTCGTTCTCGCTGCCTGTGGTGGCAGCTCCTCGGGAGGCGACTCCTCGTCGTCCTCTTCGGGTGGAGATTCCTCGTCGTCCTCGTCCGGTGGCGACTCCTCGTCGTCCTCGTCGTCCGGTGGCGACGGCCAGGCGGGTGGCACGCTGAGCATCTTGACCAGCGCCGAGCAGTTGCTCTCGCTGGATCCGCAGGTCATCTACACCGGTGAGGACCTCGCGTTCCTCGGTGCGACGATCATGCGCTCGCTCACGGCGTACCAGGTTGCCCCGGGCGACACCGAGGGCACGACCCTCGTCCCCGACATGGCGACCGACACCGGCACCGTGACGAATGAGGGCAAGACCTGGTCCTTCACCCTGCGTGACGGCATCACCTGGGAAGACGGCTCGCCCGTCACCTGTGAGGACGTCGCCTACGGCACCTCGCGCCAGTTCGACACCGGCCTCGCCGAGGGTGGCCCCGTTTACGCCGTGTCCTACCTCGACATCCCCGTCGACGAAGAGGGCAACTCGGCGTACGCCGGCCCCGCGGACGGCACCGGCCAGGAGCTCTTCGACAAGGCCGTGACGTGCGAGGGCAACACCATCACCTTCAACTTGAACCAGCCGGTTCCGGACTTCAACTACGCCGTGACCCTCGGCTTCAGCGCTGTGCCGGCTGGCATGGCGACGGGCGAGGAGTACGCCAACAAGCCGATGTCCAACGGTCCGTACAAGATCGCCGAGTACTCCAAGGGCGCCGGCGGCAAGCTCGTCCTCGTCCGCAACGAGGCGTGGAACAAGGACAGCGATCCCTACCGTCTGGCTTTGCCGGATAGCTGGGTCGTCGACTTCGGTATCGAAGAGACCGTCGGCGAGCAGCGCGTCATGCAGAGCTCCGGCGACGACGCCTACGCCATGGTCCAGAGCCTGACCACGGCCGCTCTCCCCGTCGTGTTCGAGGATCCGCAGTACGAGTCGCGTCGCATTGACGCCTTCGATCCGTACACCATCTACGCGGCCGTCAACGCGGAGAAGATTCCGGACGAGAAGTGCCGCCAGGCCATTGGTGTCGCCCTCGACCGCGACGCCCTGCTGCTCAACGCCGGTGGCACCTACGCCGGTGAGCTCGCCGACGGTGTCGTCAAGCCGAACATCGGCATCGACTACGCGCCGACAGGTCTGTGGGACGGTCTCCTCGGCCAGCCCGTGCCCGGCACCGGTGACCCGGAGTTCGCCAAGAAGCTGCTCGCCGAGGGCAACAACTGCCCGACGGAGATCACCGTCGACTACGGCCAGACCGAGGACAACGACAAGGCCGTGGCCATCTGGGTCGAGTCTCTCGCCCGCGCCGGCATCACGGTGAAGCCGAACCCGATTGAGCGCGGCCAGTACTACGGCGTCGTGTTCAAGGACGGCAACGAGATCATGTTCGGCGGCTGGGGCCCGGACTGGCCCAACGCCTCCACCGTCATCCCGCCGCTGTTCGTCCAGGGCTGGAACCTGTCGAAGGTGGACGACAATGAGTTCAACAAGCAGGTTCAGGCAGCATCGGTTGAGCTCGATCGCGAGACTCAGGCCACCATGTGGCAGGAGCTCGACAAGATCGCAGCCCAGAAGATGTGGACGGTCCCGACCCGCTTCGGTCGTGACCAGCGTCTGGCGGGCACCGGTGTCGGTCCGATCTTCAGCTGGGCGGCGTACGGGTCCTACCCGTACCCGATCATGTACGCCGCACAGTAATTTGCTCCATCGTGGAGGGGGCGGTTCGCCGCCCCCTCCACGCGTAGCACTTATTGAGACTCAGGCCAGAGCGAGGAGGGAGTAGGAAGTGACCGCATTCATCGTGCGCCGCGTGTTGATCATGCTTCTGCTTCTGCTCCTGCTGAGCTTCGCGGTCTTCTTCCTGTTCAGCATCCTGCCGGCCGATGTGGCGCGGCTGACCTGCGGCAAGATCTGCACCGACCAGACCATCGAACTCAACAGAGCCAGGTTGGGTCTCGACAAGTCGATCTTCGAGCAGTACTGGCTCTTCCTCTCGGCCATCTTCGTTGGCCGCACCTACGGCGTCGGTGACGGTGCGCTCGTCTGCGAGGCACCGTGCCTGGGCTGGTCGTTCACCAAGTCCGAGCCGGTCCTCGAACTCATCCTCGACCGCCTCCCGGCCACCGTCTTCCTCGCGCTCGGCGCCTTCGTCATCTTCCTCATCGGCGGTGTCGGCCTCGGTGTCTACAGCGCGCTGCGCCGCGGCCGCTGGCAGGACAAGGCGATCACCGGTGTCTCGCTCATCGGCTACTCGCTGCCGTCGTTCTTCATCGGCCTCGTCGTCATCTTCTTCGTCATCATTCGATGGCAACTCCTGCCGTTCCCGGACTACGTCAACCCCTGGGAAGACCCGGTCCAGTTCCTGCAAACGATGATCCTGCCGTGGATCGTGCTCGCCATCTTGTACGCCGCGTTCTACACGCGCCTGACGCGAAGTCAGATGCTCGAGACGCTGAGCGAGGACTTCATTCGCACGGCGCGAGCCAAGGGCTTGAAGGAACGCACCGTCATCGGCAAGCACGCACTGCGTGCGGGCCTGACTCCGATCGTCACGGCCGCAGGACTCGACCTGGCCGGTCTGCTCGGCGGCGCGATCATTCTCGAGACCATCTTCAGCCTGCCGGGTCTGGGCAGCCTGGCCATCTCGTCCGTGCTCAACCCGGATCAGTCGATTCTTGTCGGCATCACGCTGATCACCGCGGCGTTCATCATCGTCGCCAACCCCATCGTCGACATCCTCTACGCCTTCATTGACCCGCGGGTGAGGCCATCATGACCGCGCCCTTCCTCGCGGTCGACGATCTGCGCGTGTCCTTTAAGACAGAGGACGGCGTTGTGCGCGCCGTCGACGGATCGTCGTTCAGCGTGGCGCAGGGGGAGACCCTCGCCATCGTGGGTGAGTCCGGGTCGGGCAAGTCCGTCACGGCCCAGGCCATCATGGGTCTGCTGAGCCGACGCAGTGCGAACATCAGTGGTCGCGTCGTTCTCGACGGCAGCGATCTGCTCGCGCTCGACGAGGACGAGATCCGGCGTCTGCGCGGCGACCGCATGGCGATGATCTTCCAGGATCCGCTGTCGAGCCTGCATCCCTTCTATCGGATCGGCGATCAGCTCGTGGAGGCCGTGCGCGTGCACCGCAAGGTGAGCCGCAAGGAGGCGCGCGATCGGGCGATCGAGGGGCTGCGGCGCGTTGGTATCCCGGCGGCCGAACAGCGTGTCGACGATTACCCCCATCAACTCTCCGGCGGCATGCGGCAGCGCGTGATGATCGCGATGGCGCTCATCAATGAACCGCAGTTGCTCATCGCCGACGAGCCCACGACCGCGCTCGACGTCACCGTGCAAGCGCAGATCACCGAGCTCATGGTTGACCTGCAGAAGCAGACCGGCACGACGCTCATCATCATCACCCACGATCTCGGTGTGGTCGCCGACATGGCTGATCACGTCTGTGTGATGTACGGCGGCCGCGTCGTCGAATACGGCTCCATCGATGACGTCTACTACCGACCGGCCATGCCCTACACGCAAGGTTTGCTCGCATCGGTCCCGCGCCTGGACTCGGACCGCAATGAGCGCTTGGATCCGATCCCGGGCAATCCGCCGTCGCTGATCAATCTGCCGACCGGTTGCGTCTTCCATCCGCGCTGCAGTCGTCGTGGCGAGGTGCGTGGCGACCTGTGCACGACCGTCGAGCCGGAGTTGCTGGATATCGCGCCGGGCCACTCCGCGCGTTGCCACCTCACCGCACAGACCCATGCCGAGGAGGTGTTCGGTGCCCGCTGACTCCGAGCGCGTCCTGGACGTACGCGATCTGCAGGTGCACTTCCCCGTGCGCTCCCGCGGTGTCTTCCCGCGCACCATCGGCCAGATCAAGGCCGTTGACGGTGTGAGCTTGCACGTCGAAGCAGGCAAGACCCTCGGTTTGGTGGGGGAAAGTGGCTGCGGCAAGTCGACGACCGGTCGCGCGATCCTGCGCCTGACCGAGCCGACGTCCGGGACGGTAGAGCTCGATGGCACGGACATCACGCACCTGTCGCGCCGTCAATTGCGGCCGCTCCGGCGCGAGGCGCAGATGATTTTCCAGGATCCCTACAACGCGCTTAATCCGCGGCAGACCATCGGCTCCATCATCGCGGCGCCGTTCCGTATCCAGGGTGTGGAGCCGCCCGGCGGGGTGCGCGCCGCCGTACGTGACCTGATGGATCGGGTGGGCCTGAACCCCGAGCACGTGAACCGCTACCCCAACGAGTTCTCCGGTGGCCAACGTCAGCGCATCGGCATTGCCCGCGCCATCGCTTTGCGGCCCAAACTCATCATCTGCGATGAGCCCGTGTCGGCCCTGGATGTGTCCATCCAGGCGCAGATCATCAACCTGCTGCAGGACCTGCAGAACGATTTCGGTGTCTCCTACCTCTTCATCGCGCACGACCTGGCCGTCGTCCGCCAGATCGCTGATCGAGTCGCCGTGATGTACCTCGGCCACATCGTCGAGTCGGCATCGCGCGAGGAGCTCTACACCCGCCCACTGCATCCCTACACGCATGCGCTGCTGTCCGCCGTCCCCATCCCGGATCCGCAGGCGCAGACGCAGCGTGAGCGGATCGTGCTCGGTGGGGACCTACCCAGCCCGCTCAATCCACCGCCCGGATGTGTCTTCCACACTCGGTGCTTCGTGGCTCAGGACAAGTGCAAGGTCGAGGTACCGATCATGCGCGACATGGGCAACGGTCACCAGGTGGCCTGTCACTTCCCCATTGAGGAGCAGCGGATCGGCGAGGTCATCCACGGCCCGGACTCTGGGCTGACCGAGCCGCTCGAGGCGGATCAGGGCTACTTCAGCGAGTCGATCACCGACCTCGGCGCTGTCGGTACGACCCGCCTCGACTCCGCCAACAGCACCGACGAAGGCATCTAGCCCTTCCCTCCGTTTGTCCCGCTTAGCGGGAGAAACGGTCGATACGCGCCGCGAATCGCCCACTATCGACCATCTGTCCCGCTTAGCGGGAGAAACGGCTCAGGGGGTGAGGTGGGTGGTGAAGAAGTCGAGCTCGGTGCGCAGGAGGTTCTCCGCCACGACCTCCTGTGGCGTCATATGCGTGACCCCGGTCAGCGGCAGCACGCTGTGCGGCCGACCCGCCGCAAGCAGGGCCGAGCTGAGCTGCAGGGTGTGCGCCGCGACGACGTTGTCATCGGCGAGTCCATGGATGATCATCAGCGGCCGCGTGAGATCGGCTGCGAGGGGGAGCAGCGAGGAGGCCTCGTACGCCGTCTGCTCGTCTTGGGGCAGACCGAGGTAGCGCTCGGTGTAGCCGGTGTCATACAGCCGCCAGTCCGTCACCGGAGCCCCGGCGACCGCCGCGTGGAAGACATCGGGCCGCTTGAGCACTGCCAGGGCCGCGAGATAGCCGCCGAAGGACCAGCCGCGGATTCCCACCCGGCTGGGGTCCACGTCTTCCGGATACATCGCCGCCACCGCCTCGAGCGCGGCGACCTGGTCCTCCAGCGCGGGCGTCGCGAGATCTCCGCGGACGGTGCGATCCCAGGCCGGCCCGCGCCCCGGGGTGCCGCGACCGTCGGCGACGAGAACGGCGAACCCCTGATCGGCGAGCCACTGCTCGGTGCCGTAGGCCAGGCCGGCGGCAACGACGCGTCGCGCATGCGGACCGCCGTACGGCGAGCAGATGATCGGCAGACGTCGACTGCCCGGCTGGTGGCCGGACGGGAAGAGAATCGCGCTGCGCAGGGCGCGCTCGCCGAGCAGGTGCAGGGTCACCCGAGGGGCGATCACCGGCTTCTCGGCGAACGACTCGATCACCGCGACCTGCGCGCCGTCCCGCCAGACACTCATCTCGGTGGCCGTGGCGTCGAGGTCGGTGGCGCTCGTGACCACGATGTCGCCCGAACGCCGCGCCCCGACCAGCCCGGGCAGGGGTAGCCGCGTCGCGTCACCAGACGCATCGAGGATGTAGACACCTTCGCGCACCGGATCCTCACCGGCACTCACGCACACATCGTCGGCGACATCGAGCAGAGCCGACACCTGCAGGCCGATGGGGCTGTGCGGCACACCGTTGACGAAGACGCGATTCGTGTCAGCGTCGCGGTCGGCGAGCACTTCGACGAGTGCGCCGTCCGGTGAACGGGTGGGACTGCCTGGTACGACGTCAATCCAGTCCGCATCGTGCCGATCGCCCACCGTCGTCGCCGCCCCCGACGCGGGGTCGACGGTGAACAGCCGCATGCACCGCTGATCCCGCGACAGCACGGCGACGAGCGGATCGGCATGCTCCACCACATCGACCCGCGTCAGATAGGGGAACGCCTCGTGGTCCCACTCCACCGGGGTGAGGACGCCCGGTCGGTCCAGGTGTGCCAGCCACAGGGAGACGTCGGCATTGGCCTGTCCGGCGGCTGGGTAGCGATGGGGTCGGGGTTCGGCGTCGGGGTGGGCCGGATCGGCGATCCACCAGGTGTCCACCGGCGCCACGTCGACGCGCTCGATGAGCAGGCCACGGCCATCAGCCAGCCACCAGAAGCCGCGGATGCGGTCCAATTCCTCGGCCGCGATGAAGTCGGCCAGGCCAAACGTCACGGTGTCTGCATCGGACTCGGCGGCGACGCGGGCAGCGGAGCCGTCCACGGGAGCGACGTAGAGCGATCCGTCGCTCACGAAGGCGACGTGCGCGCCGGTGGGGTCGATGCGGGGGTCGATCACCGGACCGGGTGCATCGAGTGCGGTGGTCGCGCCCGTTGAGAGGTCGGCGACGTAGGGGCTGCCGGCCAAGGCGAAGGAGGCGTGGGAGACGGCACGGTCGGTTGCGTAGTCGGTGATCCCGCCGGTGACCTCACGCAGTCGCTCCCGCCGCGCGCGCTCCTCGGCTGGCAGATCGCCCTCGCTGCCCAGGTCCGCCGGATCGACCAGGCACCGCGTGTCGCCCGTCGCGAGGTCGAGGACCCACAGTGCGTTGACCGGGTCGGTGCCGGAGCGACTGCGCAGGAAGTAGACCCGCCCTGCGGCGGCGTCGATCGACGTGCTGCGTGGTGCACCGAGGCGGAATCCGCGCGTGCGGGCCCGCTGTCGAGGGAACGACTCCTGTGTCATGCCGACTCATCCGTCATGGCGATATCGTCGCACTATGTCCGATCGCCGACTGCTTCTTGTCCATGCCCATCCCGATGACGAATGCATTGGGACCGGTGCCGTCATGGCGAAGTACGTCGATGAGGGAGTGCAGGTCACCCTCGTCACCTGCACGCTCGGCGAGGAGGGCGAGGTGCTCGTGCCTGAACTCGCCCACCTGGCCTCGAATCTGGAGGACCGGCTCGGCGATCATCGGCAAGACGAATTGGCCGCCGCGATGGCCGTGCTCGGCGTCACCGATCATCGCCTGCTCGGCGGACCGGGCCGGTTCCGCGACTCCGGCATGGTGGGCACACCTCCCAACGAACGCCCCGAGGCGTTCTGGCGCGCGGACCTGCTCGAGGCGGCCAACGAACTCGTGCCGGTGATTCGCGAGGTGCGTCCGCAGGTGCTCGTGACCTACGACGACTTTGGCGGCTACGGCCATCCCGATCACATCCAGGCACACCGGGTCGCGATGTACGCCGCCGTACTCGCTGAGGCATCCACCTATCGTCCGGACCTCGGTGAGCCCTGGCACATCGAGAAGATCTACTGGACGGCGTTCCCGCGCAGCATCGTGCGCGCCGGCATCGAGGCAATGCGCGCTGCGGGGGAGACAACCGGCTTCGCCGAGATGGATCCCGACGACATCCCCTTCGCCATTGACGATGCACTGGTGACCACCGCGGTGGCCGCGCCGGATCACCTGCAGCGCAAGATGGACGCCCTGCGCGAGCACGCGACTCAGGTGTCCGTCGATGGCGGTTTCTTCGCGCTCGCGGACAACGTCGGCTCGCAGGCCTTCGCCACTGAATACTTCCGGTTGGTGCGCGGCAACCTCGGTGACCAGCGGGACGCCGAGGGTCGCGAGACCGATCTCTTCTCCGGTATTTGATCGTGCGAGCCCTCGTCGGTCTCGGCGCCCTCGTCGCCGGATTGGTCATGGGGGTGGTCGGTGCGTTCCTGCAGGCGGTTCGGGTGTCCCTTCTCGGGTGGACAATTCCCGTCGGCTTAGGGATAACCCTCATCCTGCTGCTGGTTCTCATTCGCAGCGTGATCGAGGCCACGGACGCTCGCTGGACCGGTTGGCTGGTCGTGGCCGGTTGGCTGATCGCGACCGTTGTCTACGCGGCTGAAATGCCCTCTGGTTCCTTGATTATTTCGGCCGGCGGCCGGCAGATGGCCTATTTGTTCGGCGGAGTGGTTATCGCCGCGGCGGCCGCCACCATCCCGCCGTTACGCCGACTGCGAACTCCACGACAACTCCCACCCGACGCGTTCGTCTGAGTAGGCGATCGCGGGGCCAACCTGCATAAGATGGGGCGTCCTGCCGTCGATACACCGGAGTGCTTCCCCCCGTGCCTGAAGAGGAGTCGACCCGCGGCTCCGACGCCCTGGGTCAACGTGGCCTGTTCATCGCGCTCGCTGCGGTGGCGGGCGCTGTGGTGTTCTACATCGGCATGGTGCTCGGCGGCTCCTCAGACATCCCCGCCAACACGACCGTCCTCGGTGTTCAGATCGGCGGCATGTCGCGAGCCGAGGCAGTGCAAACGCTGGAGCAGCAGATCGGTCCGCGCGCGCAGGCGCCCATCCCGATCTCGGCGTTCGACACCTCCGAGGAGATCTACCCGAGCCAGTCCGGCCTCGCCTTCGACCCCATCGCCACCGTCGATGAGGCGGCGGGCCGCATCTACAACCCGGTCGGCATGGTCATGCGGCTGTTCGGCCCGCAGGTCGTCGCGCCCGTCGTCGTGATCGACGAGCCGCAACTCCAAGATCGCCTGGCCACCTTCGCCGAGTTCGTGGCGGCCCCCTCGTCGGAGCCGACCATCCACTACGAGGATGACCTGACCCCGGTCCTCACGCCCCCGGAACAGGGGCGCGACATTGACCTGCCCGCGGCAACCGACGAGGTCGCCAACGCCTACCTGCAGCAGGTGACCGACGTCCCGCTGCCGGAGATCATCGTCGAGCCGGCTGTTGGCGCGCAGGCCGCAGATGAGTACCTCAATGGCCCTGCCACGACCGCCGTGTCCGGACCGGTGGAGATCAAGGTGCAGGATGTCTACGTCGGCATCGACGCAGACTTCATCGCGGCGTCGACGTACTACGAGGTACAGGACGGCGAACTCGCCCCGGTCATCGACGGGGCGCTACTGCACGACGCGACCGCCGACCAACTCGAGACGGTCGAGACCCCCGGCAACAACGCAACCTTCGCGATCGACGCGAACAACCAGCCCTACGTCGTCCCCTCGCAGGTCGGTGAAGGCGTCAGCGACGAAGACCTCGCGGCCGCCGTCGCCGACGCGATGTTCCAGACCGAGGGCCGCAAAGCGACGGCGATCGTGACCGTGCGCGACCCGGTCATCACGACCGCCGATGCCGAGAAGCTTGGCGTGGTGGAGGAGATCTCCAGCTTCACGCAGGAGGTCGCTTACGCCGAATACCTCGCGCACAACCTCGCCCTGGCCTCGGAGTACATCAACGGCACCCTGCTGCTCCCGGGCGAGGTCTTCTCGATGAACGAGAAGACCGAGAACCACGATCCGAAGAACGGCTACATGGAGGGCTACGTCATCGGCCCGGGCGGCATCTTCCGCAAGGAACTCGGCGGGGGATTGTCGGCCGCCACGACGACGGTGTGGTCCGCGGCGTTCTTCGCCGGCCTTGAACCGGTCCATGTGCAGGCTCACTCGATCTACATCTCGCGCTACACCCCGGGCCTGGAGGCCACCGTCGCGTGGGGCGGCTTCGACATGAAGTTCCGCAACAACACCCCGTACGGCGTCTTCATCACCGCGGAATCCGACGAGACCTCGATGACGGTGCGCATGTACAGCACCAAGATCTACACGGCGATCGAGGCCGAGGTCGGCGAGCCGTACTGGCCCAAGGACTACAAGACGATCTACAACCCCGACAAGAAGTGCTCGCCCCAGTCCGGCACGGAGGGGTTCACGATCGACGTGGACCGGATCTTCTACGAGGGTGACACCGAGGTCGAGCGACAGACCTTCACCACGGCCTACAGTCCCTCTCCGCGAGTGATCTGTGGCGAGGAGCCGAAGCCCGAGCCGGAACCGGAGCCGGAACCGGACCCGACGCCGACAGAGGAACCCACGGACGAACCGACGGCGGACCCCACGGATGAGCCGGCCACCGACCCCAACGCCGACGCCCCCGCAGGCGCCGGGACCGATCAGGCCTGACGGCGCGATCAGGGTGCGGTCCCGTCCGCGGGACACCGGCGCCGCGAGGTGGGCCCCACGGCGACGACCTGCGCTCCCTAGGCGCTAACGTGAGCCTGGGCGTTCGCTCGCCCGGCTCGATCGAACGCATCGAGTGTTCTGTGTGCGTCCCCGCCGGGGCGACGCCGGAGACGAAAGGCGGTCCGGTGACCTACGTCATCACTTTGGCTTGCGTCGACGTCAAGGACAAGTCCTGCATCGAGGAGTGCCCCGTCGACTGCATCTACGAGGGCGAGCGGATGCTCTACATCCAGCCCGATGAGTGCGTGGACTGTGGCGCTTGCGAGCCGGTGTGCCCGGTCGAGGCGATCTACTACGAGGACGACGTTCCGGAGGAGTGGAGCGACTACACCGCCGCCAACGCCGAGTTCTTCAACGACCTGGGCTCACCCGGTGGTGCGGCCAAGCTCGGTGCGCAGGAGTTCGACGCGGCCCTCATTGCCTCCGTGCCACCGAAGGACGCGAGCTGAAGCTCCCCGACTTCCCCTGGGACCGCCTGGCCCCGGTGGGGCAGTTGGCGCGCACCTCACCACGCTTCGCCGATCTATCGATCGGCAGCCCGGTCGATCCCACCCCGGAGCCGATCGAGCGGGCACTCGCCGCCGCCGCGAATTCGCCGGGCTATCCGACAGTGGCAGGCCTGCCGGAGGCGGCCGAGGCCTTCGAGACGTGGTTACGTCGCCGGGTCGGTGTCACGGCCGAGATTGGCACCATCCCCTCCATCGGTTCCAAAGAGGTCGTGGCTCTGCTGCCGGTCCTGCTCGGTCTCGGTGCCGGGTCCAAGATCGTCGTCCCCGAATTGGCCTATCCGACGTACGTCGTCGGTGGACTCTTCGCGCACTGCGAGATCGTGGTCTCCGATGATCCGGCCGACGTCGCCGGGGCGGACCTGGTCTGGCTGAATTCCCCGAGCAATCCCACCGGGCGAGTGATGAGCGCCGACGAACTCCGCGAGATGGTGGCCGCTGCCCGGGAGACCGGGGCCCTCATCGCCTCGGACGAGTGCTACATCGAGTTCGGTTGGGAGGGGCGACCGCCGTCCGTGCTCAGCCCCGAGGTCATCGGGCATGACCCAAGCGGGGTCTTGGCCCTGCACGCGCTGTCCAAGCGCTCCAACATGGCCGGCTACCGCTACGGCGCTGTCGCCGGTGATCCGGACGTCGTACGCCGCCTGCTCGAGGTGCGCAAACACCTCGGCTTCATGGTGCCTCTGCCGGTTCAGCGGGCCGCCGTCGTCGCCTGGCAGGACGACGCCCATGTGGAGGCGCAGCGGGAGCGCTATCTGCGTCGTCGCGCGATCCTCGCTCCCGCGCTCGAGGGGGCGGGCTTCCGGATCGACCACAGCGAGGCCGGGCTGTACCTGTGGGCCACGCGTGGGGCGGACTGCTGGGAGACGGCCCACTGGCTCGCCGAGCGGGGGATCCTCGTGGCCCCAGGCGACTTCTATGGGGCGGCCGGGCACCAGCATGTCCGGGTTGCTCTCACGGCCACCGATGACACCATCACCGCGGCCGCGGAGTCCCTCAGCGCCTGATCCCAGGACCGGGTGCGTTCACCGAACCCGGCGAGGATACGGTGGGCGCACCAGTTCATGTCCGGTTTCAGCCCCTCACAAGGGGTGCGTGCAATCAGGAGGTCCTCGGTGTCGGATGCGGTCTTGCAGTACCCCGGGGGTGAACTTCCCCTTCCCGAGGCGCCGTCCACCATCGGTGAATCCGGATACGACATCAGCAAGCTGCTCGCGACGACCGGCAATGTGACGCTGGACCACGGTTTCGTCAACACCGCCTCGTGCTCCTCAGCCATCACCTACATCGATGGCGAGAAGGGCATCCTGCGCTACCGCGGCTACCCGATCGAGCAGCTCGCCGAGCAGTCGTCGTATCTCGAGGCGGCGTACCTCCTCATCTATGGCTACCTGCCTACGGCGGATGAGCTTGCCGAGTTCAAGGGCCAGATCAAGCGCCACACGATGCTGCATGAGGAACTGCGTCAGTTCTTCGACGGCTTCCCCCGCGACGCGCATCCGATGCCGGTGCTCTCATCAGCCGTGTCGGCCCTGTCGACCTTCTACCAGGACTCACTCGACCCGTTCGATCCCGAGCAGGTGGAGATCAGCACGATCCGCCTCATGGCCAAGGTGCCGACCCTGGCGGCGTACTCGTACAAGAAGTCGGTCGGCCAGCCGTACATGTACCCCGATAACTCGCTCGGGTTCATCGACAACTTCCTGCGCATGACCTTCGGCGTACCGGCCGAGGAGTACGAGGTCGATCCGACCGTTTCCAAGGCGCTCAACATGCTCCTGCTGCTGCACGCCGATCACGAGCAGAACTGCTCGACGTCGACGGTTCGCCTGGTCGGCTCCTCGCACGCCAACCTCTTTGCCTCGGTATCGGCGGGCATCAACGCGCTCTTCGGTCCGCTGCACGGGGGTGCCAACCAGGCCGTGCTGGAGATGCTGCAGAACATTCACGCCTCCGGTGGTGGCGTCAACACCTTCATCCGTCAGGTCAAGGACCGCCAGGATGGTGTGAAGCTCATGGGCTTCGGTCACCGCGTCTACAAGAACTACGATCCGCGCGCCGCCATCGTGAAGAAGGCGGCGTACGACGTCTTCGCGGCCCTCGACGTCAAGGATCCGCTGCTCGACATCGCCCTGCGCCTAGAGGAGGTCGCGCTGGCCGACGACTTCTTCATCGAGCGCAAGCTCTACCCCAACGTCGACTTCTACTCCGGCATCATCTACAAGGCGATGGGCTTCCCGACCTCGATGTTCACGGTGCTCTTCGCCCTCGGCCGACTCCCGGGCTGGATTGCCCAGTGGCGCGAGATGATCAACGACCCGCACACCAAGATCGGCCGACCGCGTCAGGTCTACATCGGCGCGCCGCTGCGCGACTACGTCCCGATCGAGGCCCGCACCATCTAGGTCTGCCACATGGGGGGCGTACTTCTCGTCGAGGACGATGCCTTCACGCGCATGCTGCTTGCTCGCGCGATTGAGTCCCTGGGGCACAGCTGCGATGCGGTAGCCACGGCTCGCGAGTTGCGGGCCGCCTGGGAGGCAGCGTCGTACGACGTCGTCCTGCTGGACCTCGACCTCGGCCCCGGGCCGTCCGGCATCGATCTCGCCCGTGCCCTTCGGCAGTCTGGTGCCACGTCCGGGATCGCGATCCTCACGAGTTACGCCGATCCGCGCTTGCTGGGCAATCTCCCCGCTATCCCACCGGATGTCGCCTATGTGACGAAGCAGTCCCTCGACAGTCCGGAGCGCCTCGCGGAGGTGCTTGCGAACACCCGCGCCGAGTTGGCCGCCGAGAGTGCCGCGAGCGATACGTTGACGGACTCGCAGATGGAGTTGCTCCGTCTTCTGGCGGCCGGGTGCAGCAACAGCGAATTGGGTAGGCGACTGTGGCTGTCGCAGCCCGGTGTGGAGAAGGCCCTCGCGCGACTGGCGACACGACTGGGCATCACCGCCACCTCGGCGGAGAATCGTCGCGTGTTGCTGGTGAAGGAGTACTACCGCATGGCTTCGGGGACCGATGGACCGCGCGCGTGACGACCTAGCCGGCGTCATCTTCGTTCGAAGCCTGTGGTGGACCTACGCCATCGCCGGCGGGTTGTACGTCGTGAGCCGGACGACGGCGGCTGGTGAGGGCAGTGCGACGACGACTCTCGTGGCGACGTTGGCGGTCGTGGGATCTGCGGCACCACCGGTGGCGCTCGCGGCGTACGTGGGACGGCCGCGCGTTGAACTCGGTCCGATTCCGATCCCCGTCGTCTACGCGCTGAGCCTGCTCGCGACGACGCTGGGTGCGGCCACCTGGTGGCTCGTCAGCGCCGCCCTGGGAGATGCGCCCACGATCGATCTGCGCCTGGTCCTCGACGTTCTCGTGGTGGGTCCCATCTGGATCGTGCTCATCGGTGGCGGCGTGGTCCTGTGGCAGTCCGAACGCCAGCGGCGTGCGGCAGCGCGGGTGCAACTTGCGGCGCTGGAACGCTTCGCTGACGCCGCGACCCAGACGGCCCGCACGGCGGAAGAGACGGTGATGATCCAGGCCGGTGAGCAGATGCGATCCACGCTCGCGGGCCTGCCCGACCCCGACTCCCTCACCCTTGATGACGCTGCCGCGTGGCGACGGGTCGCGGGCGACCTGCGGCGAGCGACCGATGAGGTGATCCGGCCGCTGAGCCACTCGCTCTGGGCCACCTCCGCGGTGCCGCACCTGCGGCGACCGTTCAGTTGGGTGTGGCGGATCGTGACCACGCAGGACTTCCGCCCGGGGCTCATCGCCGCGGTGTTCGTGGCGGGCTCCGTCACTCAGACACTGACGATCTATGGGGTGGCTGCGGGCACTGTGCTGCTCGTCCTTGAGGTGGCGGCCATCTTCGTGATCCTCGGTGGCGCGAACCTGGTGATGCGACGGGTGCGACGGCGAGCCCCGGTCTATCTCGCGGCACTGCTCATCATCGAGGTCCTGCCACTGCTGCCCTGGCCGAGCGTGCTGGGGCCGAGTCCGGTGCCCACGGTGGGGGAGCGAGTCGTCGGGATCATTGCCAGCGTGCTGCTCATCCTCATCACCTCGGGTGTGGGCCTGGTGCGCCAGGCGACCGCCGCGCGCGCTGTGGATACGGCGTACCGCCTTGAGCAAGCCGAGGAACGCGAGTCGCAGGAGGCGGTCGGCCTTGCCGTGGCCCTGCGCGAGGTCGGGTCCCGGCTGCACGGTCAGGTCCAGGCACAACTTTCCGCCGCGGCGATCGCCATCGACGAAGCGGCAAGCCTCGGGAGATGGTCCGACGCCGTCGATGCGCTTGATCGGGCGCGCACGGCCCTCGCGGCCGGTGTTCCCCAGACGACGTCGGGCAGCCTCAGCCAGGCCCTTGATCGCGTGAGCGACCCGTGGCGCGCGGTCGGCGATGTGGAGGTCGGTTGCCGGGTTGATGATTCGGTTGATCCCGACACCGCTGCGCGCATTGCCCAGATCGTCGACGTGGCCGTGACCAACGCGTTCCGCCACGGTCAGGCAACGCGGGTCCGTGTGGAGGTCACCGGTGAGCAGCCCGGCGTAACGGTCCGGGTGCAGGACGACGGGACCGGTGTCGCTGAGTTGACTCCGGGCCAGTGGGGCCTGGGCCTGTCCCTGGTGGACACGCTCACCGAAGGCGACTGGTCGATCGGCACCGTGGACGCGGGCACGCTGCTGACCGCCCGTCTGCCGGTGGTGGCTCCCCCGTGAGTTGTGCGAAGTGGCACCAGGTGACCCCAACGCCGCCTGAACTTTGCAGGCAAACGACCACGTAGCGACCGTTTGCTCGCAAAGTTCGCGTTGACGCAGGTCAGCGACGCGGCACAGCAGGGGTGATGCTCTGTGCCATGCGCACCACCTTGGGTGTGCCGAGTCCGGTGGCCGTGTGGTAGCCGGGGTGGGCCTGGCAGCATGGCGGGGCGTTGAACTGTCCGTCGCCCACCGGCAAGGCGAGTTGGTTGGAGCCTTCGGTCACGTCGTACAGCGCCTTGGCGGGCAGGGAGTACAACCAGGGGTTGAGGAATCCCAGCGGTGGGCGACCGGCGAGTCGTTCGCGGGCGCTGAGGATCGCGAAGGTCGCGGCGAGGAAGGGTGAGGAACCCGATGTGCCACCGACTGGCTCGACGGTGCCGCCGAGGAACACCGGCCAGCCGGGGCGCAGGGCCGCCAGCGCGGAAAGGTCCGGTACGGCGCGCGGCCCGCGTGACGCTGTAGTCACCTGGTACCAGGGCGGGTCGAAGAGTGCACTGGGTCCACCCGTACCCGCGGCTACTTGCCCGAAGAGGGAGTCGTTCCACACCGTCTCGTTCAGCCGCTTGTTGCCTGCGCCTAGCGTCAGGCGGGTGCCCCCGACAGAAGTGGCCCAGGGGGAACTCGCGGGGTAGATCACCGAGGATCTCACCTGGTCGCGATACGGCAACTGACTCTGGCAACTCGCGGAGCCGAGATCCCCGCTGCTGACGAATGCTGACGTCCCGACCACCGCGCTCATCGCCAGAAGGTCCTCGATCAGAGGAACTGTCGGCATCCCCGTTACGCCCTGCTGCTGATCAACCGAGAAACTGTTCTCGCAGTCCCCGTAGGAGACACTGACAGCGTCGGGGGATCGGGTGCCACGCCCGTTCGCGTTGAGCGCCCGGGCCAGCCCATCCACCAGGCCCGTGAACGTCGGATTGTTGGTCTCCTCGATCAGGGTGACGGCAGCGCCTTCGCCGAGAGCACCGAGCACGGTCATGAGATCCAAGTGGGTCTCGACCGTGTCCTCGACCTCTGTCGGGTCCCCGACGAAGCGATCCCACTGCGAGAAGGGGAACGTCACGCCAAGTCCTTGGCGCTCCCTGATGCGGGGCTTCGGGAGCCCAAAGCAGTCCGTGTAGGCCTGCAGGTCCGCCGGCACATAGGGGCCGCCGAGAGAGATGATGGCGACTTCAGCATTCGCTTGAGCTGCACGGTCATCGAGTGCCGTGATGCCATACGCGGTTCGCGTCTGCAAGGGCGTGAAGAGCGCCTTCGCCTCAATCGCGCGCTGGTCGCAAGTTGGGCCGTATGGGGTCCCATCGTTGGCGGGCCACGGCACAGAGTCATCGATCGGCCACAGATTCCGTGGCATCGATCCCGCGGTCGACCTCGTGGGAGGGATGTCCACCGGGGCATACTCGGAGTATGTGGGGACAAGCGCCGTCACATGCGGGGCAAGGATCTTGGGTACGCCGAGAAAGAGCCCGCTGCTGAGATCTCCGAAGACGTAGACCGATGACGCGGTCCCCTGCGGCGGTATGTAGAGAATAGAGTCGTCAAAGACGCCCTCCCAGGTGCGGGCGCTGGCTGTGAGCGTCGCGAAGACGCCGCTCGCATCAATGTCGACAGAGATGCCCAGGGGTTGTGCAACCGAGCGAAGGCTTTGCACGTGGTCGGGTGTAGCGCCGTACGTCGCGGCGGCCTTCTTCAACGTGAGGAATTGGCGATAGCCGGGACGCCCGGGCGTGCTGGCCCGGCGAGCCGCCGCTGCGAGCCCTTGAGAATCCCGGGGGAGCCCGGCGATGAAGGTGATGCGCTTGTCCGGATCGGGGATCGTGTCGTCGGAGTTCTCCGCGAGCACACGTCGAAGGCTCGCTGGATCGCCGGGGATCACCTCAGGAGATGTCGGTGAAGGTGCGGATGTTTCCGACGGTGCGGGCAGAGCCGCTGGCGCGGCGACGGCACTCACCGGTGCGGACAGCAATGCGGCTGCGGTGGCGATCGTGGTCACGGCGATGAGCGCGCGCTTCATGCCGCCACGCTAGGCAGGCGGTTGCCCATGGGGCTGGGCGCGGGATCACGAGTACGGATTTCCGCCCACGTGGTCGTCACCGCGGTTGTGGGCTGGGCTCGGGGGCCGCGCCTTCCTAGCGTGTGGTCATGCCACGCCGAATGCTGTCGCTCCTCACTCCCGTCCTGCTGACCGCTGGGCTCGTTGTCACTGTCCCGCCGGTGTCGGCGACCGAGCCGGCCGAGGTCTCGGCCAATCCCGCTACCGGTGGTGCACTCGCTTCGGAGGCTGCTGAACTGCCCGCCCTGGTGCGCGTGTGGGTAACGGCGGGTGCCAACACGCCGTTTGTCGGGGCGACGGTCCGACTCGTGGCGCCGGACGGCTCGACCCTTGCGCGCACGGTCAG
>CAYGMM010000023.1:0-22803 GCA_964351035.1 uncultured Actinomyces sp.
ATGGCCTCCCGGGCCCGGCGCTGCATGTCCGGGTCGCGAGGGTTGATACCCGAATCGAAGGTGACCGTCCAGGCCAGCCCATCCCCCACCCGTCGAGCGACGATCCGAGCGCCCAGATCCCCATCGAGCGGGACACGCTCGCTGACGACGACACTCGACGTCACGCGTTCGTAGATCACCGTCGGCAGCGTGCGGGGCTCACCAATCCGCACCATCCAGGTGCGGTCCTTGTCTGTGGCCGCCACCCGCCCCTCCACGAGGAGTGAGCCCTCTTCGGTCCAGGTGGCCTTGGCGATACGTTCCCAGGCCAGACGCATCGTCTGTGGCACCGGCAGATAGAGGGCAGCATCGGTGGCCACCGCGAACCCCGACGGCTCCACAGGAGCCCACGACAGCACGCGCTCGCCGTCATCGACGACCCCACGCACCTCAGCCGGCGTACGGGAGAACATCACGACTCCCGCTGCTCTCGCAGATCACGCCGGTACGCCTCAAGCGCCATCAGGTCCGCGAACGCCGTCACCTGCTCGGCAGTGCCTTCATCGAGCCGCTGCAGGCGACCGCGCAACTCCGAGATGCGACGACCGGCGTCCATCTCCAGCAGGCGCGCGATCACCGATGTGGTGTAGCGAGCATCCACCTGGTTGGCGACCGGGAGGGGTTCGACTGCGAGGCCGCGCACCATGCTGCGCACCCCGTCATCGCGGCACTGCTCCAGCACGGCGTCGATCCACGCCAGCCCTCCTAATCCGGGCTGGGGACCACCCGCCGCCGCGATCGCTTCGTGGACGGCGCGCAGGGCGTCATCGGAGTACGCCGGGGGCTCGACCGCGGCGTACCAGGCACTGACCAGGGCGGGCTCCTGCAGTGCACACTTCAGCGACTCGCGTTCGATGGCGTAGACCGGGTCGCGTGGATCGGCACGGCGTGGCGGCGCACTAGGGGCCTCGCTGCGCCGACCGCTGCCCACCGCCTGGGCCACGGTGCCGACGTCGAGTCCGAGCCAGCCGGCGAGCCGGCGCTCGTACTCCGGACGCAGGGCAGGGTCCTTGATGCGAGCGACGATGGGCGCCGCCTCGCGCAGGGCGCCGACCCGGCCCTCCGCCGTCTCGAGGTCGTAGGTCGCCAGCGTCGATCGGATGGCGAACTCGAAGAGCGGGACCCGGTGCTGCACCAGGGAGGCCACCGCGGCATCGCCGTGCTGCTGACGTAGATCGCAGGGATCCAGCCCATGTGGCTCCACCGCAACGAATGTCTGGGCGACGAAGCGTTGGTCGTCGTCGAATGCCTTGAGAGCTGCGCGACGGCCTGCCTCGTCGCCGTCGAAGGTGAAGATGACCTCGCCGCGCATGCGCTCGTCGTCCATGAGCAGTCGGCGAAGGACCTTGATGTGGTCGGTGCCGAACGCCGTGCCGCAGGTGGCGACGGCCACGGGTACGCCAGCGAGGTGACAGGCCATGACGTCGGTATAGCCCTCGACGACGACAACGCGCTGCTGCTTGGAGATCTCCTTGCGGGCCCGGTCGATGCCGTAGAGGACCTGGCTCTTCTTGTACAGCGGGGTCTCCGGGGTATTGAGGTACTTCGGCCCCTCGTCATCATCGAGCAGGCGACGCGCGCCGAAGCCGACGATGTCACCGGCGAGGTCGCGGATCGGCCAGATGAGGCGGCCGCGGAAGCGGTCGTACGGGCCGCGGTTGCCCTGCGAGACCAGGCCCGCCGTCTGCAGCTCACCATCGGTGAAGCCGCGCTGGCGCAGGTGGGTGGTGAGGGCGTCCCAGGACTTGGGGGCGAAGCCGAGGTCGAAGTCGGCAGCGACCTCCGCGTCGAAACCCCGCTCGGTAAGGAAGGTGCGGGCCGGCGCAGCGTCCGGTGCGGTCAGGCGCTGGCGGAAGAACTCGGCGGCCGCCTTATTGGCCTCGACGAGGCGGGTGCGCTGGCCCTGATGCCGATTGACTCCCGCGCCACCTTCTTCGTAGCGCAGGGTGATGCCGGTGCGCCCGGCAAGCTTTTCGACGGCCTCGGCGAAGGTCAGGTGGTCGAGTTTTTGCACGAAGCTGATGACATCGCCACCCTCCTGGCAGCCGAAGCAGTAGTACATGCCCTTGCTCGGCGTGACGTGGAAGGACGGAGATCGCTCGTCATGGAAGGGGCACAGGCCCTTGAAGGATCCACCGCCGGCCGGTTTGAGGGCGACGTAGTCACGGGCGACCTCATCAATGCGCGCCTTGTCGCGCACGGCGGCGACGTCCTCGTCCTTGATCCGTCCCGCCATGGCCTGATCCTAAGGGCCCCGACCGACCCCGGCGCCTAGCGGCAGAGGCGGGAGTGCCACTCGACGACGCTGACGTCGGTCAGGCTCGCCACCTGGTCGATGATGACCCGCAGCCGCTCGCCATCGGTCTTCGCCGCGATGAAATCGGGTTCGAGCCAGGGCTCAAGATCTCGGCCATCCCGCAGGACCAGCGTCGCCACCAGTTCGGCCAGCAGATCGCGCTGGGCGGCGTACTCAGCGTCGGCTCCCTGCCTGTTCATGACGTAGATCGCCGTCATGGCCTTGAGCGCCGCCACCTCAGCGCGCACCTCCTCGGGAACGGCGAGGTCCGCGGCGTAGCGCGTCAGCCGGCCGTCGCCGTACGCCGACCGGGTCTCGTGCTCGGCCGCCACGCAGAAGCGGGAGATCAGATGCGAGGTCGCGACCTTGAGTGCCGCAAGATCACCGTGGGATCCGTCGTACGAAGCCGGCCAGTACTCCAACTCGAGCAATCGATCCAGTCCGGCCGCGATCGCCGCCGGATCGACGGAGGGCAGGTAGACGCGGTGAGCGACGTCCATGATGTTCTCGCGCTCGGTAGCCGATGTGAACATGTCGAGCGTGATGAGGCCGCCGTGGAGTGCGTCTTCGAGGTCGTGTACCGAGTAGGCCACGTCGTCGGCCCAGTCCATCACCTGCTCCTCCAGGCAGGTGCGCCCCTGCGGGGCACCCTCCCGGAACCAGTGGAAGATCTCGGCATCGTCGGCGTAGTAGCCGAACTTGCGGCGCTTGTCGTCCTTCGCCGGCACCTGGTCAGTCGCCGGGTGGGGGCCCGCGTCAGAGCGCCGGGGCCACGGGTACTTGCAGGAGGCGTCCAGGGAGGCTCGGGTGAGGTCCAGGCCGACACTGCGCCCGGTAGCGGGGTCGATGACCTTGGCCTCCAGCCGCGTCATCACGCGCAGGGTCTGGGCGTTGCCTTCAAAGCCACCGATGCGGTCGGCCAGTCGGTCGAGTTCGCCCTCGCCGTTGTGGCCGAACGGCGGGTGACCGAGATCGTGCGCGAGGCCCGCCACGTCGACCAGATCCGGGTCGCAGCCGAGCGCGGCACCCATCTCACGGGCGATCTGTGCCACCTCCAGGGTGTGCGTCAGCCGGGTGCGGGGGAAGTCCGCGGCGCCGGCCACAAGCACCTGCGTCTTGGCCGCAAGGCGGCGTAGGCCGGCTGAGTGCAGCACCCGAGCCCGGTCCCGGGCGAACGGTGAGCGGCGACTACTGCCGTCCTCGACCCAACGCTCAACGTCGGCGGGAATGTATCCCGCGGGAATACTCACCCCCCGACCCTATTCGGTCGCCAATATTCACCTTCTTTGCACCTACCGCGGTTTTGTGGGCGATTTGCCCGCGGCAACTGCAAGGAAGACGAAAGATCACCGTGTGTCGGAGCCGGAACTCCCCAGTGCCGCCCGCCCGGCTTCGAGCCGGGCGATCGGCACGCGGAAGGGTGAGCACGATACGTAGTCGAGGCCGACCTCATTGAAGAAGTGAACCGAGTCCGGATCACCACCGTGCTCGCCACACACCCCGCACTTGAGCTTGGGCCGCACCTCCCGGCCCTTCTCGACCGCCATCCGGACGAGCGAGCCGACGCCTTCACGATCGATTGACTCGAACGGAGACACTCCGAAGACACCGCGCTCAAGGTACGTCGAGAAGAACGCCGCCTCCACGTCGTCACGGCTAAAGCCCCAGGTCGTTTGCGTGAGGTCATTCGTGCCGAAGGAGAAGAACTGTGCCGCCTCGGCAATCTGTCCCGCGGTGAGTGCGGCGCGCGGCAATTCGATCATGGTGCCGATCGGGAATTTCAGGGTGCAGCCATTAGCCTCGGCCACCTCGGCGAGCACCCGCGTAGCCTCCTCGGTCACCAACTCAAGTTCCTGAATCGAACCGACGAGCGGAATCATGATCTCCGCCTTCGGATCGCCGCCCAGCTTTTGCCGAAGGCAGGCAGCCTCCGCGATCGCGCGTACCTGTAGTGCGAAGAGTCCGGGGAGGACCAGACCGAGACGCACACCGCGCAGACCGAGCATCGGATTCTGCTCGTGCAAGCGATTGACCGCCTGCAGCACTCGCAGGTCGGACTCGTGGTTCTCGCCGCGCTCCTCGGCCAGCGCCACGCGCACGGCGATGTCGGTGAGATCGGGTAGGAATTCATGGAGCGGCGGATCGATCAGACGAATGGTGACGGGCAGACCATCCATCGCCTCGAGGATGCGGATGAAGTCCTTGCGCTGAAGTGGCAACAAGGCCTCCAGCGCCCTCTCCCGCTCCTCGTCGTCCTTGGCCAGGATGAGGCGCTCGACGTACTGCTTGCGGTCTCCGAGGAACATGTGCTCCGTGCGCAGCAGGCCGATGCCTTCGGCGCCCATCCGGCGGGCGCGTGCGGCGTCAGGCGCCGTATCGGCGTTGGCACGCACGAGCATCCGGCGCGACCGGTCCGCATGCCGCATGAGTCGATCGACCGCCTTGATGAGGTCCCGGGTGGCCTCGTCCGCGTCTTGCAGCGCCGACGCGACGCCCTCCTCGAAGTAGCGCACGACCGGGCTATCAACCACCGGCACGGATCCGGCAAACACCGCGCCACTACTGCCATCGATCGACACGACGTCACCTTCGGCGATGACCTTGCCCGACGGCGTCGTCATCTTGCGGTTGACGGTGTCGACGTCGAGTTCCTCCGCACCGCAGACAGCGGTCTTGCCCATGCCGCGCGCCACCACAGCGGCATGTGAGGTCTTGCCGCCGCGACTGGTGAGGATGCCGGTCGCCGCCACCATGCCGGCGAGGTCGTCGGGGTTGGTCTCGCGACGTACGAGGATGACGTGGTGGCCGGCCTCGGTCCACTCCACCGCAGTCTTGGAGTCAAAGACCACCTGTCCCACGGCCGCACCCGGAGAGGCACTCATGCCCCGGGTGAGCATTTCGTTGTCACTCCCGTCGGCGAACCGCGGGAACATCAATTGCGCCAGTTGGGCGCCGTTCACGCGACGCAGCGCCTCGTCCATGTCGATGATGCCCTCGTCGACGAGCTGTACGGCGATGCGGAAGGCCGCGGCGGCGGTGCGCTTGCCGACGCGAGTCTGCAGCATCCAGAGTTTGCCGCGCTCAACGGTGAACTCGATGTCGCACAGATCCTGGTAGTGCAACTCCAGGCGACGCATGATGTCGAGGAGTTCCTCGTAGGACTCCGGATCGCGCTCACCGAGTTCGGCCAGGCTAAAGGTGTTGCGGATGCCTGCGACAACATCCTCGCCCTGCGCGTCCGGCAGGTAGTCGCCGTAGACACCGGGGGCACCGGTGGCGGGGTCGCGCGTGAACGCGACGCCCGTCCCGGAGCCCTCCCCGAGATTGCCGAAGGCCATCGCCTGCACGTTGACCGCCGTACCGAGGTCGTGCGGAATGCGCTCACGACGACGGTACAACCGGGCCCGCTCGGTGTTCCACGAGCGGAATACCGCGAGGATGGCGAGGTCGAGTTGTTCGCGCGGCTCCTGGGGGAACTCGCGACCGGCCTCCTCGAGCACGATCGCCTTGTAGGTGTCCACCAGGCTCTTCAGCGCCGAGGTCGGGATGTCGATATCGGTCTTCACCCCGGTAGCTCTCTTGGCCGCATCAAGCGCGTGCTCGAATCGTGCCCCATCGATGTCGAGGACCGTCTTGCCGAACATCTGGATGAGTCGTCGGTAGGAGTCCCAGGCGAAGTGCTCGTCACCGGAGTGCTGTGCGAGCCCTTTGACACTTTGATCGTTCAGGCCGATGTTGAGGACCGTCTCCATCATGCCGGGCATCGAGAAACGCGCGCCGCTGCGTACCGACACGAGTAGTGGATCGGCCGGGTCACCGAGTTGCCGACCCATGCCCTGCTGCAGCCGCTCCAGCGACGTCGTGATCTGCTCCTCGAGCTCGGCCGGTTCCTCACCCTTCTCGAGGTAGAACCGGCAGGCCTCGGTGGTAATCGTGAAGCCTGGGGGCACCGGGAGACCCAGACGGGTCATCTCGGCCAGGTTGGCTCCCTTGCCTCCGAGGAGGTCGGACTGACTGCGGCTGCCGCGGGCAAAGTCGTATACATAGGTGCGCACCCGCCAATGTCAGCAGGATCCAAGCGGGCTCGGTAGGGACTTCGGTCCATGTACCCGTAGGCGGAACCTCCCGTTCCCTCACCTTCTTTGCAGTTGCCGTGGGCAAATCGCCCGCAAAACCACGGTAGGTGCAAAGAAGACGGAAGATCAGTCCAGGGGGAGGGTGAGGGGGACGCGATCCTCGCCGGGGCCGTCGTAGTCCTCGATCGGCTCCCCCACCTCGAAACCGACGGACCGGTGGAAGGCCTGGGAGTCGACATTGACCGGGGAGGTCACCGCTGCCAGCCGCCGGCGCCCGCGCCCACGGGCCTCGGCCGCCACCCGGGCGTAGATCTCCCGGCCCAGCCCCATCCCCCGACGGGCCGGGTCGACACCGATGAAGTGGACGTACGTCGTCGCCGGATCCCCCGGGGAGTCGAGGGCGATGAGGAAGGCCACCAGGTCACCCGCCGAGTCCTCCACGACGTACGACGTTCCGCGGAAGTGGTCGAGGAACAACCGCGGCACCATGGCCCGCATCGAGCGCCCGCCCCACCAGTCGTCAATGACGGCCATGATGCGGCCATGATCGCCGGGCTCGGGGCGACGCCACCGCAACTCCTCGCTAGCCACCGCTCACCGACAACTCGGCCTCGCGGACGCATGCAGCGGCCTCCGGATCGAGGAAGGGGCTGTCCAGCCAGCCGTCGGGCAGCGACGGCGGCCGCTCTCCGCCGGTGCGACCGCGCGGAGCCGACATGACGTCCTCGTCTGGCGGCTGGTTCGGGTCGATCTGGCTGAGCCACTCGTCCACCTCAGCCAGCGACGACACATTGGCCAGCCCTTGGCGCACCTGGCGCTTGACCGCATACCCCTTGAAGTACCAGGCCACATGCTTGCGGATCTCCCGGCTACCGGTGTACTCACCAAATCCGTCGATGAGCAGTTCGGCATGTCGGCGGAAGGTTGCCATCACATAGGGCAGCTCCGGGTCGGCCGGGATCTCCTCCCCCGCGAACGCCGCGGCGAGCTGTCCGAAGAGCCACGGTCGCCCCAGGCATCCGCGACCTACAACGACGCCGGCGCAGCCGGTCTGCGCCACCATGTCGAGCGCATCCTGGGCACTGAAGATGTCGCCGTTCCCGAGCACCGGGAATCCGTCGAGTTCCTCAACGAGCCGAGTGATCGCCGACCAGTCAGCCTGGCCGGAGTACATCTGCCGCGTCGTGCGCCCGTGCAACGCCACCCACGCCACGCCGGCATCGCGGGCTACGCGACCGGCATGGAGGTAGGTGAGGTGATCGTCATCGATGCCCTTGCGCATCTTCACCGTCACCGGCACGCGGCCACCCGCCGCGGTTACCGCCGACGTGACGATGTCGGCGAAGAGGTCGCGCTTCCACGGCAGCGCACTACCGCCGCCCTTGCGGGTCACCTTGGGCACGGGGCAGCCGAAGTTCAGATCGACGTGATCGGCGAGATCCTCGTCCACGACCATCCGCACGGCCTCGCCCACGATATGGGGGTCGACGCCATACAACTGGACCGACCGCGGCGACTCGTCCGGATCGAATCTGACCATGTCCAACGTCGCCTCATGGCGTTCGACCAGGGCCCGCGAAGTGACCATCTCGCTCACGTAGAGCCCGGCCCCCTGCTCCCGACACAGCCGCCGGAAGGCCCGATTCGTGACGCCCGCCATCGGGGCGAGAACCACCGGAGGGTCCACCACGAGGGAGCCGGCACGCACTAGGGTCACGGTGACATTCTGACTGATCTTCGACTGACCGCTGACCGACGGGAGCCCGATGTCCGTCCCACCGCCCACTCACACCGTGGTCCTGGAGGGTCGCCGCCGCTGGGGCGCCCTCATCGCGCTCGCCGCCGGAGTCGCGATGATCATCCTTGACGCGACCATCGTCAACGTCGCCATCCCCACGATGGTCAAGGACCTCAACCTGACCACGAACGACGCCGAGTGGGTGACCGCGGCGTACTCCCTCGTCTTCGCCTCGCTCCTCATCCTCGCCGGGCGTACGGCGGACCGGTTCGGCCGGCGAATTCTCTTCATCATCGGTGTGATCACCTTCGTCGCCGCGAGCGTGCTCGTGGCGCTGTCCGGCAACTCGGTCGAGATCATCGGGGCCCGCGCTCTGCAAGGCGTCGGGGCGGCCCTGATGCTGCCGTCGTCGCTGTCGATCATCAACGCCGTCTTCGTCGGCAAGGCGCGCGCGGCGGCGTTCGCCGTCTGGGGCGCCACGATCGGCGGCATGGCGGCCCTCGGGCCGCTGGTCGGCGGCTGGCTGACGACGTACGCGTCCTGGCACTGGGCCTTCCTGATCAATGTCCCGATCGGCATCCTGGTGCTCATCGGTGTCTTCGTCTTCGTCCCGGAGACCAAGGACACCTCCTCCAGTCAGGGCATGGATCCCGCGGGCATCGCCCTGTCGACACTCGGTCTCCTCGGCGTCGTCTTCGCGCTCATCGAGGGGCAGCGCTACGGCTGGCTCATGACCACGACGCCGTTCGAGATCTTCGGCATGACCTGGTCCAGCGGCCTCTCCCCCGCCTTTGTCTCACTCGCCATCGGCGTCGTCCTGCTCATCACCCTCGTGATCGTCGAACGCCGGCGCCTCGCCGCGGGCAAGGGCGTCATCTTCGACCTGAACCTGTTCAAGATCCGCAGTTTCGGTGCCGGCAACGCGGTCGCCCTCATCGTCAGCCTCGGCGAGTTCGGCCTGCTCTTCGCGCTACCACTCTTCCTTCAGTCGGTGCGCGGCTACTCCGCGCTGGAGACGGGCGTCATCCTGCTCGCGCTCGCTCTCGGTTCCTTCGTCGCCTCAGGCGTCGGCGCAGGCCTCGCCCAGCGCATCGGACCGGTGCGCGTGCTGCAAATCGGCATGGGCTGCGAGGTCGTGGGCATCGTTGGGCTGGGCATCGTCATCTCCACGACCGTCACCGGCTGGGGCCTCGCGCCCTGGCTCTTCCTCTACGGCATGGGCGTGGGCTTCGCCACCGCCCAACTGACCGGCGTCATCCTCTCCGAAACCCCGGTGGCCAAGTCCGGGCAGGCTTCGGCGATGCAGTCCACCGCTCGCCAGGTCGGTGCCGCGATCGGTACGGCGATCCTCGGCACCACCCTGCTCGTCGGACTCGGCGCCAACGTGGCGCAGCAACTTGAGAACTCCGGCGTACCCACGGCGGAGGCCGAACAGGTCACCGATGCGGTGCAAGCCTCCGCCGGCACCATCATCCCGAGCCTGGCGAACCAGCCCGGGGGCGATGTTCTCGTGACCGGCGCTTCCGAGGGCTTCGCCCAGGCCACCACGTGGGTTGCGTGGGTTGCCGCCGCCTTCGTCCTGCTGGGGCTACTCGCCACCTTCCTGCTCCCGGCCAACGCCGCACGCGTCGAATCCGAGGGATATGCGCCGCCGGGCGGCGAGTAGTCTCGACCGGTCGAGCAGTCCGCAGAGCACCGAAGGAGCCAGATGACCGGCGACGCCGTCCGTATGGACTCCATCGAGGATGCCATCGCCGCCATCGGCCGCGGTGAGTCGATCATCGCCGTCGATGACGAAGGCCGCGAAAACGAGGGCGATCTGATCTTCGCCGCCGAGAAGGCCACGACGGAGAACACCGCCTTCATGATTCGGCACACGAGCGGCTACATCTGCGTGGGAATGACCGGTACCGACCTCGACCGGCTGCATCTGCCGCCGATGACCGCGGTCAATGAGGACCGCAAGGGCACCGCGTACGCCGTCACCGTTGACGCGCGCGACGTCACCTCCACCGGCATCTCCGCCCAGGACCGTGCGATCACGATCCGCACCCTCGGTTCGGGCGCCACCGATCCGCACGATCTCACCCGACCCGGACACGTGACACCACTACGCGCCGTACCCGGCGGAGTCCTGCAACGTCCCGGCCACACCGAGGCGGCCGTCGACCTCTCCACACTGGCCGGCCTTCATCCCTCCGGCGCCCTGTGCGAGATGGTCAACGATGACGGCACGATGATGGACGCTGCCCAGTGCCGGGCCTTCGCCGACGAGCACGGGATCCTGCTGGTCTCCATCGCCGACCTGATCCGCTACCGCATGCGCTTCGAGAAGCACGTTGAGCGCGTCGCGACCACGAACCTGCCGACTGAATTCGGCGACTTCACCGCCATCGGCTTCCGCAGCCTCGTCGACGACACCGAGCACGCCGCACTCGTGACCGGCGACATCGGCGACGGCAAGGATGTCCTGGTACGAGTGCACGTGGAGTGTCTGACCGGAGACGCTCTGCATTCGCTGCAGTGCTCGTGTGGGTCTCGGCTGCGTGAGTCGCTTCGTCGCGTGGCCGACGAGGGCCGCGGAGTCGTGCTCTACCTGCGGCCGCCCAACGATCCGACGCAGGTGCTCAGTCGACATGGCGCTGGTGCGGGCGGGAGCGACCCGCTCTCCTACGGGCTCGGCTCGCAGATCCTCGCTGATCTGGGCGTGCGCAGCATGCGACTGCTCACCGGCTCACCCGATCGCCACTACGCCCTCGACGGCTTCGGCCTCGAGATCAGTGACGTCATCGCGCTCGACTAATCCACCAACATCTCGGCCGTGCCACGGTTGGTGACGAGCACGTTGATCCAGCCGCCGAGCAAGGCAGCACGAATCGCCGGAACCTTGTGGGCCCCTCCTGCCACCGCGATACGTCGGGGGATGCGACCGAAAGCGTCAAGGTCGATCCCGACCACGCGATCATCCACCGACGATGGGACCGGCTGGCCTGAGCCATCGAAGAACCGGAGGCAGATGTCACCGATCGCACCTGCCGCGGTGAGTTCACGTACGTCGTTCTCGCTCCAGGCATTGCCACTCTCCCGGAGCATGGGCGAGGGGTCGACCGAACCGACACCGACGAGGGCAACCGTCAGATCGCCCCAGAGACTGACCACGGGTGTGATCGCACCATCGGCGAGCAAAGCGTCGCGGGCGGGGGCCGACGACATCGTGCCCGGAGCGGGCAGCGCCACGGGATCGGCGCCGGTCGCGCCGGCGAGCAGAGTGAGCAGGCGCATCGCCTTCATCTGCGTCGCCGGGTCGCCATGTCCGCCCACGAGTTGAACGACGTTCGAGATGCCACCGGAGGTGCGGCCCATGGATTGGGCCGCGGCCAACAACGTCGCGGACCAGGAGGAGACCCCGAGCGCTCCCGGGCCTCCCAGGGTGGCCTCGAGATAGGGCGCCGCACGGGTGCCTAGGTCCGTCGCCAGATCCATGCCCGACGCCGCATCCTCGACCACCACAGCATCCGACAGTCCGTACCGCTCCTGCAACGCATCTTCCAGGTCGACTGACATGCCGGGTGGTGGCGTCACCACGGTCCGCACGATGCCGGCGTCGCGGGCGCGCGCGAGCAAACGCGACACCTTGGCTTGCGACAGATTCAGCCGGCGACCGATCTCCGCCTGGGTGATGCTCTGCTCGTGGTAGAGCCGCGCCACCTTGGTGATGAGTTGCAGTTGCGCTCCGTCGTGCATCGTCACCGCACCGACATCGCGATGACTTCACGCGCAGCGGTGGCGATGCCATCCGGCGTGAGTCCGGCCCGTTCGAACAGCCAGTCCGTGGATCCCGTGGGGGCGAAACCGCGAAGACCGACGCGGCGCATCGGTACCGGGCACTCCTCGACGACAACCTCGGCCACCGCCCCGCCGAGACCCGCGACGTACGCCTCCTCCACGGTGACGATGCCACCGGTCTCGCGCGCGGCCGCGGTGATGGCCGCGCGGTCGACGGGGGCCACGGTGGGCATCGCCAGCACCCGCGCCTGCACGCCCTTATTGGCCAAGAGCTCGGCGGCGTGCAGGGTCGGGGCGACGACGGTACCCGTAGCGACGAGCGTCACATCCGTCCCGTCGCGCAGCGGCACCGCTCGCCCCGGAGTGAACGCGCCGTCCCGCCCGGGAAGATCCGGCACTCCCATGCGGCTGATCCGCAGGAACACCGGCCCGTCATGTTGTGCCGCCCATCGGACGGCCGCAGCCGTCTCTGCCGCGTCGGCGGGCGCGATGACCGTGATCCCGGGGATCGCCCGCAGCCAAGCAAGGTCCTCCGGCGAGTGGTGAGTGGAGCCGAGCTCGCCGTACGCCACCCCGGGGCTCTGGCCGCACAGGACCACATGGCGATCGGAGTAGGCCACGTCGATCTTGACCTGCTCCAATGCTCGCGCGGTGAGGAAGCAGGAGGCGGCCGAGACGAAGGGGATCTTGCCGCCGGCAGCCAATCCCGCACCGACACCCACCATCGCCTGCTCGGCGATACCAACGTTGATGAGGCGGTCGGGGAAGCGCGCCCCGAAACCGCCGAGCTTGCTCGAGCCGACCGAGTCGTTCACCACCGCCACGATTCGCTCGTCGGCTTCAGCCAGCGAAATCAGCGTGGCGGCGAATGCATCACGACAGTCCTGCAGGGTGGTCATCGGGCAATCTCCGTCCGTGCCAGGGCAACCTGCTCGGCCGAGGGGACCCGGTGATGCCAACCGGCATCGTCGGACATGAAGGACACCGGATGCCCCTTGTGCGTGTGCGCGATGACTGCGGTGGGCTTGCCGACCTCACGGGGCACCTCCCTCAGCACGTCAAGCAGTGCTGCGTGGTCGTGTCCGTCGACCTCGGCGACGGCGCAGCCGAACGCGCGGAGTTTGTCGGCGAGCGGTTCGAGATCGCTGGTGTCGACGACGGGCGCGCCCTGCTGCAGGCCGTTGCGGTCGATGATGAGGGTCAGGTGATCAAGCCCGTGATGGGCGGCGATCATGAGGGCTTCCCAGTTGGACCCTTCCTGCATCTCACCGTCGCCGGTGATGACGAAGGTACGTCGTTCAGACCGATCGAGGCGGGCCGCGAGGGCCATGCCCACGGCGATCGGCAGACCGTGACCGAGCGGGCCTGTGCTCGCCTCGACCCACTCCACCTTGGTGTTGGCCGGGTGACCGTTGAGGCGGGAGTCCGGGCCTGTGAAGGACGCGAGTTCATCTTCCTCCAGCAGGCCGGCCTCGGCCAGGGTGGCGTAGAGGGCCGCGGCCGCATGCCCCTTGGACAGGATGAGTCGATCGCGGTCGTGCCCCGCCTCGAGGTCGAGAACGCCGAGGTAGAGCGTGACGAGGATGTCGGTGACGGAGAACTCCCCGCCGATGTGCCCCATCCCGGCGCCCGCGACCATCTGCAGATCACGCAGCCGAACGCGACGTGACGCCTCGGCGAGTTCGATCGGTGTCGCGGTCACTCGTGACCGGCCATGGACGACAGTAGGGCGGTCTGCACGATGCGTTGGGCGGCGAGGGCGTCGTGGTGAGCCTGGGCCTCACGGAGCGCGGGCATGTCCAGGTCATCAAGTGCGCGGTACAGCGCCTTGAGGGTCCGGATCGATAGGCGCGCCGCCTCGACCGTGTCCTCACGGAAGGGGAACTGGTCCAGTTGCCACACGCCCTCCCAGTTGTTGATCCGCAGTGTGTAGAAGTACTCGAAGATCTCCGTCAGATGCACGGTGCCGACGACGAGATCGTCATCCCACGACCGCAGGTTGTCGTTGACATCCATGCCGTAGAGCACGCCATGGTCGATGAGCAGTTGCGCCGCGTCGGCGGGCGACTCACCGCCATAGAGGGAGTGCCCGAAGTCGAGCAGGACGCCAACGTTATCCAGACCGATCTGCTGGATGCCGAGGATCGATCGCGCGGCGGAATCCCACGTCATTTTGACCCGGGGCTCGCGCGGCTTGTACTCGATCGCGATGCGTAGGTCGGGGTTGGCGGATGCGAGATCGCGCATACCGTCAACAGCCAACGCCCACAGGTCGTGGTGGTTGACCTGGAAGGGGTAGTCCCAACCATCCTGCCCGGGCCAGATCTTGAGGTATTGACCGTCGAGCGCCCGCACGATCTCCGCGGCCTCATTCATGAATTCCAGTGCTTCCGCGCGTACGCCGACGTCCGGATTGGTGAATGCGCCCTTGCTGAATCGGCGCAGGTAGATCTCGGGGGTAATGCCGGTGACGTAGAGGTTGTGGGCGCGAAGGGCGTCGCGGACCTCATCGATGGTGACGCCGGGGGTGAAGGGGTAGGGCACGTCCACCGCCGCCAACTCACCCACCTCGCCGGCTCGTTCGATCATCTGCAGGGTGCTGACCGGTGGCGCATAACCGTCGGTGGCATAGCGATCGACGTAGCTGGCGAAGTGCCACAGGCCGGCGCCGAAGGGCGGGTAGTCGGTCATGCGTTCTCCTCAGGGTGGGTAGGACCAGATTCCGGTCGCAGGTGAGCGGGGGTGTAACGCGCGCGAGCGACAGCGGCTGACCAGGCAGCACGCGCGCGAAGTCTTTCCTCTGCTGACATGGCCGGGGCTGCGGCGGCGGACCGTTCGACCGGCGGCATGGCAACACCGAGTCGGGCTGCCGCGAGGTACGCAGCGCCGAGCGGCGACAACGCCGACTCCCGCGCAGGAGCGACCGGCCGCCCGAGGAGGTCCGCCTGGATCTGCATGAGCAACGCAGACGACGAAGCGCCACCGTCAGCATGAAGGCGGTCCACCCGGACGTGACCGTCAGCCGTCATCGCATCAATGAGATCGGCGACCTGATGCGCCACGGATTCCAGCGCCGCTCGAGCGACGTGATGCGGCAATGTGCTGGCGGACATGCCGCTGATTAGCGCCGTGGCCGATCGATCCCAGTGCGGCGCGCTCAGCCCGGTGAAGGCGGGCACGAAACTCACTCCCCCGGAGTCTTCGACGGCCGCAGCGAGTTCGGCGACGACGACTCCTCCGGGCCGGTTATCGCCGTGCGCGAGGAGGTGGGCCGCCCAGTCAATGGCCTGCCCGGTGGCCAGGATGTTGCCTTCGCGCGCGTAAGTCGCATGGTCGGTCCACCAGGCGATGGTGGTGTCGATGCCGGGTTCGGCCGACGCGAGCGACGGCAGCGCAATCATGACCGACGTACCCGTTCCGTAGGTCGCCTTGGCCATTCCCGGAGCGTCCGCGCTCTGCGCATAGAGGGCCGCATGTGAGTCAGCCAGAACCGCAAGGACCGGGATGCCGTCGGGGATTCCGATGACTCCACGTGTGACGCCGAAGTCGGCATTCGACGACACAACGTCGGGAAGGACACGACGCGGGATGTCGAAGACTCCGAGCAGCTCCTCATCCCAATCACCCGTTGCCAGGTCAAGCAACAGCGTGCGCGAAGCGTTGCCCGCTTCAATCGACCAAGTGCCCGTCAGATGCTGGATGAGCCAAGAGTCAACAGTCCCAAGGCGGATGTCTCCGGCTCCGGACTGCTCGAGCAACCACTTCATCTTCGGTGCCGAAAACATGGCATCGAGGGTCAGCCCAGTGCGTTGGCGTACGAGTCGTCGTACGTCGTCATCGAACTGGTCGACATAGTCAGCCATGCGCGCGTCCTGCCAGCTCAGCAAGGGACCCAGTGCGCGCCCCGATCGCGCATCCCACGCCACCACCGACTCACGCTGATTGCTCAACGCGATGCCGCTGACCGTGACGTCCGACCGCTGCTGCTGGACCTCGCGTGTAGCGCGGTCGACGGCGTCGAGGAGTTCGGTGGCATCCTGCTCCACCCAACCGGGCCGCGGAGTGTGCAAGCCGAACGGAGCCGACGCTCGCGCCAGGATCACGCCGGTGTCCAGCTCGACCAGCAAGGCCTTGATCGACGACGTACCGGCATCGATGGCCAAGATCGCGTCCGTCACAGCCCACCTCCCGGCCACCGCACGTCACCTGAGTGCTGAATATCTATTCATAAGCGCGTGATCATGCAAGAGCCTACGGCATCGGGCCCGCGATTACTCCGGCAGGAGGTCGACCAGAGCGTCGTAGACGCCGGGAGCCCCCACGACGAGGCGACCACCCCCCGCGATCCCGTAGGAGCCGATGAAGTCGCTGCACACCGCCCCGGCCTCGGCGCATATGCACAGCGCCGCGAGACAGTCCCAGCCATTGATGTGCATCTCGAGGTAGCCGATGAGTTGCCCGGAGGCGACGTACGCGAGGTTGAGCGCGCCGGAGCCGATCCGCAGATACATCCCCTGCTGAGCCAGCAACCGCTCCATGATCGTGGCCAACTGCCTGGGCGTCGTCCGCATCGAGCAACCCACTCCGGTCAGCCCCTGGTCGAGCGCATCGACCTGCAACACCCGCGTCGATACGCCGTTGAGCGTGGCGCCCCCGCCACGGTAGGCGGCGTACAGATCGCCCGTCGTGGGGTTCATCACCAGTCCGATGAGCACCTCGTCATCGCGGACATAGGCGATGGAAATGGACCAGAACGGCAACCCAAGCAGGAAGGGCTGGGTGCCATCGATGGGGTCGACGACCCAGGCACCGGAGGCTCTCTGGGCGCCGCCTGTGCCAGTCTCCTCGCCGACGAACGCATCATCGGGAAACGCGGCGATGAGTCGCTCGCGGATGTGCGCTTCAACGGTGCGATCTGCCTGCGAGACCAGATCCTGAGGGCCCTTGGCTTCGATGGTGAGTTGATCACGTTCGCGAGCGAAGCGCAGCGCAATCTCGGCAGCCTCGGCGATGATGTCCCGCGCCACGTCGTACCGCGCGATCAGTTCGCTGTCGGTCATGCTTCCTCCTGCCACAGCCACGCTGCTCCGCGCACGCCACTCGAATCCCCATGCCGCGAACGCACGATCGGGGTATGGAAGACCGTACTGAAGGTGTACTGAGGCACCAGATCCGGCAGGTCGTCGTACATCTCGTCGATGTTGCTCATCCCGCCGCCCATCACAAAGACGTCGGGGTCGACAGTATTGACGACGACCGCGAGACCACGCGCCACGCGGTCGATCCAACGACGGTAGACCAGGTCGGCGATGCGGTGACCGTCACGCCGCAACTCCATGATGTGTGCGGGGCTCGCCTCTCCACCGCCATGCCGGGCGAACTCCCGCGCGAAGGAATAGCCGGAGATCCACGTCTCCATACAGCCATGCTGTCCGCAATAGCACGGCTCACCCGGCAGCTCGTCAATGTGGGGATGGGGCAGCGGATTGTGGCCCCACTCCCCGGCGCTGTTGTTGGGACCGTGATGGGGGCGACCATCAATGGCGATGCCAGCGCCACTGCCGCTCGCGATGATGACCCCGAACACAACACGGTGACCAACACCGGCTCCGTCGATCGCCTCGGAGGCCGCGAAGCAGTCGGCGTCGTTCTCAATCCGCAGGTCGCGATCTAGCGTTGACCTCAGGTCAGCCTCGACCGCCCGGCCGTTGATCCACGTCGAACTGCCGCCCTTGCCTCGCCGCGACAGCGGCTCCAGCGAACCGGGGATACCGACGCCGATCGAGCCCTGCTGCCCGGTCTCGGCCTCCAGTCGACGTACGACGTCGGCGACGATCCGCAGACAACCGTCGTAGTCGCCGCGCGGTGTCGACTCTCGAATGCGCAGGAGTTCGCGCCCGTCATGCTCCATGGCGACACCTTCGATCTTGGTGCCGCCCCAGTCGATCCCGATGAGCACGCCGAACTCCTGACGACGGTGGAGTCCGTAACCCTAGCGAGCCGTCGTCAGACGGAAGACTTCTTGCCGAAGAGCCGACGGAAGAACGAGTGCTCCTTCTTCCACTCCGCCATCTCCGCGGGGGTGCACTTGCAGCGCTGGTTCTTGGGCACGCCCTTGAGCACCTGATTGACGTGCTGGCCACAACCGGACCACGACGCCTTCTCACACCTCTTGCACGTCACTCGATGACACATGCGCGGAAGCATACCCCAGGGGGTATCTACTCCGCGTCAGCAGGAGGGCAGGCGCTCGGCGAGCCAGCTCTCGATCCCAGCAAGCGGGATGCGCTCCTGCGCCATCGAGTCGCGCTCCCGGATCGTCACCGCATCGTCCTCGAGGGTGTCGAAATCAACGGTGATGCAGAACGGCGTGCCGATCTCGTCCTGGCGGCGGTAGCGGCGGCCGATGGCTCCCGCGTCGTCGAAGTCGACATTCCAGCGTCGACGCAGTTGGGCGGCGAGATCGCGGGCCTTCGGCGACAGGTCGGCATTGCGGGACAGCGGCAGCACCGCGGCCTTGACCGGCGCCAGGCGCGGGTCGAACCGCAGCACCGTGCGCTTGTCGACACCGCCCTTGGCGTTGGGGGCCTCGTCCTCGTCGTAGGCATCGAGCAGGAAGGCAAGCACGCATCGCGTCAGGCCCGCGGCCGGCTCGATGACGTAGGGGATCCACCGCTCCTCGGTGTCCTGCTCGAAGTAGGTCAGATCGGTGCCCGAGTGCTCGGAGTGGGTCCTGAGGTCGTAGTCCGTGCGATTGGCGATACCTTCGAGCTCCGCCCACTCCGAGCCAGCGAAGAGGAATCGGTACTCGATGTCGACCGTGCGCTTGGAGTAGTGGCTGAGCTTTTCCTGGGGATGCTCGAAGCGGCGCATGTTGTCGGGGTTCATCCCGAGATCGACGTACCAGTCCCAGCGCTGCTGCAACCAGTACTCGTGCCACTCCTCATCGGTGCCGGGCTTGACGAAGAACTCCATCTCCATCTGCTCGAACTCGCGGGTGCGGAAGATGAAGTTGCCCGGCGTGATCTCGTTGCGGAAGCTCTTGCCGGTCTGGCCGATGCCGAACGGCGGCTTCTTGCGGCCGGAGTTCAAGACGTTCAGATAGTTGACGAAGATGCCCTGAGCGGTCTCCGGGCGCAGATAGTGGATCGCGCCGGCATCCTCGACCGGACCGACGGCGGTGCGCAGCATGCCGTTGAAGTCCTTGGGCTCGGTGAACTCGCCCTTGGTCCCACAGTTGGCGCAGACGATGTCGGCGAGACCGCCAGCCGGGGCAGCGCCGTGCTTCTCCTCGTACGCCTCGATGAGTTGATCGGCGCGCCAGCGCTTGTGGCACTGCTTGCACTCGGTCAGCGGGTCGACGAACGCCGCCACGTGACCGGACGCCTCCCAGACCTGGGGCGCGAGGATGATCGAGGAGTCGATCCCGACAACGTCGTCACGACCACGTACGACGGACTGCCACCACTGACGGCGGATGTTCTCCTTGAGCTCGACGCCGAGGGGGCCGTAGTCCCACGCGGAGCGAGTGCCGCCGTAGATCTCAGATGAGGGGAAGACGAACCCGCGACGCTTGCACAGGTTGACGACGGAATCGATGCGATCGGCCATGACGGCTACTCCGGCTTCCGGGCACGTGGCATGTGCCCTGGACGAGGGGATGGAAGCCCTCAGCCTAACGACGCGGTGTATTCGGCAAGGCGGCGGAGGGCCTCGGGCTCGTCGATGACGTCGAAGTCGGTGTAGTGCCACTTCAGGCTGCGCCGAACCATCGGCCGATCGGCCGCAACGATGTCGTCGTACGTCGAAGTGAGTTTGGCCTCCCCCTCGCGCGGGCACACGGCCACGGCGAGGGTCAGCGGCCCGGCACCAGCATCACGCAGCGCCTTGCCCACCACCAGCGCGGCACTGCCCGTCTCCACTCCGTCGTCGACGACGATCACCGGGCGACCAGCCAGGGAGGTCTCGGCGGCCGTGCCGTCACCGGACACCACCAGTTCGGCCACCTGCACGACATAGCCGCGTTCAAGGCGCACGCCAAAGACCGGAAGTCCGTGCTGCTCGGCGATAGCGAGGGCCGCGGGGACACCGTTGGGCAGGATCGCGAGGACCACCGAGTCGGGAACGGGCGCCAGCAGTTCTGCAACCGCGCACCCACCATCGGCCAGATGGTCGAAGCGGGTCATGACGGCTCCGGCGCCACGCGCTCCGCGGCCGCCTGACCCAGTGAGACCGTGCCGGCGTCCGCTGCGAGCGTGCCGCTGGCAGTTGTGGTCCCCTCGGCATCGGATACCTGGAGCACCTCGAAGGCAGTCGGCTCATCGATGGCGAGTGAGAGCAGTGGCACGACGGACACCTTGACGTCGTACGAGGAGAGCGCGCGTCGATACGCGCCTACGGTCGTCCAACCCAAGGTCAGCGAGATGAGGTCGCCCTCATCGACCGCGCGTGCAAGGCGCGCATCGACGAACCCGTCGAACGTCGCCAGCAGATCGATGGCCGCACGCAACTGACCCAGCAATCCCACCGAATCGTTGGAGCGGAAGCGGAGGGCCGTCACGAACCCCGGGGTGGGCTCGGGGCCCATCACTGGCACCATGGGAACACCGTAGGCCCAGGAAGGTCGGGGGCGTACCGGGGCAGGCGATCGGTCTGACTCGCACAATCACCCGACCGCGGAAGGTGACGTATGAAGGACGAGCGACCCGGCGTACGCGGCCCACGTGGACCCGCTCCGAGCGGTGGCAGCCCGAGCCCTCGCCCCCGTCCCGCCGGCGAGCCCACGACGCTCCAGCGCATCAGCCTGCCGCTGGTGACTCGCCTCAGCCGCACCCCACGCTGGCTCATCGTCGTCGTCCTCGCGGTGCTGCTCGTCCTCGGCATGGTGCAGACCGGATCCCTGGCGTGGCTCGGCGCTCTCATCCTGGGCTTCCTCACGCTGTTCTTCGCCTGGCTGCTGGCCCTGTCGTGGCCGGCGGTGCCGCCGTCCGGACGGATGCTGCGGCTCCTCGTCGTCGTCGCCCTGGGCGGCCTCACCGTGCTGAAGGCGATGGGCTCCATCTAGCCCGACGGCATAGCCGCACCGACCTGGCGAAATTGACAATCATTTCCATTAAGCGCAGACTTCAGGAATGCGCCCGCTCACTACCGCCGCCGTGGCGGCCCTCGTCGGCCTGACCCTCGCCGCCTGCGGAGGCTCCAGCGACGGTGCCGACGCCACCGGCTCAACCGACTCCACCGGCCCCACCGTTGTCGCGGCGTTCTATCCCCTGGCGTACGCCGCGGAGCAGGTCGGCGGGGACCAGATCTCCGTCGTCGACCTGACGCCGCCCGGCGCCGAGCCGCACGATCTCGAACTCAGCCCGGCGCAGGTGGCGCAGATCGCCGAGGCCGACCTGGTGCTCTACATCCCCGGCTTTCAGCCCGCGCTGGACGAGGCCATCGACCAGGTCGCCGCGGACCACGCGCTTGACGTGACCGCGCAGATCCCGCTGCTGCCGGCCGAGGACCATGCCGACGAAGGCCACGCTGACGAGGGCGATACCCATGCAGACGATGGTCACGCGGACGAGAACCTCGCCGGAGATCCGCACGTCTGGCTCAACCCGCTGAACATGTCGATCATCGGTCAGGAAATCCGCGATCGGCTGACCGGAATCGACGCGGCCGGTTCGGAGGCCTTCACCGCGGGCAGCACCACACTCGACGCCGCGATGGCCGCCCTGAACACCGAGTGGCAGGAGGGCACGGCGACGTGCCGCAGCCGCGACCTGGTGGTGAGCCACGAGGCGTTCGCCTACCTCGCCGCCCAGTACGACTTCGTGCAGGTCGGTATCGCCGGCATCTCCCCCGAGACCGAACCCTCCCCCGCACGACTGGCCGAGATCGCCGACTTCGTCCGCGCGAACGACGTCACCACGATCTACTACGAGACGCTTGTCGATCCCAAGGTCGCCGAGACGGTCGCCGCGGAGACGGGGGCCACCACCGCCGTACTCGATCCCATCGAGGGACTCGCTGAGGGTTCGACCGAGAACTACGTCAGCTTGATGCAGGCCAATCTCGCCGCCGTACAGGCCGGCCAGGGCTGCGCCTAGGCTGCGGGGATGGACGCGTCGACTCCCGTCATCTGCTGCGATGACGTGTGCGTCGACTTCGAGGCCTCATGTGTGCTGTCGAACATCAGCGTCGACATCTACCCCGGTGACTTCGCCGCCATTTTGGGCGTGAACGGTTCGGGCAAGACCACCCTCATGCGCGCCATGCTCGGCCTCGTCCCGCTCACGTCCGGCGCGGTTCGGCTCTACGGCACGGATCTGCCTCGCTTCCGCGACTGGAAGCGCCTGGCCTATGTGCCGCAGCGCCTGCACTCGGCCGGCGCCGTACCGGTGTCGGTGCATGAAGTGGTCGGCGCCAGCCTCATCTCGCCGCGCCGCCGCCTGCCGCACCGCGGCGACCGCAAGGCCGTGCTGGAAGCACTTGAACTCGTCGGACTCGCCCACCGACGCAAGGACCGCTTCGATTCACTCTCCGGCGGACAGCAGCGACGCGTCATGGTCGCGGCAGCACTGGCGAAGAACGCCGATGTCTACATCCTCGACGAACCCACCGCCGGGGTGGACGCCGAGAGCCAGGAGCGGATCACCGAAACGTTCCGGCACCTTCAGGGCGAGGGGCGCACGGTCCTGCTCGTTACCCACGAACTCGGCGCCTTCTCCTCCCTCGCCACCCGCATCGTCGTACTGGGCTCACGTACCGGTGTCGGGTCCCGCGTGCTCTACGACGGTCCCCCGCCGGTGCCGGAGCACCTGAGCGAACGTCACTGGCACCACAGCGAGGACGTGGTCCTGCGAGGTGGGGATTCCGGA
>CAYGMM010000024.1:0-22783 GCA_964351035.1 uncultured Actinomyces sp.
CTTCGGCAACTTCAGTCTGTTCAACCCGGACAAGCCGACGCCGACGCCGAGCCCGTCTGCGTCACCGTCAGCAAGCCCTTCTCCCTCTGCCTCCTAGTGACGGCATCGGCATAGTGTCCGCCCTGGCTCGTCGCCCCGTAGTGGGGCTGCTCGTCGGAATCCCGATCCTGCTGCTGATCCTGGGCACCCTGGATGCCCTGCGTGAGTCTGGAGTCGTCGGCTTGCCGGTCGTGCCGTGGCAGACGCTCTGGGGATTGCCCCTGGACCGGTGGATCCGCGACATTGCGGCCAGCCTCACCCTCGGCTTCCTCATCGTCGGCGGGCTGCTCCTTGGTCGCCCGATCCCACGACTTCTTGGCGTGGCCTCGCTATCGGCGTTGGTGTGGCTGGCCTCTCTCTTGGCCATGGTGCCGCTGACCATTTCGGAACTGCTCGGCCGGCCGCTTCCGGACTCATTCGATCTCACGATCGTTTCGTCGCTGTTGCTCACCGACCTCGGCAAGATCCTGGCTGTGCAGATTGCGCTCGTGGCGCTCGTGGCCGCCTTGGGATGGGCGATCCTCGGGCGGTCGACGGCCATCATCGTGCTCGTTCTCGCGGCCATACCTGCCGCGCTACCGGCCCTCACCGGTCATTCCGGCCTCGGGGGAGGGCATACCTCGGCGTCAGTCTCCCTGGCATTGCACCTGCTCGCGGTCGGTGTCTGGGTGGGTGGCCTGGTGGCGGTGTGCCGCTACCTGCTCACCAACCCGGCTGATGGTGACGTGGCGATCCGCCGGTTTAGCGTGCTCGCGCTCGTCGCGGTCCTCGTACTGGCCGAGAGCGGGCTGCTCAAGGCCTCCCTGCGGATGGGTGGCTTCGCGTCCCTCATCACCTCGCCGTACGGCGCTTTGATCCTGGCGAAGGGGACGGTGCTCGCGGCGCTCATCGTCCTCGGCTGGCGGCAGCGCAAGCGCGCCGTTCCGCTCCTCGTCAGCGGGCAGACCTCCGGCCGCAGCATCGTGCTGCGCCTTGCCGCCTTCGAGATTCTGCTCATGGGTGTGGCGCTCGGGCTCTCCATCGCCCTGTCGCGCACCGCTCCTCCGGCTGGCGCGATCGCGGGAGATCGCATCACCGCCGCCGCCCTCGGCCTGCTTGCCCTGGCCGCTCCCTTGGTGGTCGTGTGGGCCGGGGGTCGCCCACAGCGCCTGCGTCGATGGACCAGCGCCTACCCGGAGCCGTTTGCGATCGCCCTCGTCGTGACCGCGGTGGTCTTGGCCGATGTCGTCCCCACCGGCCTGCTCGGTATCGGCCTTGCCGCGATCCTCGCCAGCGCGGTGTTGGTGCTGGTGGGCTGGCTCTTCGCCATGGCAGCGATCGGCCCGCGGGGCGTCCCCGCCGTCATCATCGTGATGGTGCTGTGGCCGGTGGCGCTGTGGTGGGCCCAGCGTTCGGAACCGACGGAGACGGTCTGGCAGGTGGTCCTGGCGGTGGCAGTGGCTGAGGTCTGCTTGGCCCTGCTGCTGGTGGTACGCCGTTCCCTTCTGACGAGGGCCGCGCCGCCGGACGTCGTTCCCGCCGCGAGCGTCGAGGTGTCGGCATGACGACGGATCAGCGGCAGAAGATCAAGGACGCACTCACCCTGCATCTCCCGCTCGTCATCGTCCTCGCACTCTGCACCGTTGCCACCGTGATCGAATACGGCCGCGCGCAGGAAGGTGTTGGCCGCGCGTGGGCCTACACCTTCCAGTGGCCGATCATCGGGCTGTTCGCCATCGTCATCTGGAACCGCTATCGCAAGCACGGCAGCCTCACGCGCTGGTTCACCGACCGGTACCGCAATCGGATCGCGGCGTTCACAGCAGAGGCGGAGGCCGCTGAGGCAGCCAAGGAGCCGGAGCCGGCCGATCCCGATGAGCAGGCCTGGGCCGAGTACGTCGCCGACCTACGCCGCCGCGATGAGCAGGGGCACTAGCCGTTCTTTCGTCACATCACCGGGCTGAGCCCCGCACATTGTCGAAAGAACAGTCCAATTCCCCTCTCGCCACGAGGGAAAGTGACCGAAGCGGCCAGAGCCGCTAGCCTTCTGCGGGCCCATCCGGGGCCAGGGGGAGCACTCCCGCCGTACTTCGAGGTGATTCACATGCCCGCGATCGTGCTGCTTGGCGCCCAATGGGGCGATGAGGGCAAGGGCAAGGCGACCGACCTGCTCGGCGGCCGCGTCGACTATGTCGTGCGCTACAAGGGTGGCAACAACGCCGGGCACACTGTCGTCATCGGCGACGCGAAGTACGCCCTGCATCTGCTGCCCAGCGGAATCCTGTCGCCCGACGTCATCCCGGTCATCGGCAATGGCGTCGTGATCGACCCGGCCGTACTTATGGAGGAGATGGCTGGCCTCGAGGCGCGCGACGTCGACACCTCCCGCCTCCTCATCAGTGCGAGTGCGCACCTCATCACGCCGTACCACGTAACGCTCGACAAGGTCACCGAGCGCTTCCTCGGCAAGGCCAAGATCGGCACCACCGGTCGCGGTATCGGCCCGACGTACATGGACAAGATCGCCCGCATCGGCATTCGCGTGCAGGACCTCTTCGACCCGTCCATCCTGCGGCAGAAGGTCGAGGCGGCTCTCGACCAGAAGAACCAGGTGTTGGTCAAGGTCTACAACCGCCGTGAACTCGACGTCGATGCGATCACCGAGGCACTGCTGGAGTACGCCGAGCCCCTGCGTCCGCACGTCGCCGATACGGCACTCGTGCTCAACAACGCGCTCGATGCGGATCAGACCGTGCTCCTCGAAGGCGGTCAGGGCACCCTGCTCGACGTCGACCACGGCACCTATCCCTTTGTGACGTCGTCAAATCCGACGGCGGGTGGCGCCTGCACCGGCAGCGGCATCGGTCCGACCCGGATTAGCCGCGTCATCGGCATCCTCAAGGCCTACACGACCCGCGTTGGCTCCGGTCCCTTCCCGACCGAGTTGCTCGACGAGTGGGGCGAGCGCCTGCGCACAGTGGGTGGCGAGGTTGGTGTCACGACCGGCCGCAATCGCCGCTGTGGCTGGTTCGACGCGCCGATCGCCCGCTATGCCTCGCGGGTCAACGGTCTCACCGACATCTTCTTGACCAAACTCGATGTCCTCACCGGCATCGAGCGCATCCCGGTGTGTGTGGCCTACGAGGTCGACGGCGAGGTTGTCGATGAGTTGCCCATGACACAGACCGGCTTCCATCACGCCAAGCCCGTCTACGAAGAGCTGCCCGGCTGGACCGAGGACATCTCTGCTGCCCGCACGGTCGATGACCTGCCTCCGAATGCGAAGGCCTATGTGCAGTTCCTGCAGGACGTATCAGGCGCGCCCATCAGCGCCATCGGTGTCGGCCAGGACCGCAACGCCACCATCGTGGTCCGGGACCTGCTCGACTGATCGACGGGCTCGCCACACCGCCATCTGCGGCCGACCCCAGCGGACCCACCCCCAGTACCAGATGGCGGTAATTGCGTAGTCGTAGACGAACAGCAACAAGATCGACGCGCCGCTGATGTCGACGGGTTCAAGTTCGTCAAGGATGCGGTCGTAGTCCTCAATGGGCCGAACACCGCCGCCAAGGATGACGACGGCGATGATCGCAATCGGCAGGATCTACGCCCGCTCGTGGGCTGGCCCGGGCGCGATAAAGACGAGAGTGCGGACAGCGATGATGAGCGCCAGGGGCAACAGCAGGAGTTGCGTGGCATTGAAGGCGTTGTCGCTCAGCAGCAGGACAGCGCTGAAGAAGAACCACCACAGCGCGACCAGCAGCGGCGTGACCAGGATGTACGTAATGACACTTCGACGTGTTGCCCGCGGTCCCTCTGGAGTGGGGGTCAGCGCGAGAAGCGGTCGGTCCATGGAGCGGTACACCAGGTAGGCAACGACCGCGGCGCTGGCGATGAGGACGGCCCAGAACACCAGCATCCCGAGGGTGATTTCGGAAACGTCGATGGTGTCCACCAGCGCATCGTAGGCCGCTGCCACACTGAGCCCGTGACGATTCCCGCAGACTCTCGGCCCGATGATTCGCCGTGGCCGCAGGTGCAGTGGCCGCCGCCCCATGAACTCATGGGTGCGCATGTGACCCTCAGCCAGTTCGTGCCCGATGACGCCCCGGAACTCTTCGCGGCCCTTGACCACGACGCCTGCTGGGCGCACGTCGCCGGACGTCCGTCGACCGTCGAGCAGTACGCCGCGACGCTGTCGCAGGCCTCCGCCGTGGGCCGATGGCCCTGGGTCGTGCGGGTGGGCGGCGACGTCGTCGGCACGACGTCATACCTGGACGTGAGCCTGCCGGACGCTCGACTGGAGATCGGCTGGACGGCGTACTCGCCGAGTGCCTGGGCCACCGCGGTCAATCCGGAGTGCAAACTCCTGCTCATGGGCTGGGCCTTCGACCATGATTTCGGTCGGGTCCAACTCAAGACCGATATCCGCAACCTCCGGTCTCAGCGGGCCATCACCAAGCTCGGCGCGACGTACGAAGGTGTCTTGCGCCGCTATCAGCGTCGGGCGGACGGCACCATGCGCGACACCGTGTTCTTCTCGGTGACGGCAGAGGAGTGGCCGAGCGTGCGGGAGCGGCTTACGCAGCGGTTGGCCGGGGTCTAGGCTGCTGGGGTCGCGGCGGAGGTGCCGCGCGATCGTCCGAGGAGCCAGCCATGGAGTTCACCCCCGATCCCGCCGAGGGCCAGCGCGTCTACGACCTGGACCGTGCCCACGTCTTCCATTCGTGGAGTGCGCAGGGGCAGATCAAGCCGCTGCCGATCGCGGCGGCCGAGGGCTGCTACTTCTGGGACTACGACGGCAACCGCTACCTCGACTTCTCCAGCCAGCTGGTCAACGTCAACATCGGTCACCAGCACCCGAAGGTCGTCAAGGCGATCCAGGACCAGGCCGCTCGCCTCGCCACCATCGCCCCGCAGCATGCCAACGACATGCGCGGCGAGGCCGCCCAGCGCATCGTCAATCTTGCCGGCGATCGCCATCAGAAGGTGTTCTTCACCAACGGTGGCGCGGACGCGGTCGAGAACGCCATTCGTATGGCGCGCATCCACACGCACAAGCACAAGGTGCTGTCGGCCTACCGCAGCTATCACGGCAACACCGGCATCGCGATCCAGGCGACCGGCGACCCGCGCCGCTGGCCAAACGCCTACGCCGCCCAGCAGATCCACTTCTTCGGCCCGTTCCCCTACCGCCCGCCCTTCTGGTCGGACTCCCCGGAGCAGGAGACCGAGCGCGCGCTACAGCACCTCGAGCAGGTCATCCAGTTCGAGGGACCTGACACCATCGGCGCGATCATCTTGGAGTCCGTCGTCGGCACCGCGGGCATCCTCGTCCCACCGCCGGGCTACCTCGAGGGTCTGCGTGCCCTCTGTGACAAGTACGGCATCGTCTGGATCGCCGATGAGGTCATGAGCGGTTTCGGCCGCACGGGTGAGTGGTTCGCCTGGCAGAACTGGTCTGCTGAGCCGGATCTCATCGTCTTCGCCAAGGGCTCGAATTCCGGCTACGTGCCGGTCGGTGGCGTGGTCATCTCCGATGAGATCGCGGCCACCTTCGATGAGCGGGTCTTCCCCGGCGGGCTGACCTACTCCGGTCACCCGCTCGCGACCGCCTCCATCGTCGCGTCGATCGATGCGATGGCCGAGGAGGGCATCGTCGAGAACGCCAAGCGCATTGGCGAAGAGGTCATCGGTCCGGAGTTGCGGGCGATGGCCGAGCGTCATCCGGTGATCGGCGAGGTGCGCGGCCTCGGCGTCTTCTGGGCGCTCGATCTGGTCAGCGACCGTGCGACCAAGGAGCCCCTGGCGCCGTACGGCGGATCCTCACCGGCGATGAACGAGTTGGTGGCCGAGTGCAAGAAGCGCGGTCTCATGCCGTTCGCGAACTTCAACCGCACCCACGTCGTCCCGCCGTGCACCATCACCGAGACCGAGGCCAAGGAAGGCTTGGCGATCCTCGATGAGGTGCTGACGATCACCGACCGCCACTACGCGGGGTAGCAGCCCCTCGCGTCAGAGGACGGGCTGGACGTCGACGCCGTAGACGATGCCGCGGCTGGTCTGCACCTGTACCTGGTAGAAGCCGGGGGTGTCCGGTGCCAGGAGGTAGACGTCCTTGCCGGACTCGGTCACCTCGAGTTTGCTCACGCCCTTACCGTCGCGGGTCAGCTCGATAATCGTGCCGCCCGGCCATGCGCCCGCCGCCACGCGGAACTTCAGCCCCGCCTCGACGCGCTTGAACGACACGATGCTGAAGAGTTTCACGCGCACGTCAAGCGGGATCGGCTTGAGGTCGCCGACGTACACGACGTAGCCGAGGTCACCGCTGCCACCGGTCGTGGCGAGCACGTCGCGGAAGGCAAAGGTGCCATCCGCCTTGACGGTGCTGGCACCGGCCGGTGCATCGCCGGCGACGAGGCGAACGGTGGTGCCCTCCTTGACCCCCTTCGTCGTACCGAGGACGTCGAAGAACTCCCCCGTCGAGTACGCCGTGCCGGGTGTGGGCTGGGTGATCGTGACACCGGGCTCGGTGATGGTCACCGTCTTGCGCTGCGGACCGCTCGCCGCAGCAAAGCCGGGCACGGGTTGGTCGACGTCGCAGGTGTATTGGTTGGCCAGAGGTTGGCAGGCCGCCAGGTCACCCTTGGCCGTCACCTTGAGGGTGCCACCCTTGTTGGCGCGGGTCTGGATCTCGACCGAAGCGCGGCCCTTGGGGTCGGTGAGCACGGTGAACGTGTTGGCGCCGGTGACGAACACGCCCGGTCCCTTGGCGGGCAGCGACAGGTCGACCGAGGCGTTTTCGATGGGATTGCCGAAGACATCGGTGACGCTCACGATGGCGTCGACGGATTCGCCGGCATCGACCGTCGTCGCCGACAGCGAGAGCGCGACATCGCGCGAGGCCTCGCGGGTGGTGATGACGTTGAAGGTGGCCTCGGCGGAATTCAGTCCCTCGACGACGACCTTGGCCGGGCCCACGGCGGTAGAGAAGAGGTAGGCGGAGGCGACGCAGCGCTCGGCGCCCGCCTCACTGAAGACGGTGACCTCCGGCTCCCCCAGCGTGTCATCGGTGAGGGAGGACAGCAGTTGCGCGCCGGTGGCGCGGAACCGCACGGGTGCACCGCTGGTCGAGGTAACGACCTCGAGCCGGAGCACGGAGGGCTGCCCCTCGGTCCCGCCCTTGAGGCCGTTGTAGGGCACGACGAGCGAGGTGATGAACTGCGCTGCGGGTACGCCGTCGAGGGTGAAGTCCGCAATGTCCGGCGGGGTCACCGAGTCGCCCTCGGGACAGGCGGCCGCGGGCATCGTGGGCGTCGTGGTCGTGGGGCTCGGTGAGGCATCGCTGGAGCCAAAGATCCCGCAACCGCTGAGGCTGACTGCCGCCAGGGCGATGGCCGCTGCCCACGCCCCCTGGGCACGCACTCGATTCACCAGGCCATGCTACGTGGCGACCGGGCCCGAACCCGCCGCTAGGCTCGCCGATCGTGAGAGTTCTCGTGATCGGATCCGGTGCCCGCGAACACGCCCTGGTGCGTGCCCTGCAGCGTGATGCCGAGGTGTTCGCCGCGCCCGGGAATGCCGGGATCGCGGTGGATGCCCCCGTCTCGGCCGTGGATGCGACCGACGGGGATGCGGTGGCGAGCCTCGCGGAGGACCTTGCTGTCGACCTCGTGGTGATCGGTCCCGAGGCGCCGCTGGTCGCCGGTGTGGCCGACGCCGTCCGTGCTCGCGGGATCGCCTGCTTCGGTCCGAGTGCGCAGGCCGCGCAACTCGAGGGTTCCAAGGCCTTCGCCAAGGAGATCATGGCCGCCGCGGCCGTCCCGACGGCCCGCCCGATCGTGGCATCGACCCTGGTGCAGGCCGAGGCTGCACTCGACGAACTCGGAGCGCCGTACGTCGTGAAGGACGATGGCCTTGCCGCGGGCAAAGGTGTTGTGGTGACGGATGTACGTGGTGAGGCTCTGGCGCATGCCGAAGCGTGTATCGATGCAGGCTCGACCGTCGTCATCGAGGAGTACCTCGACGGCCCTGAGGTATCACTCTTCGCCGTCACGGACGGTGTCACCGTGGTGCCGCTGCAGCCGGCGCAGGACTTCAAGCGCGCGGGGGAGGGTGACACCGGCCCCAACACCGGTGGCATGGGTGCGTACTCACCGCTGGAGTGGGCCCCGGCCGATCTGGTGGACGAGGTCACCCGCACCGTTCTGCAGCCCACCGTCGACGAGATGCGTCGTCGCGGCACGCCGTTCGCAGGCCTGCTCTACGCCGGTCTCGCGCTGACATCGAACGGCGTACGCGTCGTGGAGTTCAATGCGCGCTTCGGTGATCCGGAGACGCAGGTGGTGCTCGCGCGCCTGGAGTCATCGCTGTCGGAACTGCTGATGGCGGCGGCGACCGGTCGGCTCGCCGAGTTGTCACCCCTGGAGTGGAGTTCCGATGCCGCGGTGACCGTGGTGATCGCCGCCGAGGGCTATCCGCAGGCACCGGTGACCGGAGGTGTCATCACCGGCGTGACCGACGCTGATCTACTCGACCGGGTCGACGTCCTCCATGCGGGTACTCGGGTTGATGGCGACGACGTGGTGGCCAGCGGGGGCCGGGTCCTGTCGGTGGTGGGGCGCGGGGCGACGATCGCCGAGGCCCGGGTCCGCGCGTACGCCGGGGTGGAGCTCATCCGGCTTGCCGGATCGCACTACCGCTCCGACATCGCCGCCTCCCCTCCGTCTTCTTTGCACCTACCGTGATTTTGCGTCCGATTTGCCCGCGGTAACTGCAAACAAGGTGATGGTGGAAGGATGATCACCGTGATTCCTGACGTCCTCGCCCAGCGCTACGCCTCCGCGGCGATGACGGCGCTCTGGGCACCGGAGCACCGCATCATCGCCGAACGCCGACTCTGGCTCGCCGTGCTCGCAGCGCAGGCCGATCTGGGGATCGAGGTTCCCGAGGGCGTCATCACCGACTACGCCCGCGTCATCGACCAGGTCAACCTCGCTTCGATCGCCGAGCGCGAGCGTGTCACGCGGCACGACGTCAAGGCCCGCATCGAGGAATTCAACGCGCTCGCCGGCCACGAGCAGATTCACAAGGGCATGACCAGCCGCGATCTCACCGAGAACGTCGAGCAAATGCTCATCCGCGACTCTTTGACCCTCACCCGCGACAAGGTGGTGGCGGTCCTCGCGCGACTTGCCTCACTCGCCACCCAGTACGCCGATGTCGCGATCACGGGACGCTCGCATAACGTCGCCGCGCAGACGACGACCCTGGGCAAGCGATTCGCCATCTGGGCCGACGAACTCCTCGTCTCCTACGACCGCCTGAGCGATCTCATCGAGCGCTACCCCTTGCGCGGCATCAAGGGCCCCGTCGGTACCGCGCAGGACATGCTCGATCTGCTCGACGGCGATGCGCATGCGTTGGCCGACCTTGAGAACGCCGTGGCGCAGCACTTGGGATTTACCCGGGTCCTCGACAGCGTTGGCCAGGTCTATCCCCGCTCCCTGGACTACGACGTCGTCACCACATTGGTCCAGGTGGCGGCCGCACCCAGCAACGCGGCGACCACGATCCGACTCATGGCCGGCGTCGAACTCGTGACCGAGGGTTTCAAGCCGGGCCAGGTGGGCTCGAGTGCGATGCCGCACAAGATGAACTCTCGGTCGTCCGAGCGCATCAATGGTTTCGCCGTCATCCTGCGCGGCTACGCCAGCATGGTCGGCGAGTTGGCGGGCGATCAGTGGAATGAGGGTGACGTCTCCTGCTCCGTCGTACGCCGCGTCGCACTACCCGACTCCTTCTTTGCGATTGACGGACTCTTCGAGACCTTCCTGACGGTGCTGGATGAGTTCGGTGCCTTCCCGGCTGTCATCGATCGCGAACTTGAGCGCTACCTGCCCTTCCTCGCAACGACCAAGGTGCTCATGGCGGCTGTGCGCTCCGGTGTCGGCCGCGAGACCGCGCACGAGGCGATCAAGGAGCATGCGGTTGCCGTCGCTCTCGCGATGCGTGAGGGCACGGCATCGAACGATCTGCTCGACCGCCTGGCCGCCGATGAGCGACTCGGACTTAGTCGCGATGTGCTGACAGCGCTCATCGCCGAGCCCATGGAGTTCACCGGTGCCGCACGCGATCAGGTGGCGCGCGTCGCCGATCGCGTGGAGCAGATCGCCGCTCGTCATCCCGATGCTGCGGCGTACTCACCGGGAGCGATTCTGTGACGGACTACGACCTGCCCGAGGGCTACACACATCTGTATTCCGGCAAGGTGCGCGACCTGTACTCCGCTCCCAACGGGCAACTTCTCTTCGTCGCCTCCGATCGCATCTCGGCGTACGACTGGATCCTGCCGACGCCGATTCCGGACAAGGGTCGCATCCTCACTCAGTTAAGCCTGTGGTGGTTTCAGAAGATGGAAGGTGTTGTCCCCAACCATCTGGTGTCGACGCAGGTGCCGGCGGCCGTACGCGGTCGCGCCATGCTGTGCGAACCGCTGGAGATGATGCCGGTCGAGTGCGTCGTGCGCGGCTATCTCGCCGGTTCGGGCCTCACCGAGTACCTCGCGAACCGGCAGATCTGTGGCAACGGTCTGCCACCGGGCTTGAAGGACGGATCGAAACTGCCGAAGCCGATCTTCACGCCCGCGACCAAGGCGCCGCAGGGTGAGCACGACGAGAACATCACGTACGACGAGACGATCGTGCTGGTTGGCCAGGAAGAGGCGCAGGATCTCAAGCGCCTCTCACTCGACGTCTATCGGCGTGCCGCCGCCATCGCGGAAGATCGTGGGCTCATCCTCGCGGACACCAAGTTCGAGTTCGGCATCGCTCAAGCTGGGCGCTACAAGGGCCGGATGGTGCTCGCCGACGAGGTGCTGACTCCGGACTCCTCCCGCTACTGGCCGAAGGATCAGTGGGAGCCAGGACACGCGCAGCCGTCGTACGACAAGCAGTTCGTCCGCGACTGGCTGACCTCGCCGGAGTCGGGTTGGGACCGCAACTCTGGCGAGCCCCCGCCGCCGTTGCCCGATGAGATCGTCGAGAAGACGCGCGCAAAGTACGTCGAGGCCTACGAGTTGCTCACGGGCGAGACGTTCGCATGACCCGCTGGCTGCTGACGGGGGGCGCCGGCTACATCGGCAGCCACGTGGCGCGCGATCTGCTGGCTTCTGGGCGCGAGGTCGTCATCCTCGACGATCTGTCGAGTGGGTTGCGCGAGCGCGTGCCTGCCGAGGCCGAGTTCGTTGAGGCATCCGTCCTTGACACCGACGTCGTGCGCCGTGCCCTCCGAGGCGTCACCGGTGTCGTGCACCTAGCCGCCAAGAAGGCGGTGGGTGAGTCGGTTGAGCTGCCACTGCTGTACTACCGGGAGAACGTCGGTGGCATGACGTCGCTGTTGCAGGCGATGAACGACGCCGGCACACCGTGCATGGTCTATTCGTCATCCGCCGCCGTCTACGGCGAGCCACCGTGGTCTCCCATCGCCGAGGATTCACCGCTACAGCCGTTGTCACCGTACGGTGAAACGAAGGTAATCGGCGAATGGATGGTGCGAGACGTTGCCGCTGCCAGACCGCTGTCGTGGGTGGCCCTGCGCTACTTCAACGTCGCCGGCGCGGGATCGGTTGACCTCGGTGATCCGAGTGTCAACAACCTGATCCCCATGGTGTTTCGTGCGTTGGATCGCGGAGATGCACCGCAGATCTTCGGCACCGACTATCCGACGCCGGATGGGTCCTGCATCCGCGACTACATCCACGTGAGTGACCTGTCGGCGGCGCACGTGGCGGCGGCTGATCTGGTAGAGCGTGAGGTGGTGGGGCTACCCATCAATGTCGGAACAGGTATCGGTGCCAGCGTCATCGAGGTGATGGACGCGGTGTCCGAGGTGATCGGTCGTGATGTTGGCGCAATTGCAGTGAATCGACGGGCCGGTGACCCGCCGGAGTTGGTGGCGTCGGTGGATCGGGCGACGTCGACGCTGGGCTGGTCCGCTCGGCGCGGACTCACTGAGATGGTCGAGTCGGCGTACGCCGCGCGGTGAGGGCAGCGAGCATCCCCGTGCCATCTCGTCATAGGGTCCGGGCGTGCGGCGTTCCTTTGTCATCTCTGCCCTGGTGGGATTGAGCCTTGTAGCGCTCGCGGTTGTGCCCGCCCAGGCCAGGGGTGTCGGCTCGGGCCCGGCATTCGTCGCACACCAGGCACGAACGAACTCCGCCCAGGTCACCATCATGGGCGACTCTCACACCCTCCTCATGATCGATGACGTGTTCCCGGGTGAGTACTCGAGTGGAGACGAGGGAACTGTCATCCGCGACAGATTCCACGTCTTCGCTATCAATGGCATCAAGTTGAGGCAAGTCATGAGGGGCAAGGGCGTCGTCCGGGCGGGGGTCAGCGTTGTCGGGACCACCGACGTGCGGAAGTGGCGCAAGGCGATACATACCGGCCCAGACACCATCGTGGTGAACCTGGGGACCAATGATGGTGGTCCAAGCGCCGTGGATATCGACAAGTTCATGCGTCTGGCCGGCAAGGACCGTCAGGTCTATTGGGTCAAGCCGTTCTACACGAGTTGCCCGACCTGCCGGGAAATGCATGATTACCAACTCAAGGCTGCTGCTCAGCGCCACGCGAACCTCCATCTGGTCAAGGTGAACGACCTCGGGCTCACGCTGGGGTCCGACGGGCTGCACGCTTATGGCAAGACGAACAGTCGAGCGATCTGGATTCGCATCAAGGAAACAATCAGGGCATACACGCCGAGGGGCTAGGCGGGGATAGCGGACTTGTCGACGCGCTCGATGAGCACGATCCGAAACACCGGGATGTAGCGACCGGCATTCTCGGCGTACATCTCATAGGACTTCCAGATATCGATCAATCGCTGATAGAGGACGTCGCGCTCGTCGCCCTCCACCTCGACAAATCGACATGACCACGCGGCGTCGTCGATGAGGACGAAGCCCTCGGGATGCTCGCGTGCGTTGAACACCCAGCCGGGCAGTTTGGCCTGGCCGGCGTTGGACCCGGTGATGATCCAATGGTCATCGACCTGCACGGAGAGCAGCGGGTTGGTGCGCCACTGGCCGGACTTGCGGCCGAGCGTGGTGATCCACACGATGACCCCGCCGCCGGGGAACCGCCGCCAGATCCGGCCACCGCTGACCTTGTGCACGACCCGATGTAGGGCCGTCGTCGCGCGCAGCGAGGTGCCCCAGAAGGCGTCGTACAGCCGCTTGTCCACACCGAGAGCGTACGCCGCACCGGGTCGGACTACCCGTTGGCGAGGAGGCGGTGCAGGTGCGACAAGTCGTCAATGGCGAGGTCGGCGGGGTGTCCGTTGAGAGCCGCCGTCACGGCACCCGCAGCGAGCCCAGCGGTGACGCCGGCGGCGGCATCCTCGACGACGAGGCACCGCGTGACGTCGAGCTCGAGGCGGCGGGCGCCGGCGATGAACGGTTCCGGGTCGGGCTTGCCGGACGTGACGTCCTCGATGCTGACGATGTCCGGTGGGAGGATCCCGGCCGCGCCGAGGCGGGCCTGCGCCAGTGCAAGGTCGGCGCTCGTGACGACGATCCACGGCACTCCACCGTCGCCGAGCCACCGCAGCAGGTCGTGAGCGCCCGGCATCGCCACGACGCCCTGCAGATCGGTGCGCTCCGCCTCGACCTGCCACCGCCACAGACGGTCGAGTTCGTCGTCGGTCGCCTCCGGGAAGCAGGAGCGGACCGTGGCGATAGCGGGCTGGCCATGCAGGATCGTCAACCGATCCTGGGCGCCGTGCTCCTGCGCCCAGGCGCGCCAGGTGCGTTCGGTCGCGGCGGTGGAGTCCACGAGTGTGCCGTCCATGTCGAAGAGCACTCCGTGGATCTCTCGCACGTCGCCGTACCGGGTGGTGACCTTCACGCGTCGAGTCTGTCAGCGCACCGGATGTCGATCGCGACACCCCCGATGGGAGAGATGGTCGAAAATCGCCCATCCCACGCCGCCCTCGACCGTTTGTCCCGCTAAGCGGGAGAAACGGCGGGAAGGGTGGGAGCCTTGGGGGATGGATGACGAGATCGCTCCGGCCGATCCGGCCCCGGCCTCGCGCGTCTGGCCGATGGAGGGCACCACCTGGGTCCTCACCGAGATACGCGACGAGCAGGGCGCCCACGCCGTGCCCGGCGGCATCCGCTCGACCTTCCAGATCCTCGACGGCCATGTCCACGTCGAGACCGGCTGCAACTCCGGCCACGCCAGTGTGAGCCTCGCCGCCGACACCCTCCAGATCGGTCCGATGGCCCTGACCCGAATGACCTGCCCGGACTCGGTCATGTGGGTCGAGCGCGCGATCACGGCGACCCTCACCGGGACGGTGCCCTACCTGCATTCGGCCGACGTACTCGCCCTCGGCCGTGCCGATCGCGTCCTCGTCTATCGCAGCGACCTTCCCCCTGCCGCCTAGCAAGCGATCTCAGAACCCCCTGGGAATCCACCCCTCGGCCAGGGCGACTCCTGCCGGGGTACGACGTACCCTGCTGTGGGTCCATTCATCGTTTCCAGGCCGTGTGGAGGTTTCATGCGCAAGGTGATCATGGGGGTGCTTGCTGCCGCCCTTGTTGGCGCCGGCACCATCACGGCCACCGCCCCGGCATCCGCGGCGGTCTCCAAGGTCGATCCCTTCAGCGTGATGGCCGATCTCGGCCCACGCGTGACCTTCGACAGTGGCCGCGCCGATGGCGTCGGCAACGTCTCCGTGACCACCGGCAAGGGCACCGTGAGCGGCGGCAAAGCGACTGTCGTCATCGTCGACCGCGTCGTTGCGCCGGGTAGCAAGAAGGATTCCGAACTGCGCGACAACCAGGTCACCGTGGTGATGAGCAAGGGCACCGTTGTTGCCGAAGCGGTCGATGAGGACCCCAAGGGTGGCAAGCCGGAGACCTTGCACATTCTCCCCGTCATCGGGGGCACCGGCGCCTACGCCACTGCCCGCGGCACGCTGCTGATGCGACCGGTGGGCGGCAAGTACCTCCTCGCGTATGACCTCTTCGTTGAGAAGAAGGTGAGCAAGAAGTCCTTCACCTTCGCCGATCCGATCTCCAGCAACATCGCCTCTGGCGGCCCCCGCCGACTCGGTTCGGTCAACCTCACCCGCGCCGAGCAGGGCGACCTGTCCTACGTCGCGGTGACGACCACCCTCGGTGCGCGCAAGGCCCCGAAGTACTCCATGGACCTGCAGGTCTTCGACGGCGACAGCACTCTCTTCGCACGCGGACTGGCGACCTCGCTCCCGGGCAGTGGCAAGGCCATCACGCTGTCCATCCTCGGCGGTACCGGTGACTACGTTGGCAACCGCGGCGAAATCACGCTGAGCGCGGACGGCACCTCCATCGCCGCCAAGCTTGCGACCCCTGGCGGCAAGGCCAAGTCCCTGCCCTGGGTCAACAAGGGCAAGACGTCGTACGACGACTCCACGGTGCTCGGCGAGGCGCTCTTCGAGGGCGGGTCGACCAAGGTCGGCAAACTCACCAGCGCCCGCAAGCCGCGGGCGAAGACGTCCCCGGTCTACTCCGCCAGCCTGCTCACCTACCCCGAGATCGGTGGCGTGCAGCCGGTGGTCACGATGATCGAGCAGACCCTGCCCACCGGCACGATGCTGATCTCGGGCATGAGCCTGGTCGGTCAGGACACTCCACTCGCCGTCGTTGGCGGCGTGGGCGACTACGGCGGCGCCATGGGTGAACTCACCCGGGCGAATGCCACGACCGCGGCAGGCAAGGCCACCTCGACCTTCTGGCGCTAGCCCGCCCCCTAGACTGGCCGGACCGCACTCACCCCGAGGAGTCCCATGGCCCGCGTCGTCGTCGACGTCATGCTCAAGCCGGAGATCCTCGACCCCCAGGGTCGGGCCATCGTCGGAGCGTTCGGCCGCCTCGGCGTCCACGGCGTTGCCGACGTCCGCCAGGGCAAGCGCTTCGAGATCACCCTGGACGGCGAGCCCACAGATGAGGTCCTCACCGATCTGCACCGCATGGCCGAGGAGCTCCTGAGCAACCCGGTGATCGAGTCGTATGAGCTGCGGGTCGAGCAGTGAAGATCGGCGTTGTCACGTTCCCCGGCTCGCTTGATGATCGTGACGCACAGCGCGCAGTGCGACTCGCCGGTGGTGAGCCGGTCGCCCTCTGGCATGGTGACGATGACTTGAAGTCCGTCGACGCGGTGGTGATCCCCGGGGGTTTCTCCTACGGCGACTACCTGCGCTGCGGGGCCATCGCCAAGTTTGCGCCGGTGATGTCGCGCATCATCCCGGCCGCGCAACAGGGGCTTCCGGTGCTCGGCATCTGCAATGGGTTCCAGATCCTGTGTGAGTCGCATCTGCTGCCCGGTGCCCTGACACGCAATGACCATCTGCACTTCGTCTGCCGTGACCAGCGCCTGCGCATGGAGCGCACCAACACCTTCTGGACCAACGCCTACGTCGCCGATGAAGAGATCGTCATTCCCCTCAAGAACGGCGAGGGTGGCTACGTCGCCGACGAGGCGACGTTGGATCGGCTCGAGGGCGAGGGGTTGGTCATTGCCCGATACCTTGAGGTGAACCCCAACGGCAGTCGCCGCGACATTGCAGGCATTTCGAATCCCTCCGGAACCATCGTCGGTCTCATGCCCCATCCGGAGCACGCCGTGGAAGCCCTCACCGGCCCGTCGACCGACGGACTGGGGTTCTTCGCCTCTGCGGTGGCGGCCTTCGCGTCCGCGTAGTGCAACTTTCCGCAAAGAAGACACGGGCCAACGTCCAAGCATGCTTGGGTTGAGTTATGCGTAAGACAGCCGCGGCCATCGCCTCCCTTGCCCTGCTCGCCCCCCTCGCGCTCACCACGAGCGCGCAGGCCGGGAAGTACCAGACGCTCAACGAGCGGCGTCTGACCGGCTCGTCTCTGGGGATCGGCGACGTACCGCGCTGGATGCAGCGCCGCGAGCGTCCGACGATGGAACGCGAGTACAACGCCGCTCCGACCAAGGGCCCCGATGTCTGCCTCGATGCTGACGGCAATGACGTGACCGGCCCGGTGCCGGCTCAGACGATGACGTCGACGGTCACGACGCGGCAGAACCTCGATGATTTCTCGTTCTACGAGATCAATTCCAACATCTATCAGTACGCCACCCGCGGTAAGGCGGAGAAGGCGTGGGCGCAGATCCAGGACACGATCTGGGGCTGCAACGGCACCATCACGGTGGAGGTCGAGCAGGAACTCGACGGGCAGCCGGTCACCGTGGATGTCATGGTCAACACCGAGGTCTCGCAGGCCCAGCAACTCTTCGGCACCCCGGGCTACGCATTGTTCTTCAACGTCGACCTCAGCGTCTACGCCTCGGGTCTGGAGATCGACCTCATTGGTGATCAGTACGCCGTCTACCGCCTGGCCGGGACCTCGATCATTCGGGTGGAGTACGCGAAGGTCAATGCCTCGTCCCCGCTGACCATCGGCCGCAATTCGCGACTGTTCGTCAATGCCATGGCCAACGTCGTCGCCCAGCGGGTGCAGAACCGGTCCATGAAGTAGCTCCCTCGGGGGTGGGTCGCGCGGCTCGTTTCATGGCTCGTGGCAGGATCGGGCCGTGAGCCTGGATTCCGTGGCACGAGCTGAGTCCACCCCCGACGCCGAGCAGCCGTACGCCGACCTCGGCCTGAAGCCCGATGAGTACGAGCGCATCCGCGAGATCCTCGGTCGTCGACCGACCTCGAGCGAGCTCGCGATGTACTCCGTCATGTGGAGTGAGCATTGCTCCTACAAGTCCTCCAAGGTCCACCTGCGTCAGTTCGGCGACAAGCAGCCCGAGGGCGGCTGGCCGCAACTCATGGTGGGCATCGGCGAGAATGCTGGCGTCGTGGACGTGGGCGACGGCTGGGCCGTGACCTTCAAGGTTGAGTCGCACAACCACCCTTCCTACGTCGAGCCCTACCAGGGTGCGGCGACCGGTGTCGGCGGCATCGTGCGCGACATCCTGTCGATGGGTGCGCGGCCACTGGCGGTCATGGATCCGCTGCGTTTCGGCCCCGCTGACGCTGCTGACACCAAGCGCGTGCTCCCTGGAGTCGTTGCGGGCATCGGTGGCTATGGCAACTGCCTGGGCCTGCCGAATATTGGCGGCGAGATCGTCTTCGACGAGACCTATGCTGGCAATCCCCTGGTGAACGCCCTGTGTGTCGGCGCGATGAAGCATGAAGACGTGCACCTGGCCTCGGCCAAGGGCGTCGGCAACCTGGTCATCCTCTACGGCGCGCGCACGGGTGGCGACGGCATTGGTGGCGTCTCGGTCCTCGCCAGCGAGACGTTCGACGAGGACGGCCCGGCCAAGCGTCCGAGCGTTCAGGTGGGCGATCCCTTCATGGAGAAGTTGCTCATCGAGTGCACGCTTGAGGTGTTGCACGCCGGACTCGTCGAGGGCATTCAGGACCTCGGTGGTGCCGGTATCTCCTGCGCCACCAGCGAACTCGCCTCCAACGGTGAGGGCGGCATGCACGTCGATCTCGACCGCGTCCTGCTGCGCGACCCTTCGCTCTCGCCGGAGGAGATCCTCATGAGTGAGTCGCAGGAGCGCATGTGCGCGGTGGTCACGCCGGAGAACGTCGATGCCTTCATGGCGATCTGTCGCAAGTGGGAGGTCGAGGCTGTCGTCATCGGTGAGGTCACGGACACTGGCCGTCTCACCATCGACTGGCATGGCGAGCGCGTCGTCGACGTACCGCCGCGGACCGTCGCACACGAGGGCCCGGTCTACAACCGGCCGATGGAGCGCCCGCGCGATCTCGACGCCCTTGCCGCGAACGACGCCAACGCGCTCCCGCGCCCGCAGACCGCCGAGGAGATCCGGTCGACGTTGCTGACGATGACAGCATCGCCCAATCTTGCGCACAAGGGCTGGGTCACCAGCCAGTACGACCGCTATGTGCTCGGCAACACCGTGCTCGCGCAGCCGGAAGACTCCGGCATGATCCGTATCGACGAGGAGAGCGGTCTCGGCGTCGCGATCTCGACGGATTGCAACGGCCGCGTCGTGCGCCTCGACCCGTACAACGGTGCCAAGCTCGCCCTCGCCGAGTCTTATCGCAATGTCGCCGTTACCGGTGCCAAACCACTCGCCGTCACCAACTGTCTCAACTTCGGCTCCCCGGAGGATCCCGAGGTGATGTGGACCTTCGCTGAGGCCGTGCGGGGCCTCGCCGATGGCTGCCTCGAGCTCGGCATTCCCGTGACCGGCGGCAACGTCAGCTTCTACAACTCCACCGGTGACACCGCGATCTTGCCCACCCCGGTGGTCGGCGTCCTCGGTGTCATTGACGATGTCGAACGGCGTACGCCGATGGCGTGGGGCCCGGAGGGTGAACTGATCTATCTCCTCGGCGACACAGGCGAGGACTTCGCCGGTAGCGAGTGGGCGCATGTCGTGCATGACCATCTCGGTGGTGTTGCACCTGCGGCTGATCTGGCGCGAGAGAAACTGCTCGGTGAGATCCTCATTGCCGGATCACGCGACGGCATGTTGACCGCCGCGCATGATGTCGCCGACGGTGGTGTCGCGCAGGCGCTGGTGGAGATGGCGCTCCGATCCGGTGTCGGTGCGCGTACCTGGACCCCCGATGGGCTCGAACGTGCGACCTTCCTGTGGTCGGAGTCTCCCGGTCGCGCGATCGTTGTCGTCCCGCGTAGCGAGGAGCTTCGCTTCACTGAGATGTGCGCGGCGCGACGCCTGCCGGCGTATCGGATCGGAGTCGTTGACTCCGGCCTCGGTGCCGATGTCGGTCACGACGGCGAGCAGGTGCTGCAACTCGATGAGGTCGTGGTGCCGCTGAGTGAGTTGCGCGCGGCGCACGAGGCAACGTTCCCGACGTTCTTCGGGCCAGCGCTGACAGGTTAGGCGACTCGTTACGAGGACTCCACGAACGCCGTCGCGCTCGCATCGGTGATGACGTTGCCGTCAAGAGTTTGCGTGACATGGGCCGTCACCCACGTCCCCCCTGTGCTGAGGCTGGGGTTCGAGGCGGTGAAGTTAACGGTGGTGACGAGCCGGCCGTTCTGGGTGGTCGAGGTCAAAGTGGCCGGGGTCTCCCAGGTGGGGCTCCACGCGGAGGCGACCACAGTGCCGCCACTCCACGAGGTGCCGTCGATCAATCCCCCCACGATGAGGCTGAACATCATGGCGCCGCCTGACTCGGAAGTGGCCAGCGCGGCCATTGCCGGTTCGACCTGCATTGGGGTTGACCACACGACTCGTCCGCTGGACACGCCTGGGATCGCGTTGTCGACGAAGACGCTGCCCGTGCCACGCATCGACACCAGAGCATCGTCAATGGCGCGCACCCACAGCACGAGCCGATCCCCGCTCTTGCGGGCACGGCGTACCTCCACGATCTGGCTCTTACCGCCGATGGAGATTGCGGCGTTGGGGTGGATCCGGAGGCGCTCACGCTCGGCGTCCCAGCCGAACTCTTCCAGCATGAGCCTCGTGCCGATGCGCTCTGCCTCGCGCACGGGCCGGTCTGCAAAGCGAGTGGTCTCAAGACCGCGAATGACGACCTTGGCGGAATCTCCCGTGGCTGCCTTCACCGTGATGCTGGGCGAGTCGACCACGAAGAGGTACGAGGGGGGCGCGGCGTTCGCGGGCGTCACCAACCCAAGGACCAAGAGGGCAGGAATGACGACAGCCACAGCGGCTCGACACGTGCGAGTCATCGCTTCAGGCTAATCGCGATTGTGGGCGGATGTCAGCCCGAGATGCTCAGGAGGTGCCCGGGGCGCCGGTGTCGACCGGCGAGATCCCGCTCTCCTCCAGGAGTGCGTACACCTCATTTGCGCGGTAGCGGCGATGGCCACCCAGCGTGCGAACTGCGGAGAGTTTGCCGGACTGCACCCACCGCGAAACGGTCTTGGGATGGACCCGGAAGAGGTTGGCTACCTCGGCGGGCGTGAGCAACCGTTCGTGGTCAGGCTGTGCAGTCATGTGATCCCCCGATCAGTAAGTAACTGCAAAAACCCTACAGCAATTCGGGCGAAACGCCTCTCAACAAGCGCTTTGTCCCCTCGCGGGGGGACTCAGCCTGCGCGCAGCACCATGGAGTCGGCGCCCGCGGTGAGAGTGAGCACCTCACCGTCCAGGGACCACAGCGGATCTGCCTCCAAGAAGGTGGCTACCACGAGGTCTTGGTCCATCAAGGCCTGCTCGCAGGCCATCATCGTCATCGCAATCGGCCCGACGGTGATCTGCGTGGCTGTGTACGTCGCCTCACCGTTCATGGTGTTGCACCCGGCATTGGCGGACACCGAGTCCTCCAGGGTGGTGATGACGATCGATGACCCGGCCACGGGCTCGACTGACGAGCCACCCATGGTCATCTCGGTGACCGTAAACGCCTTGCCGTACAGCACGGCGGGGTCCGGCTCGGCTGCTCCGTCAGTTGATGAGCCCCCGCATCCGCTCAACATCACGGTGGCGGCCAGCACGACGACTGGGATCGTGAAACGGAACATGCCTCCAGGCTACCCCGGAGATCGGCAGATTCTTCCGCGGAAGATTCCGCCCCGTTGCGGCATGGGCGAAAGGCGGCGATGCTGGCGCCGTGATGAATTCGGACATGGGTCTGATCGACCGCGGCGGTGCCTGGGCCGTGATCGGCGCCGGGCCCCACGGACTCTCGGCGCTGAAGGCGCTTCTCCAAGCGGGCATTGACGCGGATGGTTTCGAGCGCGACACGGACCTCGGCGGCAACTGGAACTTCCACGCGGAGAACTCGCGCGTTTACGAGTCGACCCACCTCATCTCGACGAAGCCGTTCACTCAGTTCCCGGACGGCCCGATGCCGGACTCCTACCCGGACTATCCCTCGCACTGGCAGGTGCACCGCTACTTCCGTTCCTACGCCGAACACTTCGGACTGCTCGATCACCTGTCGTTCAATACCGAGGTCGTAGGCGTCACGCCGGTCGCGGGTGATCGCTGGGATGTCACGGTGCGCGAGCGCGCCACCGGTGCAGAGCGCACGATGCAGTACGCCGGCGTTGTCGTCGCCAACGGCCACAACTGGTGGCCGAAGATCCCGCAGTACCCCGGACAGGACTCCTTCACCGGCGAGATCCTGCACTCCGCCAACTACAAGTCTGCTGATGCCGTGCGCGGCAAGCGTGTCCTCGTCGTCGGCGCCGGCAACACCGGGTGCGACGTGGCGGTGGAGAGCGCGCAGAACGCGAAGGCGACGTTCCACTCGACTCGGCGCGGCTACTACTACAACCCGAAGTACGCCTTTGGTCGGCCCAGTGATCAGACGGCTGACCTCATGTTGGCGATGCGCATCCCCCTCGCCGTACGCCGACTGATGTTCAAGGCGACCCTGCGATTGACCGTCGGTGACTTCACCAAGTTCGGCCTGCGCAAACCCGACCACGCGTTCTTCGAGACGCATCCGATCGTCAACCAGCAACTCGTCTACTACGTCGGTCACGGTGACATCTCCCCCAAGCCCGACGTTGAGCGATTCGACGGCGACACCGTGCACTTCACTGACGGCACCAGTGCCGAAATCGACACCGTCGTGTTCTGCACGGGCTACCTTGCGAAGTTCCCGTTCCTCGACGAGTCACTACTCAACCTCAATGGCGACCACCCGGTGCTGGCGCGACAGATCTTCACCCCGGCGAGTCCGACGCTCACCGTTTCCGGTCTCATCCAGCCCGACAGCGGCCAGTGGACGATCGCGCACTGGCAGGGTGTGCTCA
>CAYGMM010000025.1:0-21256 GCA_964351035.1 uncultured Actinomyces sp.
TCGGCGAAGTGCCCCACCAGCAGGTCCATGTCGGCTGGCGTGTGCGCCAGCGACACCAACCACTGCTCGTCGAGTCCTGGCGGGGTGAGGACGCCACGGTTGACGCCCCACAGCCAGCTGAGCTCGGCGATGCCGAAGTCGGTCCGCTTGTAGTCGCGGTAGTTGCGCACCGGGGTCGGTGACCAGGTGATCGCGCCCTTGACGCCGAAGCCCACCGTGTGGGCCGGGAGCTCGTGACGGGCGATGATCTCGTCGGCGGCGGCCAGCGCACCATCGTTGACGGCCTCGGCGGTGGCCAGGGCCTCCTCGGTGCAGATGTCGTCGACCGCGGCGGCCGCGGCCATGACCAGCGGGTTGCCGTTGTAGGTGCCGAAGTGCGGCATGCGCCAGTCGGTGATCGTGTCCATGACCTCCTTGCGGCCGCCGAAGGCCGCCAGCGGCAGGCCGCCACCGATGCTCTTGGCGAGCGACACCAGGTCCGGTGTGACGCCAAGGCGCCGTGCCGCACCCGCGTAGCCGGCGGTCAGGCCGGTCTTGACCTCGTCGAAGACCAGCAGGACGCCGTGCTCATCGCACATGGCGCGCACACCGGCGAGATAGCCCTCGTCCGGGACGACGATGCCGATGTTCTCGAGCACCGGCTCCATGACGACCGCGGCAATCTCCTTGCCGTGGTCAGCGAGGATTTCGCCGAGACGCGTGAGGTTGTTGTAGGGAACGACGTAGACCGTTCCGGGCTCGACCTCGAACGGTGTCACCGGGATGGGTGCATCCTCCGGGCCGGCCTCGGCGACTTCGGGCTTGACCGACACCGACAGGCCGTCGTAGCCACCGTGGTAGCCACCCTCGATCTTGATGATCGCCTTGCGGCCGGTGTAGGCGCGGGCTGCACGCACGGCGTACATGTCGGCCTCGGTGCCGGAATTGGCGAAGCGCACCTGATCGAGGTTGAAGCGACGCTGGAAGCGCTCGGCAACCTCGGTCGCCGACGGCGATGGCGTCACGAAGAGGGTGCCGCGTTGCAGGACCTCCATCACGGCCGCAACCACAGCGGGATTGAGGTGGCCCACGAGCATCGCACCGAAACCCATCGACAGGTCGAGCAACTGGCGGCCATCGACATCGGTGAGCCAGGCCCCCTTCGCCGACTCGATAGCGATCGGATACGGATCCCAGTACTGGAATGACGACGGTACGCCGAGCGGCAGCGGATCCAGGGCGCGCGCGTGGTGCGCGGCCGACCCTGGAGTCTGCGCGGTGAACCGCTCCCATTCGGCCGCGAGCAGCCGCTGAACGAGGTCATCGTCGAGGGGTGTGTAGGTGGCGGGCAAGTGCCGCCAGGTGGCCGGATCGTTCGCTGGCCAGGTAACGGTGTTGGGGGTCGCGCTTTGGATGGTCATATCGCCTCCCCGGCGTGTTGGGACCCTTGCCGAGATCCTAGACAATGCCGTCATGACCTCCGCCATCCCCCGCCTCGGCGAGTTTCGCGCCTACGCGCACCGTGGGGGCGCCGCGGAGAATCCCGAGAACTCCCCCACCGCCTTCGCCCATGCGGTGGCGCTGGGCTTTTGTCACCTCGAGACCGACGTACGCCCCTCCCGTGACGGAGTCGCCGTCCTGCACCACGACGCCACCTTGGACCGCACCACCGACTCGGCCGGACTGGTCCGGGAACGAACCTGGCGAGAACTCCGAAATGTCCGATTAGCGGATGGAGGTGCTCCCCTGCGCCTTGAGGAGCTACTGGAGTCGTATCCAGATATAGCGGTCAATGTGGACGTAAAGGAGTCCGGTTCCGTGCCCGCGGTGCACGCCGCGGTGGAGCGTTGCCGCGCCTGGGAGCGCGTGTGCGTGACCTCCTTCTCGGGTCGACGGACCGGTCGGATCCGTCGACTTGCCGGGGTGGACATGGTGACCGCGGCGCATCCCCTCGAAGTCCTGCGACATCGCACCGGCGTCATCGCGCCCGCTCCCCCGATCCGGCTGCAGGTCCCCCCGGCCCTCCTGCGCCGGAGCCTGGTCGACCACGAGTTCGTTCGACGGGCCCACGGACGTGGTCTCGCGGTTGACGTGTGGACGATCGATGAGGAGGCCGACATGCATCGGCTGCTCGATCTCGGTGTGGACGGGATCATGACCGACCGGCCGAGCCTTCTACGGGCAGTCCTGCGGTCCCGCGGGCTGTGGTCCGTGGGCTGACTCCCAGTATTCGTACACCTGTTCCTAAGGGTATTCCCAGGAACCAAGGGAAGCCTTAGTGCGTCAACACCGTTGAGAACCACAGGACCAACGTCCGTGTCAGCGGTGAGGGCATCGTTCGATACCCCGCCCAGGGATGGACGTCGAATAGGAGGTCGGTATGTCTGACGGATCACTGCGCGGTACCCGATTGGGCACATTGAGCTACGAGAACGACGATCGCGTCGTGCCCGCGGATCGTCTCCTGGTCACCTACGAATGTCCCCGTGGACACTCGACCACGGTCCCCTTCTTCGCTGAAGCCGATGACATCCCCGTGCTCTGGGAGTGCCGCTGCGGCGCCGAGGCACTGCAGATGGACCACGACCGTCCCGAGGAGAAGCCCGTCCGTCCGACGCGCACCCACTGGGACATGCTCATGGAGCGCCGCACGATTCGCGACCTCGAAGAGCTCCTCGACGAGCGCCTCGCTCTGCTCCACGCCTCACGACGCAAGAGCGCCTAGTCAGCCCGCCACAACCAGTCAGCCCACCGGCCCCATCGGTCCCCACGGACCGGTGGGGCCGTTTGGTGGGGGCTGCATCCTGCGCGCGGCACGGGCGATGCGACCGGCGATGCCGGAGCGCACGGGCGGGAGCCACAGAACCAACCCGATGGCCGTGGTGAGGAATCCGGGAACAGCGATCAGCAATCCGGCCGGGACGATGAGCAGCGTCTGCGCCGGTGGCGCGCTGGGTCGCTGGGGCTCCCCTCCCTCGATCATGAGCATCGGCTCACCCGTCGGTGTGCGCAGCGACGACATCGCCACCCCGAATGACCGTCCGGTCGCCGCCAGCGCGTAGCGCACGAGACCGAGACCGAGCACGATGAAGCCGCACACGAGGACCAGGACCCACCACCAGCCGATGAGTGACGCCACCCAGATCGCCAAAGCCACCTCGACAATGGGGTAGGCGAGGACAGCCAGGCACCCCCACCCGCCGCGATTGCTCACGAACTCCCCCGCCCCGCCCGCCAGCGAGCAGTGGCGTCGCGCAGCTGACGCGTTCGTTCGGCCGCGCCCCACTGCCCCACCTTCGTCAGGGCCTCGATGACGATGCCCCGATGCATCTTGGACGAACCGATCTCGCGCTCGACGAAGGTGATGGGAACCTCGACAACGTCGAATCCGCGCTGCAAGGCGCGCCACAGCAGATCGATCTGGAAGCAGTATCCGTTGGAGGTGACCGTTTCGAGGTCGAGGGAGCGTAGAACGTCGGCGCGGTAGGCCCGAAAGCCTCCGGTCGCGTCGCGTGTGGGTACGCCTAGTGCTAGCCGGGTGTACAGGCTGCCTCCGCGGGAGAGCACCTTGCGGCTCGCGGGCCAGTTGACGACCGATCCGCCGGGGACCCAGCGCGAACCCAGCGCCACGTCGGCGCCGGCGTCAATGGCGGCCAACAACCGGGGCAGATCCTCCGGTCGGTGCGATCCGTCGGCATCCATCTCGACGAGGACGTCGTAGCCCCGCTCCAGTCCCCAGTCGAATCCCGCGAGGTAGGCCGCGCCCAAGCCGGCCTTGCCGGGTCGGTGCAGCACGGCAATATGGCCGTCGGCCTCTGCCATCTCGTCTGCGAGGTCCCCGGTTCCGTCCGGGGAGTTGTCGTCGGCGACCAGCACATGGGCGTCGGGAACGGCCGCGCGCAGCCGCGAGATGATCCCGGGCAGACTGCCGGACTCGTTGTACGTCGGAATGATGACGAGCACGGACATACGCAGAGCCTAGGTGGTCCTGAAGTTCAGGCGGACAGCGGCGGCGGCACCTCGGAGTGTGTCGCGTGGTCCGTGTCCTCGCGCCGTCGGAACGTCATCCCGACGGCTACTGCGGCAACGATGGCGCACATCCATTCCGGCCATGCTCCGAGCCAGTCGGCCAGGGTGCGACTGTCACGCAGCGGGACCTCGGCGACGAGATAGCCCGTGTCGCCTTCGGGGATCTCACCGACGATGGCGCCGTCGGGGTTGATGATCGCGCTGATGCCGGACGTGGCGGCCACGAGCACCGTCCGCCCATGCTCGACCGCGCGCAGCCGGGACATCGTGGCTTGCTGTTCGGGCTGACCCAGCCCGGCGTAGGTCGCATTGTTGGTCTGGACGACGAGAACACGCCCACCGGCCACCACGGCGTCGCGGACGACCTCGTCGTACGCCACCTCGAAGCAGATGACGTCTCCGACGCGCACCTCCCCCACGTTGAGGACACCCGGCTCGGCGCCGCCGATGAAGTCGCGCGGCACGCGATCAAAGCGACCGATGAGTGACGCGAGCACCGAACGCAGGGGAACGTATTCACCGAAGGGCACTGGTCGACGCTTGATGTACATGTCCTGTGGGCCGTCGGCCGTCCAGACGATGCCGACGTTGGCGGCCATGGACGGATCGCCCGGGGCATCGATGACGGCACCGACCAGGATGGGCGCGTTGATCGCCCGCGCTGTCGTCGTCAACGTGGCGGCGACGTCGGGGTTCGTATAAGGGTCGATGTCTACCGCGTTTTCCGGCCAGATGACGGCGTCAGGCTGCGGTTGCTCGCCTCGGCTCACCGCAGTAGCGAGATTCAATGTCTCGCGCACATGACGGTCCAGGACGGCGCGGCGGTCATCGGATTGACCGAGTCCTACGGTGGGCACGCCACCTTGGACGACGGCGACGATCGCCGTTGGGGGGGTGCCCTCCCCCACGCTTGGCCGGGGGATGAGGAGTCCGGTGAGCGCCACGATGACCACGCCGCCCAGTGCGGCCACGGTCCACTGCAGCTGGCGGCGCAAGATGGCGAGGACGGCGTAGGCCAGCAGTGCCCCTGCGAGCGCCGTCATGAAGGTCACGGCGGGTGCGCCCGCGATGGCTGCCCACGGGGTCAAGGTGGTCGCCGTCTGCCCGAAGGCGAGGCGACCCCAGGGGAATCCACCGATGGGGATGCGATCGCGCAAGGCCTCCTGCGCAACCCACAGCATCGCAAACCACAGGGGCCACCAGCGCAACCGAGAGGTGCGCGACTGCGCCCAGGCCATCAGGGCCATCCAGGCGGCACACACCCCGACGAGAAGCAGCCAGGCATCGACGCCGATCAGCGTCATCCACCGGATGAGCAAGGCGAAGGTCACGGCGCCCTGGACGGCACCGGTCAGTGCCGCTTGCCCTCCGGGAGCCCGATAGACCGCGAGCGCCAACAGTGCCACCGCCACGGGAGCGAGGAGGGAGGCGCCGATCGGCGGGTAGGCGAAGGACAGCAGTGCTCCGGAGAGCACGGCCAGCAGGAGCCGCCAGCCCAGCGTCACGGCAATGCCCCGGCGTCGAACACCGTGTGGCCGTCGCGCACGGTGCGCCAGCATTCCGGGGTGCCCGCGGTCAGATCGGGCAAGGGTGGCGTGCCGGATCGGGGGTCGGTGCTCCATGCCGCGACCCGATCATCAGGCCGTTGAACGGCGAGCGGGCCGGGGGCCCACACGGCGTATGTCGCTGGTGCGTCGACCGCCAGGATGCCGGGTTGGTGTGCCTGTTGTCCGGCGGCGCGGCGACCGCCGCGAGTGTGTGCGGCGAATGCGGCCCGGGCGCTGATCCCCTGTCCGGGTGTGCGGTGGTTCATCGCGGCCGCGACGGCACCCCAGGGATCGAGGGGTGTGACGGGGGCATCCGATCCGAGTGCCAGCACGACGCCTGACGCGGCTGCCCCGGCGAAGTCATTCATCCCCGCAGCACGTTCGCTGCCGAGGCGGCGGACGTACATGCGATCGGGGCCACCCCAGAAGTCATCGAAGGCCGGTTGCATGCTCGCGACGACGCCAAGACGGGAGAGCACCGTGCGGTGATGATCATCGAGCATCTCCACGTGCTCGAGTCGGTGCCCTGCACGACGCACGGCCTCCGCGCCCTGTTCGCGTTCGACCGCCTCCAGCGCGTGAACCACGATGTCCGCGGCTCCGTCGCCGATGACATGGAAGCCGGCGGTCAGGCCACGCCGGGTCGCGGTGGCGAGATGCTCGGTGGCCTCCTCCGTGGTGATGTAGGTCGCCCCTGAAGTGTCCGCATCATCGGCATAGGGCTGCCGCAGACATGCGGTTCGCGACCCGATCGCGCCATCGACAGACAGGTCCCCTGCGGCTCCGTGCGCGCCGAGTCGCTGCGCCTCGTCGTGGGCGTCGAGTTCACCCCAGTAGCCGATGACCTCGGGTTGTTCGGCCTGTCGACCGAGTGCCAGTGCCGCCACGAGATCATCAGCCGAACTGATGGAGGGCCCGGCCATCTCGTGGACGCTGGCGATGCCGACTGCCGCGGCCCTGCGCAGTGCGGCCACCTGGGCCGCGTCGCGATGCTCGGTGCTGATGCCCGCAAGCGCCACCAGGCGGACCCGGTGGTGGGCGTCCCGCGACAGCGGGCCGTCGGCGTCGAACCCGGGCTCGAGGGCCAGGTCAGCACAGGATTCCCGAAGTGCACTCGAGGCCAGGGCCGAGTGCACGTCGACTCGCGTGAGGTAGACCGGCAGCCCACCCGAGGCTCGATCGAGTTCGGCGCGACTCGGGATGTGCGCGTCCGTCCAGGTCGTCTCGTCCCAGCCGTGGCCGAGAACGGCGCGACCGGGATGGCGACGGACATGCTCGGCCACCTGATCCAGCACATCGATCGCTCCGCGGGCTCCGGTGAGATCGAGGCCGGTGAGCGCCAGACCGGTGGCGGTCAGATGCACGTGGGCGTCCACGAATGCCGGAGTCACCAGCGCTCCGTCGAGGTCGACGATTCGCGCGTCATCGGCGTAGGCCATAGCTGCTGTATCGTCCCCGAACCAGACAAACCGACCCTCGGCGATCAAAGCCGCCGTCGCGAAGGGCGCCTGAGCGCTATAGACGTGTCCCCCGCGCAGGAGCAGGGGCCTCACGACCGAGATCCGCCCGTGGTCAACGCCCGGCCGATCACCAGACGCTGAACCTGGTTGGTGCCCTCGACGATCTGCAGGACCTTGGCCTCGCGGAAGTAGCGCTCGACCGGGAAGTCCCGCGTGTAGCCGTAACCGCCGTGCACCGAGATCGCGTCCGTGGTGACGGACATGGCCGTGTCTGTGGCGAAGAGCTTGGCCATCGCGGCCTCGGTACTGAACGGCAAACCGGAATCGCGCCGTCGCGCGGCCTCTCGATAGAGCGCGCGGGCGGCGGCGACCTTGGTGGCCATGTCCGCCAGCAGGAAGGAGATGCCCTGGAAGTCAGCGATGGGTCGCCCGAATTGACGGCGCTCGGTGGCGTAGGAGGTGGCTGCGTCCAGGGCGGCTTGCGCCAGACCGACCGCGCAGGCCGCGATTCCGAGGCGGCCGGAATCGAGTGCGGACAGGGCGATGGGGAAGCCTGCGCCCTCGGCACCCACCCGGTTTGCGGCGGGCACGCGCACTCCGTCAAGGATCACCTGTGCCGTCCTACTCGCCGTGGCTCCCATCTTGCGTTCGGGTTCGCCGAAGGACAGGCCGGGCGTGTCCGCGGGCACGAGGAGGCAGGTGATTCCGCGGTGCCCATCGTCGGAGGTGCGCGCCATCACGCTGTAGAAGTCGGCGACTCCCCCGTGTGTGATCCATGCCTTCGTCCCGGTGATCACGTAGTCATCGCCGTCGCGCACCGCGCGCGTCTGCAGCGCCGCGGCGTCCGAACCCGACTGGGGCTCGGAGAGGCAGTAGGCCCCGAGTCGACGTCCATCGAGCATCCACGGCAGCCAGGTCTGCTGTTGCTCGTCATCGCCGGCCGAGGCCACGGCGTAGGCGGCGAGGACGTGGACGCTGACGCTGATCCCGAGGGAGAGCCACCGCCTGGAGAGTTCCTCGAGTACGGCGAGATAGACCTCGTACGGCTGCTCACCCCCGCCGAATCGCTCGGGATAGGGCAGCGAGAGCAGCCCCGCCTCACCGAGCAAGCGCAGGATGTCCCGGGGGAACTCCCCGGCCTCCTCGAATGCTGCGGCCTTCGGCGCTAACTCGACGTCGGCGATCTCACGGGTGAGCTCGAGGAGCGCCCGCGCCTCCGAGGTCTCGAGCGCGTCACTCATGCGACCACGACCAGACTCATGCGACCACGACCAGTTCGCGTGGGCGGTGATTCACGACATCGGCGGCTGTCTCACCGCACACGACGATGTCCTCGATCCGGGCCCCGAACCGGCCCTCGGCGTAGAAGCCTGGCTCGATGCTGAACGCCATACCGGTCTGGAGGGGAAGGTCGTTGCCTTCCACCAGATAGGGCTCCTCGTGTGTGTCCAGCCCGATGCCATGACCGAGCCGATGGATGAACAGGTCGCCCAAACCGGCATCGCGAAGGATCTCTCGAGCCGTGGCATCGAGGGACTCGCACGTGGCCCCGGGACGCACGGCGGCAGTGGCAGCGGCCTGAGCCTGCTGCAGCACGTCGTAGGCCGCCAGGAACTCAGCACCGGGATCACCGAGCGCGTAGGTGCGTGTCTCGTCACTGCAGTAGCCGTCGGGCATCGTGCCGCCGATATCGACGACGATCGAGTCGCCGGATGCGAGAACCCGATCGCTGACCTCGTGATGGGGGCTGGCGGCGTTGGGACCGGACGCCACGATGACGAAATCGACCCGTGAATGTCCCTCGGCGATGATGAGGTCGGCAATGTCGCGACCGACCTCGCGCTCGGTGCGGCCCGGGCGAATCAGCGACGCGACGGCGGCATGAACGCGGTCGATGGCCGCTCCCGCGGCCATGAGCGAGGCGATCTCCGCGGGAGACTTGACCATGCGCATGGGGCCGAGGGTGGCTGCGGCGAGCACCTGGTGAGCCTTAGGCATCGCATCGCGCAGTCGCAGCGACTGACGAGCCGTCATGTGCTCGTCGAGGCCGACGCGTGCGGCGCCCGGAAGTAGCGAGGCGACGAGCGCGTACGGATCCTCGGTCTCCTGCCAGGCTCGCAGCGGGATGCCGATGCGCCCGGCCTCACTCTCCGCGGCGGCGGCACGTTCGAGCGCGGGCACCACCATGACCGGATCGCCGTCGCTGGGGACCACCAGACAGGTGAGTCGTTCGAGCGGTACGGCGTCATAGCCGGCGAGATAACGCAAGTCCGGACCCGGGGTGATCAGCAGTGCATCGAGGCCGTCAGCGCGTGCGCGTGCGGCAGCTTCGCCGAGTCGTCGGGTGAGTTCATCCACACGGCCACGGTACCCCCGCACGTGGCCCTCTCGCCTGCGCGGGACGATGAACCATGCCCGTCCTTCTCCTCGACAGCGCATCGCTGTACTACCGGTCCTACTTCGCCCTTCCCGAGTCCATGACCGCGCCGGACGGCACTCCCGTCAATGCGGTTCGGGGGTTCCTCGACACGGTCGCGGCGCTGGTCCGAGAACGCGGCTCATCCTCGGTGGTCGCCTGCTGGGATATGGATTGGCGGCCGCAGTGGCGCGTCGATCTCGTGCCGTCGTACAAGACGCATCGCGTCGCCGGTGACGGCGCCGCGGCGGACGCTTCGCTGGAGGTCGTCGCGGAGGTTCCGGACACGCTCGCACCGCAGGTGGACATTCTGCATGAACTCTTGCCGCTCATGGGCATTCCCGTGTCGGGGGCGCAGGGTGCCGAAGCCGACGACGTCATTGCGACGCTGTGCGCCCATGTGGATTCTGACATCGCCAGTGGCGACCGTGACCTGCTGCAACTGGTCGACGGCAGCACCACCCTGCTCTTCACCGGCGGTACGAGTGCCAGTCGCGGCGGCCGACCGTGGCAGGAGTTCACTCCTGACGTGGTGCGGGAGAAGTACGGCGTTCCTCCGGAGCTCTACGCCGACCTCGCCATCTTGCGCGGGGATCCCTCCGACGGACTACCCGGGGTCAAGGGGATCGGGGAGAAGACGGCGGTGAGCCTCGTCGACGCCTTCGGTGGCATCGAGGACATCGTGCGCGCCGCCCACGATGAATCCACCGGCAAGCCGATGACTCCCGCGGTTCGCCGCAAGGTGCTCGAGGCCGAGGCCGACCTCCCCGCCTTCGATCGCGTGGTGCGCCTCGTGCCGATCGCCGGATTCACGCCGCCAGAGCCCAGCACTCCCGACGTGGCAGCTGCGCGGGGCTACGCCGACCAGTGGGGTGTGCGGCGCAATGTCGATCGACTCTTCGAGGCAATGCGTTTCGAGACAATGAGCTAGGACACCTCGAGCGCCGCGGAATAGGCGACGATGCCACGATCCACCAGGTCCCGCGCTCGCCGCGCCCGCGTGCGCAGGGAGGAGTCTCGAGGAACGGCTTCGGCAATCTGGTCGAGCAGGTCGATCACCTGACGGGACCACCGGACGAAATCTCCGGCGGCGAGTTCGGAGTCGCGCAGGATGCGCGACAGTCGAGCACCGTCGGCCCACCGGTGCATGGGCCAGACCAGACCGAAGTCGAGATCGCGCTGGAAGCGCACCTTGTGCTTGCCTTCGATCTCCTCGATCTGCAGTGCCAGGTCCCAGGTGCGGTCGAGGGCCGCACGGACGGCTCCCCCTGGCAGACGCGGTGCCTCATCGCCCTGCTGTCGACCCTCGTAGACCAGTCCGGCACACACGGCTGCGAGATCGGGGGGCTCGAGGTCGTCCCACAGACCCTCGCGCAGGGCTTGCGCGACGAGCAGGTCCACCTCGGTGTAGATACCGGCGAGGACGTCGCCGGCGGGTGTGACAGCGAGGTCATCCCCGCTGCCCCGTAGGTAGTCCAATTCCACCAGCACGTCGCATACGCGGTCGAAGGCTCGCGCTACCGACGAGGTGCGCGAGTCGACTCGCCGCTGCAGTTTCGCGGTCTCCGCGCGGAGTGTGGCCTCGCGCTCGAACCAGCGCGCGTGGACCTCTCGGTCATCGCAGGCATGGCAAGGGTGTCGTCGCAGCTCCTTGCGCAGTGCAGAGATCTCGTGCTCGGCCGCATCCGAGCGCGGCGCTTTGGCCGACTTCGCCCGGCGCGCGTCGGCGGCATAGTCCTTGAGTTGCGCGGCCAACTCACGTCGATCCCCGGCGGACCGGGGCGAGAATCCACGCGGAATCTTCAACCGGCCGATGACCTCGACCGGCCGATGGATCTCCCCCACGCTGAGTCGGTGGAGCGCACGGTCGAGTCCGACGACGCTGGGCCGCGGGGTCGACTCGAAGTGTCGGCCAGGACGGTCGGGCGCAGAGTCCTCAACGGCAACGACGACCGCTGGACCGGTGCGGCGACCGGAAGGGATCGCAATAACGTCGCCCACGGTGAGCGCGCGGAGAGACGCTTCCACCTCGCTCTTGGTGCGTTGGGTCCGCTCGCGAGACGCACTCTTCTCCACCTCGGTCAGGCGTGCCCGCAGTTCGGCGTACTCGCGGAAGTCCCCGAGGTGACAGGTCTGGGCGTCGGCGTATCCATCCAGGGCCTCCTCGTTGCGGCGGATCTGGGTGGCCATGCCCACGACCGCGCGGTCGGCCTGGAATTGCGCGAAGGAGGTCTCGAGCAGATCGCGTGCGGCGACCCGACCCATCTGCCGGATGAGGCTCACGGCCATGTTGTAAGACGGACGAAAACTGGACCGGAGTGGATAGGTGCGCGTCGATGCGAGTCCGGCCAGTGCACGCGGATCGAGCCCGGGATGCCAAGCGACGACGGCGTGTCCCTCGACATCGATGCCGCGACGTCCGGCACGACCGGTCAGCTGGGTGTACTCACCGGGGGTGATGTCGACGTGTGCCTCGCCATTCCACTTGACGAGCTTTTCGAGGACGACCGTACGGGCCGGCATGTTGATCCCGAGGGCAAGAGTCTCGGTCGCGAAGACCATCTTCACCAGGCCGCGCTGGAACAGTTCTTCGACGACCTCTTTGAACAGCGGCAGCAGGCCGGCATGGTGTGCGGCAATCCCGCGCCGCAGACCCTCGACCCACGTGTCGTAGTGGAGTACCGCAAGATCGTCATGGGGCAAGGAGGCGGTGCGGTTCTCCACGACCTCCTCGATCTCGCGTCGCTCCTGCGGGGACGTAAGGCGGATACCAGCGGATAGGCACTGTTCGACGGCAGCATCGCAGCCGGCTCGGCTGAAGATGAAGGTGATGCCGGGGAGCAGGTGATCGTCGTGCAGCGTGCGGACGACGTCCGTGCGCCAGGGAGTGAGTCGATCGCGGGAGCGTCGCCCACCTCGGCGCCCCTGACGCTCCGAAGACCACCGTGCCGCGTCGCGGGCCAACCGGATGAGTTCGGGATTGACTTCCTGCTGTTGTGAGTCGACGAAGAGATCAAGCAGGCGCTCACCCACCATGACCTGCTGCCACAGCGGCACCGGCCGATGCTCATCCACGACGACGTCGGTGGTGCCGCGGACGGTGCCGAGCCATTCCCCGAACTCTTCGGCGTTGCTCACCGTCGCGGACAGCGCGGCGAGGTGAATCCCCTGCGGCAGGTGGATGATCACCTCCTCCCAGACCGGTCCACGGAATCGATCGGCGAGGTAATGCACCTCATCCATCACGACGTACGCCAGGCTGTCCAGTGTGTCCGAGGATGCGTACAGCATGTTGCGCAGGACCTCGGTCGTCATAATCACGACCGGTGCCTCGCCGTTGATGGAGGTATCGCCGGTGAGCAGGCCAACGCGTTCGGCGCCGTAGCGCGCCACGAGGTCGTGGAACTTCTGATTCGACAGCGCCTTGATCGGCGTGGTGTAGAAGCACTTGCCCCCGCGTTCGAGTGCGAGATGGACGGCGTACTCCCCCACGACGGTCTTGCCAGCCCCGGTCGGCGCGGCCACCAGAACGCTGCGGCCGGCGGCGAGAGCACGACAGCCCTCCACCTGGAAGGGATCCAGGGGGAAGTCGTAGCCGGCCTCAAAGGTCGCGAAGGAGCCCGTGGGATCGAGATCGGCGCGTGCCGTCTGCCGGGCCCGTGCGGCGGCGTAGCGGTCGGCCGGGCTGGTCACCTCGTCAGACTACGGCTCAGGCGGGGCGCCGGCGCCAACGGCACGCGGCCGAAAGGCGCCGACCGCTCCCGCGGCAGGCGTCGGGGGCGCGATCGGCCTAGGCGGGAGCGACCACCTTGAGGGCGCTGGGCACCGCCTGGATCTCCACCGGCAGGTCACCGATGCGCTCACCGTCGGCGTAGGCGACCTGCCCCGGGGCGTCCAGGACAACCCGTCGGGCCCGTCCGGTCGCCACATAGGGGCTCTCGACGTGCTTGCCGCTGAAGACGGATGGGAAGACGCGCAGGAAGGTGCGCGTGGGCACGCCACCCAGCCAGGTCACGTCAAGAAGCCCGTCATGGGGCTGAGCATCGGGGCACACACGCATGCCGCCGCCGTACGACGGACCATTGCCCACCGCGACCAACATGGCGGTGCCACCGACCTCGCGATCATCGAGCTCGGCCCGGTACGGCACCGGTCGGAACGTTCTCAGTTCGGCGAGGATGGCGACTACGTAGCGTGCCTTGCCGGTGGGCCAGTTCATCTGGTTAGCACGTTCATTGACCAAAGAGTCGAAGCCGGTAGACAGCACGCCAAGGAAGTATTCGTCGGTTTCCACGCACTCGACACGGCCAAGGTCGACATCCCAGACATCTGCGGTGATCGCCACGTCAACGGCGGCAGCCATATCACCGAGTGGGATGTTGAACGTCCGGGCATTGTCGTCCCCGGTGCCGGTCGGGATGATCGCCAGGGCGGTCGCCGACCCGACAAGGGGCTGCACAGCCGCATGGACGGTGCCGTCGCCGCCCATGACCGCCACTCGCTCGGCGCCCTCGTCGCGCGCCTGGGCGACGAAGCGTCCGATGTCCTCCGGCCCGGAGGTCTGCCGCACGATGTAGTCCACACCGGCGAGGTCAAGCGCCCGCTCGACATCCGGCAGCAGCCGCGCGGCCCGACCGCGACCCGCGGTGGGATTGACCACCACCGTGAGGGTCATGGGCTAGGCGTCCTCGTGCAGGTCAAGTGGCGAGGCCTCGTCGTCGTCCCACTCCGAGTAGTCACCGCCACCCTTGCGGGCTCGGCGCCGATCGTTGAGCAGACAGACCCCGATCGCGAGGCTCATCAACAGCAGGATCGGAGCCGCGAGCAAGATCATGTTGATCGGATCGCCGGTCGGCGTCGCTACCGCCGCGAAGATGAAGGTTGCGAAGATGATCCACCGCCACCAGGACAGCAGACGACGGCCGGTGAGAATGCCGGCAAAGTTGAGGGCGACGAGCAGCAGCGGCGCGAGGAAGCCAACACCGAAGACGATCACCATGCGGATGAAGAACGACAGGTAGCGATCGACCGCGACGATGTTCTCCACGTTCTGCGGTGTGAATCCGAAGAGGATCTCCAGGCCATACGGCAGAACGAAGTAGGCCAGGGCAACGCCCGACGCGAAGAGGGGAACCGCGACGGCGACGAAGGCCAGTGCCCAGCGTCGCTCATGGCGGTGCAGCCCGGGGGTCACGAAGCGCCACAGTTGATACAGCCAGATCGGCGAGGACAGCAGTAGCCCGGTGACTGCCGCGATCTGCAGTTGCAGGACGAATGGGTCGGCCACGCCGGTCAGGGCCAGGGTGACGTTGCGTCCCTCGGCACGCGCCTGCTCGACCACGTCGTTGAACGGCGCCGAGAGCCACTCGAAGATGGCGTCGTAATAGATCCAGCCGACGACCATGCCAGCGATGAGGGCGAGTCCTGCCTTGACCAGGCGACTGCGGAGCTCGCGCAGATGCTCGACGAGCGGCATCGACGAGTCGGCTGACTTCTTGCGTCCTCGCCGACTCGATCCGGTGTCAGGTGGTGCGGCCACCGATCACGACTCGGTGCGCTCCGCCTGCGGCGGAGCCGGCGTCGACTCGGTCGTGGCCGGGGCGGGCGCCGGAGGTAGCGGGTTCGGCGGCGTACTCGACGCGGCGGGAGGTTCATCGGTCGCGGCCTCGGGACCGTCGTCGGCGCTGAGTTCCTTGGTCTCGGCCTTGAAAATGCGCAGGGAGCGACCCATGCCGCGCGCTACGTCCGGCAGTCGCTTCGCGCCGAAGAGCAGCAGGATGATGAGGACGAGGATGAGGATCTCCGGCCCCCGGAGGTTGAACGGCATGGCTGGTCACCTTTCGATTCGGGGCATCGGTGCAGATGTCCGCTCTCGCGTGGGGCCATGCTAACCCCTCGGCCGCTCCCAGGGGCGCTCAAGCGGACGGGAGGTCCCCTGGAAGCTCCTCGAGCAAGCGCTCCGCCTGCCGGCGTACCTCCTCGCGCAGGTCTACCGGAGAGACGATCTCAAGCCGTCCACCGAGGCCGACCACCGTCCGAATGAGCCACGGCACGTCGGCCACCACGAGCTCCACCACCGTGGAGCCGTCGCTCTCGGACTGCGACGACATGAGGTCGGCGGTCTCGACGAACCATCGGGCGGAGGGCTCGACCCGCAATCGAACGACCGTCCCCTCCATGGGCACCACCGGCATCGGGGCCTCGGCGGCCGCACGGGGCGTCATCGGCTCACCGAGTTCGGCCTGCACGATGCGATCGAGGCGGAAGGTTCGCTGAGCCCCCGCCCGTTGGCAGTACGCCGTGAGGTACTCGTGACCGGCGTACTCCCGCAGGGTCAACGGTTCGACCGTGCGCTCGGTGATCGTGTCCCGTGTCGCGCCCGCATAGCGAAGGGACAGCGCGCGCCCTTCGCGCAGAGCGGTGGCCACGGCGTCGCGAATCTCCGCATCGACTGGGTCGAGGACCACCGTGGCGTCGGGAGGGGCGATCCGGTCAGCCAACGCCTCCTCGAGGCGTCCGGTGACGCTTGCCAAGGTGCCCTGGTCCCCCGCCGCGGGGACATTCGCCAGGAGCCGCAGCCCAACCAGCAGCGCCATGGCCTCTTCCGAGGTGAGGCGAAGCGGACGCTGCAAGGTCTGGGGATCGATGACGTCAATAATCCCGTCGTCCTCCCAGAACTGGATATCGATCAGCTGATCCGGGCCGTGGCCGGGGAGGCCGCAGCAGACGACGAGCCAGAGATCGCGTTCGAGGACCTGCGGGGTGACGCCGAAGTGCTCGGCGGCCTCGGTGATGGACACCCCCGGATGCTGGGTCAACCAGGGCACAAGGGCGAGCAACCGGGCCAGCCGGGCAGCCGAGGTTTCACGCATGTCGGCTCACCACTCGCTGGAGCTCCGCGCGAGCCGTCCGTCGAAGGTCGGTCGGCTCAAGCACCGTGCCCCCGCTGCTGAGGATCTCGCCGAGGAGGTGGTCCCCCGACCGATAGGGCACCTCGATCACCTCATCGTCCGCCGTGCGTCCACGGGCGCGGAGGGAGGCACCCCGATCGGCGGGCAGCCGGATGAGGGCCACCTGGTCGGGCTCGGGCGCCGCCAACTCGGCGACGAGGTCGCGCACATCACCGGGATCGACCGGTTCGAACTGGGCCTCCACTCGTCGGACCGACCCGGCGATGCGCGACAGGCGATACACGCGCTTGTCCGCTCGTTGCGGATTCCATGCGGCGAGATACCACGCACCCCTCCAGCGGACGGTGGCCCACGGATGCACCTCGCGCGTGGTCGGCTCGGACTCCCCAAGGGCCTGGTAGTCAAAGGCCACGAGGTGCCGCGTGCGGATCGCCTCCCACAGGACGGGGAGTTCGGCTTCCCCGCGGACCGGAGTCCCGGAGTGCCAGGTACCTCCTGGGATTTCTCCGCGAGCGCCCACGGTGGCCTCGACCTTGCGCAACGCGGCGGTGGCGGGCGCGCTGAGTGCGGCATCGGACCACGCCTGCGCAGCGAGCCCGAGCACGCTCAGTTCCTCGGCGGTGAAGGTGATCTCGGGCATGGCGTAGTCGCCGGCATCGATGCGATAGCCCTCGACCTCACCGTCACTCGTCAGAACGGTTTCGACCGGGACGCCCATCCCCCGCAACTCTTCCTTGTCGCGCTCGAACATGCGCTCGAAGGCCTCATCGGAGGTTGCTTCCGCGTAGCCGGGTACGGCTGAGCGCAGCACTGCGCGCGGGACCGCCCGCTGGGTTCCCAGCAGGCACAGGATGAGGTTGAGCAGGCGCTCGGTGCGATCGACCGCCACCGTGGAGTCAGCCCACGTCGAGCAGGTCGATAACGAAAACGAGGGTACGACCGGCGAGACGGTGCGCACCCGACTCGCCATAGGCCAGCGCGGGCGGGATGACGAGTTGGCGACGGCCGCCGACCCGCATGCCCGGGATACCTTCCTGCCATCCAGCGATCAGGCCGGCCAGCGGGAAGCGGATCGGCTCACCGCGGTCCCAGGAAGCGTCGAACTGCTCGCCGTTCTCGAAGTCGACCCCCACGTAGTGCACGAGGACCTGAGCTCCGGGCACGGCCTCGGCGCCATCGCCCACGACGAGGTCGGTGATGACGAGTTCGGTGGGCGCGGGACCCTCGATGAAGTCGATCTCGGGCTTGTCGGTCATGCGTGCTCCCTTGTTATGTACGGCTGGTCGGACAGGTGAACGGTTGGTCAGGCAGGTGTACGGCTGGCTCGCGTCACGGGCTCGAGATCAGGTCGACGACGAAGAGGAGTGATTCGCCCGCCTCGATGCCGGAGCCTGCGGGCGGATTGTCGCCGTAGGCCATGTCGGCAGGGATGATCAGCAGACGGCGGCCGCCGGGCTTCATCCCGGGCATGCCCTCCTGCCATCCGGCGATGACACCGGCGAGTGGGAAGGTGATCGAGCTGCCGCGCGCCCATGAGCTGTCGAAGATGGCCTTGGAGGTCATCCCGATCCCGCAATACTCCACGGTCACCTCAGCGCCGGCCTGGACTGCCTCCCCCGCACCTTCGGCGATATCCACCGTGATCAACTCAGTGACGGACCCGGCGGCCGCCTCGATGCCAACGGTGGGCGCAACACCTGCTGCGGTGGTCACGGCCACGTCCCCGTCGACGACCGAATCCGCGGGCGGCTCAGCCGCCGACACCGGGGCCGCGATCGTGGCGCAGTCGGTGATGGCCCAGTCGCCCGTGGCTGCGGCACTGGTTGCCGTCGAGGCTTCGCCCGAATCCCCACCATCTGAGCCGCCGCAAGCGGTCAGGGTCAGAGCAGCAGCGAGCGGAACGGCAAGGAGGGCGAGCGCGCGCGAACGCGTCCGAAGGGATGTGGTCATGGGGCCACCCTAGGTCGCCGGGGGCCCGGACGCCGCATTGGCGCGCTCACATGCTGGCGATGAGGCGTTCGACACGCTCATCCACCGCCGCGAACGGGTCCTTGCACAGGACCGTGCGCTGCGCCTGGTCATTGAGCTTGAGATGGACCCAGTCCACGGTGAAATCCCGATGGCGCTCCTGCGCCCGCCGGATGAACTCCCCCCGCAACCGGGCACGGGTGGTTTGCGGGGGAATGCTCTTGGCCTCGAAAACCTCTGGCTCGTGCGTGACTCGTGACACCTGCCCGCGGCGTTCGAGGAGGTAGAACAGCCCGCGACTGCGTCTGATGTCGTGGTAGGCGAGGTCGAGTTGCGCCACCCGCGGATCGGACAGGCTCAGATCATGCCGCCGCATGTACCGCTCGATCAGACGCCACTTGATGGCCCAGTCGATATCCCGGTCAATCCCGCTGAGATCCTGGGTCTCCACGGCCTTGAGGGTCCGCTCCCCCAGTGCGATGACCTGACTGGTGACCGACTGTGGGTCGTCGAGCATCCCCTGCCGGTCGGCGAAGTCGCGGGCCTTCTCGAAGTACTCCGACTGCAACTGCAGGCCGGTGAGTTCACGGCCATTCGCCAAGCGGACGGTGCGTTGCACGGTCGGGTCGTGACTGATCTCGCGAATGGCACGAATGGGGTTCTCGAGCGTCAGGTCGCGTAGGACCGTTCCCGCCTCCAGCATGCGCAGGACCAGATCCGCTGAACCCACCTTGAGCATGGTCGTCGTCTCGCTCATGTTCGAGTCGCCAACGATGACGTGGAGGCGGCGATACCGATCGGCATCAGCATGGGGCTCATCGCGGGTGTTGATGATGGGTCGAGATCGTGTCGTGGCGCTCGAGACGCCCTCCCAGATGTGGTCGGCCCGTTGGCTGATGCAGTACACCGCGCCGCGCGGTGTCTGCTGCACCTTGCCCGCGCCACAGATCACCTGCCGTGACACCAGGAAGGGCAGTACCGAGTCGGCCATCTTCTGGAATTCGCCATGGCGTGTCACGAGGAAGTTCTCATGGCAGCCGTAGGAGTTCCCTGCGCTATCGGTGTTGTTCTTGAAGAGGTAGACGTCTCCGGCAATGCCCTCTTCGCCGAGGCGTGTCTCGGCGTCGATCGACAGTCCCTCAAGGATGCGCTCGCCCGCGCGATCGTGCGCGATGAGCTGACGTACGTCGTCGCACTCGGCGGTGGCGTACTCCGGGTGGCTCCCGACGTCGAGGTAGAGCCGCGAGCCGTTGCGCAGGAACACATTGCTGCTGCGTCCCCAGGAGACGACGCGACGGAACAGGTACCGAGCCACTTCGTCGGGGCTGAGCCGACGTTGCCCGCGAAAGGTACAGGTCACGCCGTACTCGGTCTCGATCCCGAAGATCCGTCGGTCCATGTCAGTCCCCCGGCGGCACCGCGGTCGGGGTGTCGAGGATCTCGGTCAACTCAGCTGACCCGAGACGGCGGAACGTTCGTCGGGGACGACGACGATCGAGAACGGCGGCCTCGAGGTCCGTGGCCGCCAGGGCTACCGGCGCACCCGCCGACAGCGCCGACACGGCGACGCGCACCGCCTCCGCCAGTGAGAGTTCGGGGCGCCAGTTCTCGTGCAGTGCCTCGGCGATGGTGTCTGCCTGGCCACCCATGGCGAGGTAGCCCTGCTCGTCGGCGACCGAGCCGTCGAAGGTCAACCGGTAGATCTGATCCTCATCCGCGGACGCACCCACCTCCGCCACGACGATCTCGACCTCGTAGGGCTTGGCGGCATCGGTGAAGATCGTGCCGAGAGTTTGGGCGTACGCGTTGGCCAGACTGCGGCCGGTCACATCGCGACGGTCGTAGGCGTAGCCGCGCATGTCGGCAAGTCGTACGCCGGCGACGCGCAGGTTCTCGAACTCGTTGTACTTGCCCACCGCGGCGAAGCCGATCCGGTCGTAGATCTCGGAGATCTTGTGCAGGGCACGGGAGGGATTCTCCGCCACGAAGACGACGCCATCGACGTACTGCAGAACAACGACGCTACGTCCCCGGCTGATGCCCTTGCGTGCGAAGTCGGCCTTGTCCTTGATGATCTGTTCGGGCGACACGTAGAACGGAACGCTCATGCCTCACCTCCCGGCAGGCTCGCAATCGGGCCATCCGGCCGGTCACGACGTGCTGCCACGACGTCTCCCACGGCACCGGCCATGCGCTCATCGTCGAGCAACGTCACCCCCTCGGCCGTCGCAAGAGCCACCACCGGGAAGATGCGGCGGTTTAGGTCAGGCCCCCCGGTCGCTGAGTCATCATCCGCAGCGTCGTAGAGCGCCTCGATCGCGGCAGTCACCGCAGCGGACTCGGCCATCCCCGGGCGGTACAACTTCTTCAACGAACCACGGGCGAAGACCGATCCGGAGCCCACCGCGAAGTGGTCGTGCTCCTCGTAGCGACCGCCGGTGACGTCGTAGGAGAAGATTCGGCCGCGGGAGCGGTGCAGGTCGTAGCCACCGAAGAGCGGCACCACCGCGAGTCCCTGCATGGCGAAGCCGAGGTTGCTGCGCAGCAGGGTGGCCAGGCGGTTGGCCTTGCCGTCCAATGAGAGTGGAACGCCCTCGATCTTTTCGTAGTGCTCGAGTTCGACCTGAAATAACCGCACGAGTTCGACCGCGAGGCCTGCGGCGCCGGCGATGCCGACAACCGAATGCTCGTCGGCCGGGAAGACTTTCTCGATGTCACGCTGGGCGATGAGGTTGCCCATGGTGGCGCGACGATCGCCCGCCATCACGATGCCATCGCGGTAGGTGAAAGCGACGATGGTGGTTCCGTGCGGGACACTCGTGGACATGTCGGCCGTAGTGGGTACGGCCGCCGACGGATAGCCGGCAGAACGCAGGAAGTCAGAGAACGAGGACGTCCCCGGCGCGAGATAGGCGGCCGCGAATCGGCCCGGCACGGGGTCCGAGG
>CAYGMM010000026.1:0-9242 GCA_964351035.1 uncultured Actinomyces sp.
ACTCTGCGGAGACCGCATCGAGTTCCACCGCGTCCTCCGGCGAATCGTCGTCATCGGCGAGTTCCAGCGCGAGTTCCTCCTCGAGCTCGTCGTCAAGTTCGTCATCGTCGACCCCCGCCGGCGAGCCGCTCGGCCCCGTCGACCAGGTGCCGGTCTCGGGGGGCGTGGTCTACGACGGTCCCAAGGTCGTGGTCACCCAGCCCGCCGAGGGCGATGTGCGCGGCTTCTCCGCGGTCTGTCCGCATCAGGGTTGCCTGATGGCCGGTGTGCAGGACAACGTGATCGTGTGCCCATGTCACAACTCGCTGTTTGACGCGCAGGACGGTGCGCTCATCTCCGGACCGTCGCCCACGGGGCTGCCGCCCGTGGCCATTTCCGTGGTTGACGGCACCGTGTATCTCGCGTGATGCCCGCGGACCACCGGTGAGCCCGGCCCGCTCGTTTCGACCGCCGACGGGATCCATTCCCGAGGATCCGGGGGTCTACCGTTTCCGCGATCGGGACGGGCGTGTCATCTACGTCGGCAAGGCGAAGTCGTTACGCAGTCGCCTGACCTCGTACTTCGCGGACCCGCGCACCCTCCACCCGCGCACCCGGTCCATGGTGGCCGAGGCCGCCGATGTCGACTGGGTGGTCGTCGGCAGCGAGGTCGAAGCACTGCAGTTGGAGTACTCGTGGATCAAGGAGTTCGATCCGCGCTTCAACGTGAAGTACCGGGACGACAAGTCCTACCCCTACCTCGCGGTCACGATGGCCGACACATTCCCGCGCGCCCTGGTCACGCGCGGTGCCAAGCGGCGAGGAACCCGCTACTTCGGTCCCTACGCGCATGCCTGGGCGATCCGGGCGACCCTGGACGCGCTCCTGCGGGTCTTCCCGATCCGCACCTGCAGTTCGGGGGTCTTCGCGCGCGCCGAGCGCTCGCACCGACCATGCCTACTGGCCGATATCGGCAAGTGCTCGGCGCCCTGCGTGGGACGCGTGAGCGAAACCGAACACCGGCAGATCGCCGAGGATCTGTGCTCCTTCCTCGGGGGTCAGGCGCGCACCTTCCAGCGACGGCTGTCGCAGGAGATGCAGGAGGCGGCCGCGGCCCTCGACTACGAGCGCGCCGCCCGACTCCGGGACGACCTCGGTGCACTGGAGCGCGCAATGGAGCGGAACTCGGTGGTCTTCGATGAGTCGGTCGATGCTGATGTGATCGGCATGGCGGTCGATGAACTCGAGGCAGCGTTTGAGGTGTTCCACGTCCGTGATGGCCGTATTCGAGGCCAGCGCAGTTACGTTGTCGAGCGGGCCGATGAGGCCACCGAATCCGAACTGGTCGGCCGTCTCCTGGTGGCACTGGCGGAGGACGCGGATGAGGTGCCACCGGAGATCCTCACACCGGTCGAGATTCCCGATGATGTCCGACAGTGGCTCATGTGGCGGCGGGGGACACGGGTCTCCATCCGAGTCCCGCAACGGGGGGCCAAGAAGGATCTGCAGCAGACGGTGTCGACCAACGCGGCGCAACGCCTGGCTCTGCACAAGGCGCGGAGGTCTGGTGATCTCACTGCGCGCAGCAAGGCGTTGGAGGAGATCCGCGAATACCTCGATCTCGACCGAGCGCCCCTGCGCATCGAGGCCATCGATATCTCCCACCTTGGCGGTTCGGGGGTGGTCGGTTCGCTTGTGGTGTTCGAAGATGGCGCCCCGCGGCCGGGGGAGTACCGCAGTTACTCGGTGAGTGAGGAGGGTGCTCGCGACGACACCAGCGCCGTCTACGAGGTCGTGCACCGGCGATTCCGTCCGCGCGAGGAGCCGACCGAGGAGGGGCGGCCGCGCTCCTTCGCCTACCCGCCGCAGTTGCTCGTCATCGATGGTGCCCAGCCCCAGGTGCAGGCGGCGCAGCGCGCCTTGGTCGACCGCGGAGTGGTCGACGTACCCGTGATCGGTCTGGCGAAGCGCTTGGAGGAGGTCTGGCGTCCCGGTGAGGCAGAACCGGTGATCCTGCCGCGGACGAGTGAAGGGCTGTACCTCCTGCAACGACTGCGCGATGAAGCCCACCGACGGGCCATCCAACACCAGCGCCGGACGCGACGCGGGAGCGTGCGCGGGAGCGCCCTCGATGCGGTGCCCGGTCTCGGCCCGACCAAGGCCAAGGCGTTGCTGCGCGCGTTTGGTTCGGTCGCCAAGATCCGGCAGGCGAGCGCGGCGGAACTCCAGTCGGTCACCGGGATCGGTCCCGCCCTGGCCCAGGCCATCCGGTCCACGCTGACTCCTGATGAGATGCTGACGACGCCGGAGGGAGAAGTATGAGCGGTGTCACCGAGGTCGTCCTCGTTACGGGCATGAGCGGTGCGGGTCGGTCGACCGCGGCGCGGGCCCTGGAGGATCTGGGCTGGTTCGTCGTCGACAACCTGCTTCCGCGACTCATCCCCGACACCGTGGCGGCCCTCGCGGAGGATTCGACGATCGCGCACGTGGCCGTGGTCGTGGATGTGCGCGGCGGCCAGTTCTTCGACGACACCGAAGAGGCCCTGCTCGAGCTCCGCGCCCAGGGGCTCGACGTTCGGATTCTCTTCCTCGAGGCGTCGGATGAATCCCTGGTCCGTCGATTCGAGAGCAGCCGACGTCCGCATCCGCTGCAGGCGGGTGAGCGGCTCGTCGATGGGTTGCGGCGCGAGCGCGAGATGCTCAGTGACCTGCGCGGAGATGCCGATCTCGTGATCGATACGACGACCCTGAACGTCCATGATCTGCGCCGCAAGATCGAGGCGGCATTCACCGTCGACGATGCCCGACTCCGCGCGACGGTCATGAGTTTCGGCTTCAAGTACGGCATCCCCGTGGATGCCGATGTCGTCCTCGATGCACGATTCCTGCCGAACCCACACTGGGTACCTGAGCTCCGCGAGCAGACCGGTCTCGATGCGCCGGTGAACGACTACGTGCTGGACATCGACGCCGCCCGTGAGTTCCTCGACCGTGCGACGGGCCTGCTGGATCTCATGGCCGATGGCTATCTGCGCGAAGGCAAGCGCTACGTCACGATCGCCGTGGGGTGCACCGGCGGCAAGCACCGCAGTGTGGCCCTGTCGGAGAACCTCGCCGCCCGACTGGTCAAGCAGGGGGTCGAGACTCTCGTCGTGCATCGGGACCTGGGTCGCGAGTGAGTGCGACGGCTGGACCCGGGCGTCGCATCGTCGCCCTGGGGGGTGGTCACGGTCTGGCGATGACCCTGCGGGCGCTTCGGATGCTCGGTGCTGCCCCGATCGCCATCGTCGGTACCGGAGACGATGGGGGATCCAGCGGTCGCCTTCGCGAGCACCTCGGCGTTCCGCCGCCCGGGGATCTGCGTATGGCCCTGGCTGCTCTGTCCGGTGATCCCCGCGATGACGTCGAGCACCAGGGATTGTGGCTACGCGTGTTGCAGCACCGCTTCGGTGGCACGGGCGACGTCGAGGGACATGCACTCGGCAACCTGATCCTGGTGGCGCTGTGGCAGGAACTCGGCGATGTCGTGAGCGGGCTGGACCGACTCGGCCAGTTGCTCGACGCGCGTGGACGTGTATTGCCGAACAGCCTTGATCCCGTCCTCGTGGTCGCGGACGTCCTGGATGACGACGGCAATATCTGCGAGGTGCGCGGCCAGGCCCGACTCACCGTGACGCGTGGGACCGTGTCGGAGCTTCGCCTCGAACCCGCATCTCCGCGGCCGTGCCCGGAGGCCTTGGCCGCGGCCGAGAGCGCGGACGTCATCCTGCTCGGTCCGGGATCGTGGTTCACCAGTGTGCTGCCGCACCTGCGCGTTCCCGAACTTCGGGCCGCGCTGGCGCGGAGTTCGGCCCGCAAGGTGCTGATCCTGAACGCCGGTCCACAGGCGGGGGAGACCGAAGGCTTCACCGCGGCAGCACACCTGCAGTCGTGGGCCGCCCTCGTTCCCGACGTTCGGCTTGATGTCGTCCTCGCCGATCCCGCGGCCGTGGAGGACACCGGGGCCCTGGCGTCGGCATGCCGCGAGGTCGGCGCTCGACTGCACCTCGCTGAGGTGCTCGGCGGTCCGGGCGTCCACGACCCCTCGCGACTCTCCGCAGCACTGGAGCCCCTCCTGGCGGTAGCGGCCCAATCGACCTGACGGGCATGGCAGGATGGCGCGGTGGCCATGACTGCGGAGGTGAAGGACGAGCTCAGCCGTCTGGACGTGACGCGCGTGTGCTGCCGTAAGGCTGAGGTCTCGGCGATGCTGAGATTCTCCAGCGGGCTCCATCTTGTCGCCGGACACATCGTGGTTGAGGCGGACCTGGACGCGGGTGCGACAGCGCGCCGGCTGCGCAAGGACCTTGGCGAGATCTTCAATGCCGAGAGCGAGATCGCCATCATGCAACCCAGCGGACTGCGCAAGGCTCCGCGCTACGTCGTCCGCGTCGTGAACGGCGGCGAACATCTGGCACGGCAGACCGGCATCGTCGACGGCAGTGGCCGGCCGGTGCGGGGTTTGCCCCCTGCCGTGGTCACCGGGGGAGTGTGTGATGCGGAGGCCGCCTGGCGTGGCGCGTTCCTCGCCCACGGGACCCTTACCGAACCGGGCCGTTCGGCCGCGCTCGAGGTGCAGTGCCCCGGGCCAGAGGCGGCGCTTGCCCTTGTCGGTGCGGCACGTCGGATGGGGATTCCCGCAAAGTCACGGGAGGTGCGCGGTGTCGATCGCGTCGTCATCCGAGACGGCGACGCCATCAGCGCGATGCTCACGCGGATGGGTGCGCACAGCAGCGTGCTCGTGTGGGAGGAACGCCGTATGCGCCGTGAAGTGCGCGCAACGGCCAACCGCCTGGCGAACTTCGATGATGCCAACCTTCGTCGCTCAGCTCGAGCGGCAGTAGCCGCTGGGGCACGGGTACGTCGGGCGATGGAAATCCTCGGCGACGAAGTGCCCGACCATCTGGCCGAGGCCGGGCGGCTACGTCTCGAACATCGCCAGGCGAGCTTGGAAGAACTCGGGGCGTTGGCCGATCCGCCGATGACCAAGGATGCCGTCGCGGGTCGAATCCGACGACTGCTCGCGACCGCCGACAAGCGCGCTGCTGAGCTTGGGATCCCCAACACCGAGGCCGCCCTTGCGGATGCTGACCTCGATGCCGAGATCGATGCCGAAATGGATGCCGTCCGAATCGCCACGCTGGGAGACACATCGAGCGACAGCGCGGCGGACGGCGCGGAGTAGGGCGCACGGCCGTCCGTCCCACGATTGCATCCACTGAGCGCAGCTAAGCCCATTCGACGCAGAACAGGGGTTCGTCCATGACGCAAACCACCATCGCCGCCCACCTGGTCCGCCGGTTCCGGGAGATGGGAGTGACGAGCGGGTTCGGCATCGTGGGCGACTTCGCCCTGCGCACTTTCGGTGCGCTCGAATCCGAGGGCTTCCCGATCCGGGTGGTCACTGACGAGCAAGGCGCAGGCTTCGCCGCCGATGCCTACGCCAGGCTCCAGGGCTTTGGTGTTGTCGCGGTCACCTACAGCGTGGGGGGCCTCAAAGCGGCCAATGCTGTGGCGAATGCGTGGGCGGAGCAGGTGCCGCTCCTGCTCATCAGCGGGGCGCCCGGGGTTGCCGAACGAGCTGACGACCCCATGCTCCACCACCGGGTGAAGGACTTTGACACTCAGCTGAAGGTCTTCACTGACCTGACCTGTGCCCAGGCCGTGTTGGATTCCCGTCACAGCGCAGCCGATGAGATCGACCGGGTCATTCGGACGATGCGTGCACAGCAGCGCCCCGGATACATCGAGGTTCCTCGCGACATGGTCGACGCGGTCATCGATAGTCCAGACGGGGACATAGAGCCGGATCTCCCCCCCGTCGATCCCGAAGCCCTGCGCGAGGCCATCGAGGCAGTCATGCACGAGCTCAGTGCTGCGCGCACGGCCGCGATCCATGCCGGAGTCATGGTGGCGCGACGCGGGCTTCAGCAGGAGCTGCGCGACCTCGCGGTGACGGCGAACATCCCGGTCGCCACCAGTTCATTGGCCCGCGGGGTCTTCCCCGAACGGCACCCCCTAGGGCTCGGGCTGTATCTGGGGGCCTTGAGCCCGGACCCGATCGTGCGGGCGGTCGAGGACAGCGATGTACTGCTGAGCCTGGGTGTCCTGCAGACCGATCTGACGCTCGGTGCCTTCACCGCGCAGATCGACCACCATCGGCTCATCCTGGCCACGGACACCGACGTCACGGTGGGCTATCGCACCTATCGCGATGTGCCCCTTTGGGCCTTCCTCCCCGCGCTCGCGAAGGAGGTCGCGAAACAGAAGATCACGCTTGACCACGCACCCGTGGCCGGGCACCCGCCCTTCGTTCCGAAGGACGTCGACCTCACTGTCGAGCGTGCCGTGGATGCCATCTCGGCTCACCTCGACGAGCGGCACGGCCTGTTGCTCGACCCCGGTGAGGCGTTGTTCTCCTCCGTGGACATGCGGCTCCCGCGTTGGGGCCTGGCGAGCGGCTACTACGCGACCATGGGCTACGCCGTTCCGGGCGCCCTCGGCGCGGGCATCGCCGACCCGGATATGCGCCCGGTGGTGATCGTGGGGGACGGCGCTTTCGTCATGACGGGGCTCGAAGCCGCATCGTGCGCCTTCCACGACGTGCCCGCGGTCATCCTGGTCTTCGACAACAGCGGCTACGGCACCCAACGGCCCATCCTGGATGGCCCGTTCAACGACATTCCCGCCATGGCGGTCGACCGATTGTGTGAGGTGTTTGGTCGGGGCCTGGGTTTTGACGTGACCACTGAGCGTGAACTCGACGAGGCCCTTTCGGCCGCCTTCGCTTCAACGGAACTGTGCATCGTTCGAATCCGCCTGCCCAAGGATGGGCGAAGCGCTGCGCTGACCCGACTGGGCGCGGCCTTGGCGGCTCGGGCGTAGTCGTGCTCCGCGGGCTCCGCTTGAGGGGTGACCATTACCTGGTATGTAAACGCGTACGGTAGGGTCGTCCCGAGGCGTGGCGAACGCCCCGGCGCGTGGGCGCCGACATCTCGACACAGTGGGAGATCCGCGTGACCATCACCGTGGGCATCAATGGCTTTGGCCGCATCGGCCGCAACTACTTCCGAGCACTGCTCGCCTCGGGAGCCGACATCGACGTGGTCGGCGTCAACGACCTCACCGACACCAAGACGCTGGCCCATCTGCTGGCCTACGACAGCGTCCTCGGTCGCCTCGGCATCCCGGTGAGCCACGGTGAGGGGGAGATCACCGTCGGCGACAAGACGATCAAGGTCTTCGCCGAGAAGGACCCCGCCGCGCTGCCGTGGGGTGAGCTCGGGGTCGACATCGTGATCGAATCGACCGGTCACTTCACCGACGCCACGAAGGCACGCGCGCACATTGACGCGGGCGCCAAGAAGGTCATCATCTCCGCTCCGGCGAAGAACGAGGACAAGACGATCGTCATGGGCGTCAACGAGGGCGACTACGACCCCGCCACCATGAACGTCATCTCCAACGCCTCCTGCACCACCAACTGCCTGGCGCCGATGGCCCTGGTGCTCGACCGCGAGTTCGGCATCGAGCGCGGCATCATGACGACGATCCACGCCTACACCAACGACCAGCGCATTCTGGACTTCCCGCACTCGGACCTGCGGCGCTCGCGTGCGGCCGCGATCAACATGATCCCCACCTCGACGGGTGCTGCGAAGGCGATCGCGCTCGTGCTGCCGCAACTCAAGGGGCGCCTGGACGGCTACGCGATGCGTGTGCCGACGCCCACCGGTTCGGCGACGGACCTCACGGTCGAACTGCGCACCCCGGCCACGGCAGATGAGATCAACGCCGCCATGAAGGCCGCCTCCGAGGGCGCCCTCAAGGGCATCCTGGAATACACCGAGGATCCGATCGTGTCCTCCGACATCGTCACCGACCCCGCATCGGTCATCTTCGACTCGGGCCTGACCAACTCGATGGGCACCCTCGTCAAGGTGGTGGGCTGGTACGACAACGAATGGGGCTACTCCAACCGACTCGTCGACCTCACCCAGTACGTCGGAGAGCGACTCTAGGCATGCGACTGGACGATCTCGACGTCCGCGATCGCGTCGTCCTGGTCCGTAGCGACCTCAACGTTCCACTGGCGACCGACGAGGACGGCACCGTCACCATCACCGACGACGGCCGTATCCGTGCGAGCGTGCCGACGATCGCCCTGCTGCGTGACCGCGGGGCGAAGGTCGTGGTGTTGGCGCACCTTGGACGGCCGAAGGGCGAACCCAAGCCGGGTCTGTCCCTGGCCCCGGTTGCGGTCCGTATCGGGGAGTTGCTCGGCATGCCCGTGGCGTTCGTCGGGTCCGTTACCGGTCCCGAGGTCGATGCGGCGGTTGCTGCCCTGGACCCCGGTGACGTGCTGGTGCTAGAGAACGTGCGGTTCGACTCGAGGGAGACCAGCAAGGACGCCGCTGATCGTGCCGCCCTGGCCGGTGAGTGGGCTGCGTGGGCGCAGGCCTACGTCAGTGACGGTTTCGGCGTCGTGCACCGCGAGCAGGCCTCGGTCACCGATATCGCCCGTCGTCTGCCGCGCGCGGCAGGCACCCTCGTGAACAAGGAGATGGCGAGTTTCGCTCGTGTTCTGTCCGATCCGGAGCGCCCGTACGTCGTGGTGCTAGGTGGATCCAAGGTCTCGGACAAGTTGGCCGTCCTGGCCAATCTCGTCGGGCACGTCGATCGGCTCCTGATCGGCGGTGGGATGGCGTTCACCTTCCTCGCGGCGCAGGGCCTCGAGGTGGGCAATTCCCTCCTCGAGGAAGACATGATTCCCACGGTGCGGCAGATCATGGCCGACGCACAGGAGCGCGGTGTTGAGCTCCTCCTGCCCGTCGACGTCGTCGTGGCTGATGAGTTCGCGGCTGACGCCGAGGTCATGGTGGTCGCCGCCGATGCCATCCCTTCGGGGTGGATGGGCCTCGACATCGGACCGGCGACCGCCGCGGCCTACGCCGAGGCGCTGGCGGATGCTCGCACGGTCGTCTGGAATGGCCCCATGGGCGTCTTCGAGATGGCGCCTTTCGCTGAGGGCACACGCGCCGTGGCCGAGGCGATGGCGGCCTCCCCAGCCTTCACCGTCGTCGGTGGCGGGGATTCCGCCGCGGCGATCCGCCTGCTCGGCGTGGGGGAAGAGCGCTTTGACCACATCTCGACCGGTGGGGGAGCGAGCCTCGAACTCCTCGAGGGACGCACCCTGCCCGGTCTGGCCGTACTCGAGGAGTCCG
>CAYGMM010000026.1:9342-11286 GCA_964351035.1 uncultured Actinomyces sp.
GTGCTCGCCGGTCACAGCGAGCGTCGGGAGTACCACGGTGAGGACGACGCCACGGTCGCGGCCAAGGTGCGTGCGGGTCTGCGCCACGAACTCACCCCGATCATGTGCGTGGGTGAAGGTCTCGACGTGCGCCGCGAGGGCCGGCAGGTCGAGCACGTGCTCGCCCAGGTCGTGGGGGGTCTGGACGATCTGACGGCCGAGCAGGTCGCGGGATTGGTGATCGCGTACGAACCGGTGTGGGCGATCGGTACCGGCGAGGTGGCCACGCCCGAGGACGCCCAGGAGGTGTGCTCGGCGATTCGCACGCTGGTCGCCGATCGCTACGGCGAGGCCGCCGCTGCCGCCGTCCGCCTGCTCTACGGCGGTTCGGTCAAGGTGGCGAGCGTTGCGGGAATCATGGCGCAGCCCGATGTCGACGGGTGTCTGGTGGGAGGCGCGAGCCTGGATCCGGACGAGTTCGTGGGCATCGTGCGCTACCGCCTGCTGGATGTGCCCACCGAGGAATAGGAGCACCACACCGAAGGCGAGCCCGGCGATCGTGCCGACTCTCTGCGAAGTCCGGCAGGCGTCGGGTGTTTCGACTTGGTAGCCTCCAGATCCATGCCCACCGACCATTCACGTCGAGCCTTCATTGCCGGGGCAGCAGCCGCACCTCTGTCTGTCGGCGCCGTCGCAGTGTCGATGACCACGCCGGCACTCGCGGCACCGTCGTCCGCAAGTCATCCCGACCCGGGTAAGCAGCGCCCCCCGCACCAGCACTACAACCGCCAACTCTTCGAGGATGCCCGAAACAACCGCATGGTCCTGATTCTCAACGGTGATCGAGTCGATCTGACCATCGACGAGATCGAGCCACTCGGAGTCTCTGCCGATGCGCGGACTGGTTCACGGCTGTGGAACAACGCGTTTCGCGTCCTGCTCTCTGGGCCACCGGGGGTCGATATTCCCCAGGGGACGCACCAGGTCTGGATTAATGGCGAGCGGTTCGATCTGTTCGTCGTTCCGGTGATTTACCGCGGCAGCGGCCCCGCCTACGAAGCGATCGTCAACCGCGCCTACCGAGGGAGGAATCGTGGCTAGCTCCGACGGCGATCCGATTATCGGGTCCATTTCACTGCTCGGGTTCCCCTGGACGATGAACGGATGGGCGCAAGCCGATGGGGCACTCATACCGATTTCCCAGCAGGAGACGCTCTACTCCCTGTTCGGCAACGCCTTCGGTGGTGACTCTTCGCAGGGTTTGCAGGGCACCTTCGCGCTCCCCAAGCTCAGCGTGCCTATACCCGCCGATCAGCCCGGGGCTACATCAGCACTGTCGTACCAGGTGTCGCTGAACGGCACCTACCCGGAGCGCCAATAGACGTACAGATGTCGAAGTGGGATTTGAGAAGATTCAGCCACGGATAAGCCGAATCCCGGGGATCGGGGCATGCTTGTTGACCGCGGTGACCGGTTTTCGCCCGAAGACGAGGGGGCTTACGTACCGGCCCAACGCATCAACCGAGGGTTGTGGACAACGCCGGCAAGGTTGCCAGCGTGAATCCACCGGGGGCTGTGGACAGCGCCGGCAAGGTTGCCAGCGATGCCCTGTTCCACGTCGTCCCTGTCCCACGTTCCATGGCCTCAAAGTAGCCCTGCGGTGTGACACTGAGACCGCCGCTGGCGGGCGAGGGCGGCCCCGCCAAAAGCGGGGCGAAGACCATGGTCCGGCCCATTTGATACCCTCAGGGCTCGTCCTCGCCCGCTGGGCACTGGTGTACGACGGGCCACAGCGGCCCCAACTGGAGGCATAGTGACCACCGCTCTCGTGATTGGCCTCGGGGTGCTCCTGGTCATCACCAGCGTCCTGCTCGTCGTACTCATCCTGCTGCACCGCGGCAAGGGTGGGGGACTGTCGGACCTCTTCGGCGGCGGCGTGAGCTCGTCGGTGGGCGGGTCCTCGGT
>CAYGMM010000026.1:11386-21067 GCA_964351035.1 uncultured Actinomyces sp.
CCGAGCTTCGCGGCCGATGCCGCCATCCCAGAGACCTGGGATTGCCCCCGCTGTGGCTGGCCGGCTGGCCAGGATGAGGCGGAGCCACCGGCCCCACCCAAGATCGAGCCGTACAAGACCCACCTCGCCTACGTAAAGGAACGCCGCAGCGACGACGACGGCGCGGCCATCCTCGAAGAAGCCCTGCAGAAACTGCGCAAGTCCTAGGCGCTAAGCGCCTATTCCTCGGCGTTCAGAGCCGAGGCCGCGGCCTCGTCGACCCACACCACTGACGCTTCTCGCCCGAGGGCGCCGGCCGCCGGCACATCCACGGGATCGGTATCGGCCGCCACCGCCGCAGCGATGGCTTCCGCTTTGGCGGCACCCGAGGCAACCAGCCACACCTCCCGCGCTCCACGAATGGTGGGGAACGTCATGCTCACGCGCGTTGGTGGAGGCTTGGGACTCTCATGGACCGGCACCACCGCCGCAGAAGCCACCGCTGCCGGTGAGTGAGGGAAGATGGAGGCCACGTGCCCTTCCGGTCCCACTCCGAGCAGCAGGACGTCGAAATCCGGTGCGACACCGTTGGTTGAGAAACGGGCGAGTTCATCGGCGTAGTCCGTAGCGGCCTGCTCCACACCCTGGCCCACATCCGCCGGCATGGGGTGCACGTGTTCGGGAGGGACCGGCACGTGGTCCAGCAGGGCTGCCTGTGCCTGCGTGGCATTGCGGTCCGGATGCCCTTCGGGCAGGAAGCGTTCGTCCCCCCACCACAGATCGATCGCCGACCAGTCAATATCGGCCGCGACGAGCGCTGCGAGCACCATGGTGCCGACACCGCCCCCGGTCACGACGACGTGCGCGCTGCCCCCGGCCCGCTGCCGATCCTGGATGCGCTGCACGAGAGCAGCCGCGGCGTCGCGAGCGACTGCTGCCTCGTCGGGTCGGACGTGGACGGTGTGGCGGGTCATGTGCTCTCCGGGGCGTCGTCAGCGGTCGATGCCAGAACGAGGCCGTACACCTCATCAGGGGTCAGGCGACGCAGTTCCTCGCTCAGCAACTCCGGGAGGCCACGGCGGGGCAGGGCGATGGTGGAGTCCGGGTAGCCCGGACGGATGAGCGTGGCGACCGAGCCGTCGGGTCGGTCGAGTCCGATCTCGCCGTTTGCGTCGGCGAGAGCGGCACGGGTGATGCCCGGCCCCTCGGACTCCCGCAATTCGACCGGGACCTGCAGTGCCCATCGGAGCCAGGCGGCCAGCAGGACCGCGCTGGGATTGTCGCGCTCGGCCTCGACGATGCCCGAAGTTGGCGTGATCGCACCGTCGTCGAGGAGTGCCGCGAGGGCACTGCGCCAGGGGGTGAGTCGGGTCCAGGCGAGGTCGGTATCGCCGGGCACGTAGCCCGCTCGGCGCTCGGCCAGGGCGGCCCGGGGATCCTCAGCGCTGGCCATGTCCGTGATTCGTCGCTGGCAGTGCCGGCCAATGGGGTCGTCCGCCGTCACCGGAGGCGGGTTCGTCGGCCACCAGGCAACCACGGGCGTGTCGGGGAGGAGCAGTGGGATGGCCACGGAGTTGGCGTGGGCCGCCCGGTTTCCGCGCAGGCGAACGATCGCGACCTCGCCCGGACCGTCGTCGCCGCCGACCATTACCTGTGCGTCGATCTGATCAGGGCCCCGGCCGGGGCGCGGGATGAGGGTGAGGATCCGCATCGGGTGCTGCCGGGCGGACAACACGGCCGCTTCGGTGGCGTCGGAGGCGTACTCCTCGTCGGTGAGGATCAGCATGGTGAGCACCATGCCGGTCGCCGGTGAGCCCATTCGGTGACGCTCTTCACTGATGGCGCGGGAGATCTCACCCCCGCTGGTGTCCTCCAGGCGGTTCACGGGCGCCTCCAGACTCGACCGTCACGCGCGATCATGTCGTAGCTCGAGGTCGGGCCCCAGCCACCGGAGGCGTACTGCTCCGGTTGGCCCAGCGATGCCCAGTGATCGAGCACGGGGTCGAGGATCTTCCAGCTCAGGTCGACTTCCGCACTGTTGGGGAACAGAGGTGGCTCACCCAGCAGGACGTCGAGAATGAGCCGCTCGTACGCCTCGGGGCTGGTGTCGACGAACGAATCGCCGTACTGGAAGTCCATCGTGACGTCGCGCACTTCGAGGCTGGGGGTGCCCGGCACCTTGCTGCCGAAGCGCACCGTGACTCCCTCGTCGGGCTGGATGCGGAAGACGAGCGCGTTGTCGGAGAGCTCGCCCACGGCGTTGTCGTCGAAGGGGAGGTGCGGTGCCTTCTTGAAGATGACCGCGACCTCGGTGACACGGCGCCCGAGGCGCTTGCCGGTCCGAAGGTAGAACGGCACACCTGCCCAGCGACGATTTTCGATGGTCACGCGAAGCGCCGCGAAGGTCTCGGTGGTGCTGGTCGGCGGGATGCCCTTCTCCTCAAGGAAGCCGAGGACCGGTACGCCGCCCTGCCAGCCGGTGGCGTACTGACCGCGTGCGGTGTGCAGGTTCAGATCGGCCGGGAGAGTGATGGCGCTCAGCACCTTCTCCTTCTCCTGCCGCACCTCGCGCGGCTGGAAGGACAGCGGCTCCTCCATCGCGGTGAGAGCGAGAAGTTGCAGCAGGTGATTCTGGATGACGTCGCGTGCAGCGCCGATGCCGTCGTAGTAGCCCGCGCGCCCACCGATACCGATGTCCTCCGCTTGGGTGATCTGGACGTTGTCGACGTAGCGGTTGTTCCAGATGGGCTCGAACATCGCATTGGCGAAGCGCACGGCCAGGATGTTCTGGACCGTCTCCTTGCCGAGGTAGTGGTCAATGCGGAAGATCTCATCGGGGGTGAAGGCCGAACTCAAGACCCGATCGAGCTCCTGGGCGCTGGCCAGATCGTGCCCGAACGGCTTCTCCACGACGACGCGACGCCACTCGTCCCCGGTCCGCGCGGTGAGGCCGCACTCCTTCAGGTGCGTGATGACGACGGGGAACAGGCCGGGTGGGATGGAGAGGTAAAACGCGTGGTTGCCCATGGTGCCGCGCCGGGCGTCCATGTCATCGACGGTGGCCTTCAACTCGGCGTACGCCGCTGGGTCGTTGATGTCGCCAGCGACGAATCGAATGCCCTCGGACAACTGCTGCCACACATCCTCGCGAAACGGCGTACGCGCGTGCTCGCGCACGGCGTCATGCACCTCAGCGGCAAAATCCTCGTCGGCCCATTCGCGGCGGGCAAAACCCACGAGCCCGAAGCCGGGCGGGAGAAATCCGCGGTTGGCTAGGTCGTAGATCGCCGGCATGATCTTCTTGCGCGCCAGGTCTCCGGTCACGCCGAAGAGCACCATGCTGCACGGGCCGGCGACCTTGGGCAGGCGACGGTCGCGTGGATTGCGAAGCGGGTTCGTCATCAGCGGCGAGCTGCGTCGAGCGCCTTCGTCACGGTGTCGAGTAGTTCGGACCAGGACACCTCGAACTTCTCGACGCCTTCATCCTCGAGCAGTTCGCAGACCTGGGGCTCGGAGATGCCGAGGCGGAGCAAGGTGTCCCACACATGCTGCGATGCGCCCTGGGTGTCGGTGATGGTGTCCCCTGCAAAGCCGCCCTGCTCGGCGCAGGCCTGCAGGGTGGCGGCAGGCATGGTGTTGACGCAGCCGCGCACGACCAGGCCCATGACGTACATCGTCGCGGGAAAGGCCGGATCCTTGACACCGGTGGATGCCCACAGCGGCCGCTGCGGATGAGCGCCGAGAGCCTCAAGCGCCTTCCACCGATCAGACTGCATCGCCTGCTCGTAAACGCCCCAGGCCAACCGTGCGCTGGCGAGGCCAGCCTTGCCGCGCATCGCGAGAGCCTCATCCGTACCGATCGCGTCGAGGCGCTTGTCGACCTCGGTATCCATACGACTGACGAAGAAGGACGCAACTGATTCGATGGTCGACAGGTCGTGGCCGTTGGCGTGCGCCTGCTCCAGGCCGGTCATCCACGCATCGAGCACGCTCGCGTAGCGCTCGATGCTGAAGATGAGGGTGACGTTGACGCTGATGCCCGAACCGAGGACCTCGGTGATGGCCGGCAGGCCCTCGCGGGTCGCGGGGATCTTGATGAGGACGTTGCCCCGATCGACCATGCCGTGCAGCAGTCGCGCCTGCTCGATCGTGAGGTCCGTCTCGCGGGCAAGGCGCGGATCGACTTCGATGGATACGCGTCCGTCGACCCCGTCGCTGGACTGCCACAGGTCGTGGAACACGTCGCAGGCGTTGCGCACGTCGGTCGTCGTGAGGGCGCGCACCGCGTCGTCGACGCTCGCGCCGGATGCCGCCAACTCGGCCAGTTGTGGGCCGTAGGCGGAGGTTGCCCCCGAGAGGGCCTTGGCAAAGATTGTCGGATTGGTCGTCACGCCCCGCACATCGTCGTCGGTGATGAGGGAGGCGAGGTCACCGGACTCGATCCGGTGGCGATCCAGGTCGTCCAACCAGATGGAGACGCCAGCGGCGGTGAGCTCGGCGAGGGGAGTGGGCACGGTCATGGTCAGCCTTCCTGGGCCAGGCAGTCGCGCGCGGTCTGCGCGACGGCGTCGGGCGTGATTCCGAACTTCTCGAACAGTAGGGCGCCGTCCGCGCTCGCGCCGAAGTGATCGATGCCAACCACCCCTCCGCGGCTACCGACGAGACGCCACCAGCCGAAGGTGGCGCCGGCCTCGACGGAGACGCGTACGGGGACGTCCTTGGGCAGCACGCTGTCGCGGTACGCAGAGTCCTGATCGTCGAACCACTCGACGCAGGGCACGGACACCACGCGGGTGGGAACGCCCTCGGCCTGCAGCAGATCGCGCGCCGCGAGTGCGACCTGCACTTCCGAGCCGGTGGCAAGGAGGACGACCTTTAGATCCCCGCCTTCGCCATCGATCAAGGTGTAAGCACCCTTGGCCGTCTGTGCCGCCGGTGCCATCACGGTGCGGTCAAGATTGGGCAGCCCTTGGCGCGACAAGATGAGGCCGGTGGGCGTCCCGCGGCGAAGGGACTCCGCCCACGCCGCCGCCGTCTCGTTGCCGTCACACGGACGCACGATGCTCAAACCGGGAATCGCGCGCAGTGCCCACAGGGTCTCTACGGGTTGGTGGGTTGGGCCGTCCTCGCCGAGGCCGATCGAGTCGTGTGTCCAGACATAGACCACCGAGGTCTGCATGAGGGCGGCGAGACGGACCGAGCCGCGCATGTAGTCGGAGAACACCAGGAAGGTGCCACCGAAGGGACGGGTGAGGCCTTCCAGGGCGATGCCGTTGAGGATGGCGCCCATCGCGTGCTCGCGGATGCCGAAGTGGATGACACGGCCGTATGGCGAGGAGTCCCTGGCGAGGATCCCGGCGGGGAGGAAAGACAGGCCTCCTTCGATCGTGGTGTTGTTGCTCTCCGCGAGATCGGCGGAGCCACCCCAGAACTCGGGCATCACCTCGGCGATGGCGTTGATGACCTTGCCGGACGCCGCCCGCGTCGCGATGGACGTGCCCGCCTCGAAGGTTGGCAGCGCGCTGTCGAGGTCGGCCGGGAGTTCGCGGGCGAGCAGACGGTCAAGCAGCGCGGCCCGCTGCGGATGGGCCGAACGCCATTCGTCGAACGTGCGCTGCCACTCGGCATGGATCTCCGCGCCCCGGTCCATCACCTCGCGCGCACGGGCCAGCACGTTGTCGGCGATCTGGAAGTTGCGCTCCGGATCCAATCCCAGTACCACCTTGGTGGCGGCCACCTCGTCGGCGCCGAGCGCCGAGCCGTGCGCCTTGGCGGTGTTCTGGGCATGGGGTGCCGGCCAGGCGATCGTCGAGCGCATGACGATGAACGTTGGTCGGTCCTGTTCAAGGCGTGCGGCCGTCATGGCCTCGGCGAGACCGATGAGGTCGACGTCGCCGTTCGGGAGCATGCCCACCTCGTGCACGGCCCAGCCGTAGGACTCGTAGCGGGCGGCGACGTCTTCGTCGAACGCGACGGCGGTGTCGCCCTCGATGGAGATGTGGTTGTCATCCCAGATGACGGTCAGGTTGCCCAGACGTTGGACGCCGGCGAGCGAGGAGGCTTCGCCGGACACGCCCTCCTCGAGGTCGCCGTCGGAGCAGATGACCCAGACGTGGTGGTCGAACGGGCTGAAGCCCCAGGGCGCATCCGGATCGAGCATGCCGCGCTGGTAGCGGCTCGCCATGGCCATACCGACCGCGGTGGCCACGCCTTGGCCGAGCGGGCCCGTGGTCGTCTCGACGCCGACCGTGTGGCCGTGCTCGGGGTGGCCCGGCGTGAGGCTGCCCCACGTCCGGAAACCCTGCAGGTCCTCCAGGGTGAGTCCGTAGCCGGAGAGGAACAGTTGGATGTAGAGGGTCAGGGACGAGTGCCCGCACGACAGCACGAACCGGTCGCGACCGAGCCAGGTCGGGTCGGCCGGGTCGTGGCGCAGGAAGCGCTGGAAGAGCAGGTACGCGGCCGGTGCCAGGCTCATGGCGGTGCCGGGGTGCCCGTTGCCCGCCTTCTGTACGGCGTCCATGGCCAGGCCACGGATGCTGGCTACGGCGCGCTGGTCCAATTCGGTCCAGGGCAGGTCGGTCATTCCGGGGAGGGCAGGAGTCATCGTCACACGGGGAGCCTAGCGACGGTTCACACCGGCGGGGGTGGCATCGGTAGACTCCGATGCACTGTTGCCGGAAATTCAGGCGCTGGTTACCACCGGCGACGACTCAGGAGGGCTCGTGACGGATTTGGCTGGTCCCACGCAGCCTCCGCGCACGATCCGTCGGAGCGTGGCGGGGTACATCGCCATCACCAAGCCGCGCATCATCGAACTTCTGCTGGTCACGACTGTCCCGACGATGATCCTCGCGGCGGGCGGTTGGCCCGATGTGCGGGTGGCGATCGCCGTCCTCATCGGTGGGACGCTGGCTGCCGGGGGCGCCAATGCCTTCAACAGCGTCTACGACCGTGACATCGATGCGGTGATGACAAGGACCCAGCATCGCCCTGTCGCTTCCGGCGAAGTGTCAGTGGTCGGTGGGCTGATCTGGGCGACGATCCTGTCCCTGGCGAGTCTTGTCATCCTGACGGCGTACGCGAATCTGCTGGCCGCTGTACTCGCCCTCATCGCGATTGTCTTCTACGCCGTGGGCTACACGATGATCCTGAAGCGGCGAACCGCTCAGAACATCGTCTGGGGTGGCGCGGCGGGATGCATGCCGGTCCTCATCGCATGGGCGGCTGTGACCGGCAGTCTCACCTGGGCTCCGGTGGTGCTGTTCCTGATCATCTTCTGGTGGACCCCACCGCACTATTGGCCACTGTCACTGCGGTACCGGGACGACTATGCGGCCGCCGGCGTGCCCATGTTGCCCGTAGTCGCCGAGCGTCCCGTGGTCATGCGGCAGATCACGGTCTACTCCTGGTTGATGGTGCTCACCTCGCTGGCGCTCATTCCCATTGCACCGATGGGCTGGGTCTACATCGTGAGTTCAGTTGTCCTCGGCGGGGTTTTCCTCTTCGAGGCGTACGCGCTGGGTAGGCGGGTGAAGCGGGGCGACGAGAACGTGCGGCCAATGCGGCTCTTCCACTGGTCGATCACGTATCTCGCGCTGCTCTTCCTCGCCGTCGCCCTCGACCCCTTCGTTGGCTAGCTGACCCCGTTGGCTACCTGACTGTCGCGCTCGCGCGAATCTTGGCGGGTCCCAGTGCCAGCAGTTGCATGATGGCGAGCATCCAGACGACACAGGCGCCGAGCATGTGGATCGCGACGAGGGCCCAGGGGAGGCCGGTGAAGTACTGGCCATAACCGATGACGCCTTGGATCACGGCGATGGCGAGCAACGTCCAGATGATCTTCTGTGCGCGCTCCGGGCCGTTGGTGACCTTGAGCGCGATGGCCGCACCGATAAGCAGGCCGAGGAAGAGAAGGACGGCGTCGGCGTGCAGCCAGGAGACCGTGCGCGGGTCGAGGCCGAAGCGAGCCTCGGTCTCCGCATCGCCTGAGTGTGGACCACTTCCGGTCACGATGACCCCGAGCACCACGACGAGCGCGGTGACGGCGACAAGGATCCTGCTGAGAAGGCGAATCTCCCGTCGGACGGGAGGGTCACTGCGGAAGGGCCACGCCGGTGACGCACGCATGACGAGCACCGTGGTGCCGGCGATGATCCCCATGGAGACCAGGAAGTGCCCGCCGACGGCCCACGGGTTCAGCCCCGTGAGCACCGTGATGCCGCCGAGAACCGCCTGAACGACGGTCCCCACGATCGGGATCGCCGCGAGGAGCACCAGATCAGCGCGACCGCGATGGCGGCGCCACCAGGCAAGTGCTCCGACGATGGCGGCAATCGCCAGCAGGCCGAGCACGAAGGTGAGCAGGCGGTTGCCGAATTCGACGTACTTGTGCCATGCCTCTTCCTGGCGGGACGTCGGCGTGTAGGAGCCCTCAACGCATTCGGGCCATGTCGGGCAGCCGAGCCCCGACCCGGTCAGGCGCACGATGCCCCCGGTGACCACGATGCCGATCTGGGCCACGAGGTTGGCGATGAAGATGCCGCGTAGCCACCGCGGGACGGTCCTGACGGCGGTCGGAGGCAGCGCGGTCGCAGTCATGACCTCAGATTACGCGGGGTGACTACGACCAGCGAAAGGTGCGCTTGGCGATAAGCACGCCGGCGGCCGTCCACACGCCAAGCAGGACGACGGCGATCACCAGGCTCCCCGAGCCCGCCGCCAAGACGGTCCGTAGGCCATCTCCTAAAGCCGCACTCGGCAGTGCGGACACCACGGCGCTGACGGGTCCGGGCAGCGACGAGGGCGGCCAGGCCGTCCCGCCAGCGACGAGCAGCAGCAGGAAGACCGCATTGGCAACAGCCAGCGTGGCCTCGGCGCGGATCGCGCCGGCCAGGGCGAAGCCCAGCGAGCCCAGCGCCACCGTGCCGAGCAGGAGTAGAGGGACGACGAGCAGGTCGTTCACGTCGGGGCGCCAGCCCAGGAGGAGCGCCGTCGCACCGAGTGCGACCGTCTGGATCGCCACGGTGGCCACGGTGGCGAGGGCGCGGGCCGCCAGGATCGAGGTTCGCGACAGCGGGGTCGTGGCGAGCAGGAGCAGCGCGCCGGACCGGCGATCGAAGCCGACCCCGATGGCGAGGGAGGTGAAGGCACTCGAGAGAACGGCGACCGCGAGAACGCCGGCGAGCGCCGTATCGACGCGGGTGGCGCCGGGGGCGGTGCTCAGCGGGACCGCGGTGGCCAGCGTCAGCCCGACGAGCAGGCCGAGGGGGATCAGGATCGTGAGGAGGAACTGCTCGCCGTTGCGAAGGAGGAGTCGTAGGTCGAATCCGGCCTGCAGCAGGACGAGGCGTGTCGTCGAGGGAGTCGTGGCGGTCATGCGTGCTCCCCGCTGGTGAGTCGCTGGTAGGCGTCGGCGAGGGATTCGCGGCCCGCGTGGATCCGCGTTGGTGTTACGCCGTGCTGAGCACACCAGGCGGAGACGGTCGCGAGGGTCTGCGGATCAGCAGAACCCCACACGCGGTAGTCACCGGGCGATCGCTCCTCGACGCGACAGTTCGAGGGGAGTGCTCGGGTGAGCGCCTCGATGTCGAGGTGGGCACGGGCGGTGAAGTCGATGCGTTCTTCGGAGTCGGCCGTGAGCGACTCGACCGAACCGGTCGCGACCGCACGTCCGTGTGCGATGACGGTCACCTGGTCGGCGAG
>CAYGMM010000027.1:0-4100 GCA_964351035.1 uncultured Actinomyces sp.
TAAAGGGCCCACGCACACCAGTCAATCCCACAGGACGAAGGCCCGCGACGCACTCCGTGTGCCGGGGGCTGCGAGAAGGCACGTCTTTCTGGGCCCTTCCATCAGCATCTGCTGCCGAATATGGCAGTTGCGGGGGCCTTCGACGTGTCCGGGCCTTTCTTTCGTCACTTTGCGGGGCTTAGCCCGGCACACTGACGAAAGAATGCGGGATCGCCTCAACAGGCGCGATGGGGCCGTCGGCGGCATCATCGAATGCATGGCCACGATCACGCGCCTCGTCGGTGTCTACGACGCCGATGGCGGACTACTCGGCGAACTGGCGTACGTCGCCGGCAAGATCAGCGGACGTCGGCACTGTGCCCTGTGCGACATCACCCACTCCGCCGTACGCCGCCGCCCCGAGTGGACCGCCTACGCCGAATCGCTCCCCGTGCCCTTCATCGCCGTCCATCGCAATGAACGCACGCCGACGGTCGAGCAAATCAGCCGCGGCGTTGAGCCGTGCGTCGTGGCCGAACTCGACTCCGGCGAGGCCATCCTCCTGCTCACCGCATCGGATCTTGACGCAGCCGAAGACGTCACCGGCCTCGCGACGGCTCTGGAGTCCGCGATGCAGCGCGAGGGCTGCGCGTTCGCGAGCGAGCGAATTACGCCTTGACCTTGACGGCGTGCGCCAACTGATCCTCGGTGAAACCAGGCGCGACAGCGCCAGTGGTGGCGAAGCGATCGAGCACCACCGAGAAGATGCCGCGCATCGTGCCCAGCACCAGACTGCCGATGATCAGGGCGATGAAGCCGATCACGGCGAGCGGGATGCCCAGTGGCCAGGCACCCATGACCGTGAGAATGATGCCGAGAACGAGGGCCAGCATGGCTGGCAGAATCACCAGCAGGCCGATCATGCCGCCGATACGCACCCCACCGGAGAGCTGAGTGCCCCAGCGCTGTTTGAACGTCGACGCCGACTTCTTGATGGCGTCGATCATGCCGAGGCCGTCCAACATCATGGCCGGCATCACGAAGAAGGTGATGAGCTGCCACATGATCCCTGCGGCGGCCGCCAGCACGTTGCGGAAGATCACCTCGACCAGACCGGCATTGTTGTTACCGCGCAGGGCCGAGATCAGCAGGCTCACTAGCGTGCTGACGAAGGCCCAGCGACTCAGCACGCCAAGACGGCCGAAGGCCGCGCCCATGCCCTGGCCGAACGAGGTCTCCTTCCCATCGAGAACTGCCGCCGCACTGACGACAAGACCGGCCTGGAACAAGGAGGTGACCAGCGTCGCCGCGTAGATCCCGATCACAACCAGTGCCCAGCCGATCCAATTCTGGTTGTCGGCGAGGAAGTAGACACCGGGGACGAGGATGATGAAGGGGATGATCCCAAAGACCGTGCCCACGAGCGGGTAGGCCGTCAGCCCGCGGTTTTGCTTCAGAATGGCCCACGACTGCCGAGTCAGTTCCCGGCTCTGCCTCCAGCCGCTCACGGCGTGCTCTTGCGGAACAGCGCCGCAACGATGGCCACGAGAACGGTCGCGATCAGGATCTGCAGCAGGAAGGTGATCCAGCTGAAGCCCCATCCCTGACCGAGCGCGTTGCCAGCCGCGGAGCCGAGCACGGCTCCGACGATGCCGATGATGATCGTGAGCAGACAGCCGATGGGCTGCATGCTCGGGACCAGGATGCGGGCGATGATGCCGATGACGATGCCGACGCCGAGGGCGCCGATCAGGCTGCTGAACTCCATGGCGATGACTATTCCACGCCGGACGCCGAGTTCGGTGCATCCTCCATCGGATTGGGGCCCTCGCGCGTCAGCGCAATGAGCCGCGACAGGGCCCGGCGGTACTTCTTGCGGTATCCGCCGCGCAGCATCTCCTCGCTGAAGAGCCGGTCGAGGGGTACACCGCTGGTCCGGATCGGCACATCCCGGTCGTACAGCCGGTCGGCGAGCACGACGGTGCGCAGCGCTTGGACTTGATCGGTCAGCGTGCGTACGCCGTCTAGATGCACGGCGGTCACACCATCGAGCAGGGCGCCGTACCGGGAGGGATGCACGCGCCCCAGGTGAGCTTGCAGATCCGACCAGTGGTCGAGGGTGGCGCCCGGCCATGCCGCGGCACTGCTCGTCAACTCCTCACCCGACCAGGGATCAGGTGCCACCGGTAACCCGCGATGCCGGTAGTCCTCGCCGTCAATACGCAGCACGTCGAAGTGCGCGGACAGGCCCTGGATCTCGCGAAGGAAGTCGTCGGCCGCGAAGCGCTCCTCCCCCAACTTCTCCGGCACCGTGTTGGACGTCGCGGCGAGCCGCACCCCGGCCTCCACGAGCCGACCCAGCAGGGTCGACATGAGTACGGTGTCGCCGGGGTCATCGAGTTCGAACTCGTCGATGCACACCAGTCGATGTCCACTGAGCGCCTCGACGGTGGCGGCGAAGCCCAGCGCGCCCACGAGATTCGTGTATTCGACGAAAGTCCCGTACGCCTTCGGCCCGGGCGCCCCGTGCCACAGCGAAGCGAGCAGGTGCGTCTTGCCGACACCGAAGCCGCCGTCGAGGTACACACCCGCACGCGACTCCGGTGGCGCGGCCCGGCGTCGCCACCGTCGAGCGGGAGGCTGCCCCAGTCGCGCACCGAACGCCTCCAGCGCGGCCACCGCCGCCGTCTGACTCGGCTGCGCTGGGTCGGGTCGATAGGACGCGAAGCTGACCGACACGAAGTGTGGAGGCGGTACCAGGTCGGCGAGCAGGCGATCGGCCGGCACCTTGGGGTCGCGGTCGACGAGGTGTCCAGGCACCTGCCGGATGCTACGCGCGCCATGCCACGATCACGTCATGGCCACCGAGCTGCCCCGCCTCGGGCTCCCCGTTGAACCACCGGTGTCACCCATGCTGGCGGCAGGTGGCGACACGGAGGTGCCGTTCGGCCCCGGCATGGCCTACGAGCCGAAGTGGGACGGCTTCCGGGCGCTGATCTTTCGTGCGGGGAACGCCGTCGTCGTTCAGGGCCGCGGTGGGGACGACCTCTCCTACGCGTTCCCCGAGGTCGTCGCCTCGGCTCAGGCTGACCTGCCCGACCGGGTGGTTCTCGACGGCGAGCTGATCATCATCCGTGACGGCGTCCTCGACTTCCCCGCGATGGGTGCGCGCATCCGCCCCCGCAGCGAAGCAGGGGGTCGCGCCATCGCCGACATGTCGCGGGACACCCCGGCGACGTACATCGCCTTCGACGTCCTTGCCCTTGGTGACGAATCCTTCTTGGATCGCCCTTACGCCGAGCGCCGCCGCGCGCTCACCGGGCTGGCTCTCGGCAGTGCACGGATGCGGACAACGCCGGCCACTGACGATCACGCACTGGCGACGCAGTGGTTCCACCGGTTCGAAGGTGGCGGGCTCGACGGGCTCATCGTCAAGGACGTGTCCGCGCCGTACTCCCCCGGCAAGCGCACGCTGCGCAAGGTCAAGCATCAGCGCACCCTCGATGCCGTCGTGGCGGGATGGCGCGGTCACAGCAAGAACGCCGACGAGGTGGGCTCCCTGCTGCTCGGGCTGTACGACGGTGACACGTTGCACCATGTCGGCGTGACCTCCGGCTTCAGTGCTCGTCTGCGCGCCGAACTCACCGACCAACTCGGTGCCCTCACCCTGTCGGAATCAGCCGACCATCCCTGGCGAGGCGAAACGACGGTTGCGCAGCGACGACCCGGTGCGGTGAACCGGTGGTCCCGCGGTCGATCCGGTGACTGGCATGCGCTACCGCCGGATCAGGTCGTCGAGGTGACCTACGACCAGTTCGAAGGCGATCGCCTGCGTCACGTGGCGCGGTGGCTGCGCTGGCGACCGGATCGTGAGCCTCACTCGTGCACCGTCGAGCAGATCCCGCGACCCGAACCGGTCGACATGACCGACTTCCTCACCTAGCCCGACCGGGGCCGAACCTTAAGGCTTCCGCAGGATTGTCAGAAGAGCGTAAGGAACTCATCAAGGGACCCTTGGTGGGCGCGATTCGCGCGCGCGAACGTGTCAGCGTGTGGGCACGCAGTACCCGCCCCACTCGTAACAACCAGGCACGGACCCACAAGGGATACACCGCACCCAT
>CAYGMM010000027.1:4110-5458 GCA_964351035.1 uncultured Actinomyces sp.
TAACAACCCTTCGGGTAAGAAGAAAACAACCCTTCGGGTAAGAAGAACGAAACGGGGCCAAACCTTAAGGCATTCGCAGGAATGTCAGAGAAGCGTAAGGAACTCATCAGGGGACCCTTGGTGGGCGTGATTTGAGCCGTCGGACGTGTAAGCGTGTGGGCACGCCCTACCCGCATCACTCGCATTGACCAGGCAAGTCGCAGTGACCAGGCACGGACCCACAAGGCATACACCGCACCCACGAGGTAGCGCCCACGACAGGAGACACCATGAACGGACGACGCACGATCGCGGCCACCGCCGCCATCCTCATCCTCGGCACTGGCGCTGTCGCCGGCGCCTCCGCCGCCCAGGCGCACGACCGCAATCCGGGTAAGGAGTCAGGCCAGGGTCAACGCCCGGGCTCTGATCGGCCCGACGCGAACAAGGGCAACAAGGGTCCGCTCAAGGACCGTTGGCTCGACCAGCGCGTCGACCGCACCGTGACCGACGAGGCCAAGACAGCCCTGAAGGATGCCCTCTCCACGGCTCGCGCGGACTTCAAGGCCGCCCTGGACGCCGCCGGCGATGATCAGAGCGCCAAGACTGCCGCACGTGATGCTTACCGTTCGTCGGTAGCCGCAGCGGTACTGGCATTCGACACGGCCACGCTCCCCGCCGACCAGGTGGGCCCGGTCACCGACTACCGCGTCGCCGTCGAGTCGGCGACCGAGACGCTGCGTGCTGCGGTGGCGACGGCCAAGCAGGACTTCAAGGCCGCGACCGCCGATGCACACGCTGCGCTGAAGGACGCTCTCGCCGCCGCGACCAACCGCGACGAGCGCAAGGCTGCCTTCGCGGCGTACCGCGAGGCGATCCAGCCGGCTCGTGAGGCCCAGAAGTCAGCCGTGAGTGCCGCCACCGACACGTTCAAGGCATCGATTGACGCTGCGCGAACCGCACTCGAAGCAGCAATCCCGCAGGCCTGATTCACCCCGCACTGCCGCGGCCCGTTCCGACCCCCCTCGGAGCGGGCCGCGACGCGTTCCCGTGGCAGGGACGCTCATCCCCGTGCCGATAGCCCACGTGGGAGCATGAAGGCGGCCACCTGGGAAAGGGGAATCATGCAGGTCGACGGATTCGAGTTCTTCGGGCACATCATCAACAACGAGGAAGTGCCCTCCCTGGACGGCGACACGATGCCGGATATCGATCCGTACACGCGCGAGCAGTGGGCGACCATCGCATGTGGCGGCAAGGCCGATGCCGATCGTGCCGTCGCCGCCGCCCGCGAGGCCTTCGACAACGGCCCGTGGCCGCACATGGGATTCGAGAAGCGGCAGCAGTTGATGCATCGCCTCGCCGACTT
>CAYGMM010000027.1:5468-6642 GCA_964351035.1 uncultured Actinomyces sp.
ACCGGTGAGGCCCTCCCGATGGACAGCGGACACCACGCCTACACGGTGTTTGAGCCGGCGGGCGTCGTCGCCGCCATCTCGCCGTGGAACTTCCCGCTCATGCTCGGCACCTGGAAGGTCGCGCCCGCGCTTGCCTGGGGCAACACCGTCGTCTGGAAACCCGCCGAGGACACCCCCACCTCCGCCACCATCATGGGTCGCCTCGCTATCGAGGCCGGCTTCCCACCCGGCGTACTCAACATCGTCCACGGCTACGGACCCGACTCGGCCGGTGCGGCTCTGACCGAGAACCCCGATGTCGACCGCATCACCTTCACCGGCGAATCCGGCACCGGCAAGATCATCACCGCTGTCGCGGCCCGCAACCTCACCCCGGTCAGTCTCGAACTCGGCGGCAAGGGCGCCAACATCATCTTTGACGACGCCGACCTCGACAACGCGGTGCACTGGGCGGTGGAGGCGATCTTCCGCAACGCCGGACAGGTCTGCCTGGCGGGAAGCCGCCTCTACGTTCAGCGCGGTGTCTACGAGGAGTTCATGCGGCGCTACAAGATCGCGGCCGAGGCGCTCGTCATGGGTGATCCCAAGGACCCGGCCACGCAGTTCTCCTCCGCGCTGGCCAGCCAGGAGCACTTCGACAAGGTCTCCGGCTACCTCGGCACCGAGGCACTGGGCGGTGGCCGCATCCTCACCGGCGGACTCGGCGAAGGCTGGAGCGTCAAGCCGACGATCGTGACTGATGCTCCCGGAGATGCGCGCGTAGTCAAGGAGGAGATCTTCGGCCCGGTCACGGTGGCGACTCCCTTCGACACCGAGGAGGAGGCCATCGCCATGGCCAACGACACGCGCTACGGCCTCAACGCCATGATCTTCACCGAGAACCTGTCGCGTGCACACCGGGTGTCTCACCAACTCAAGGCGGGCACCGTCTGGACAAACTGCTTCTTCATCCGCGACCTGCGCGCGCCCTTCGGCGGCGTCGGCGATTCCGGACTGGGCCGCGAGGGTGGCAACTTCAGCCGCGAGTTCATGACCGAGCCGAAGGCCGTGGTCATGCAGATCGACCGCGGCTAAACCCTGCCTCGCTTCCGCACCCTTGTGGGTTGTGGTTGTTAACTCGCCGAGTGAGCGACCATTTCCCACAAGGGTGCGTTTGTTGAGGGGCTACTCAGTC
>CAYGMM010000027.1:6652-20563 GCA_964351035.1 uncultured Actinomyces sp.
TCAAGGCGAGTGTTTCCCTACTTCAGAGGCCTCTTACGGCTCGGCTGTACACGCGGCGGCTCCCCCGGCATTTTGGGGTAGTCCGGAGGGAAGGGCATCTCGCCGAGCCCCCGCTCATCGATATCGACCTGCCACATCCGTAGCGCGGGCTCGAGGCTTCCGGGTGCTTCCCCGAGTTCGGCCCACGGATCACCCCGCACCTCAAGGCGCTCAGGCACCGTGGCGATCGTGAAGTCGGCCGGATCCACGTCGGGCAGTTCCGCCCAGGTCACCGGCGTCGAGACGGGTGCTCCCGGTCGCGGTCGAAGCGACCACGCGGATGCCATCGTGCGATCACGGGCCATCTGGTTGTAATCCACGAAGACGCGAACGCCGCGCTCCTCCTTCCACCACGCCGTGGTGACGAGGTCCGGCAGCCGGCGCTCCAACTCTCGGCCAATCGCGATCGCCGCATGGCGCACCTCGAGGAACTCCCAGCGCGGTTCGATCGCACAGAAAAGATGCAGTCCCCGGCCACCACTGGTCTTCACATACGGGTCAAGCCCAACCTCCAGCAGGAGTTCGCGGAGCGCCTGAGCCGCGACGACCGCCTCGCCGAAGCCCGTCCCCGGCTGGGGGTCGAGGTCCAGCCGTAGTTCGTCAGGGTCGTCGGGCCGCTCGGCATGCACCGGCCACGGATGGAAGGTCACACAGCCCTGGTTGGCCGCCCACACGATCGCCGCCTCATTGCGGGGACACAGTTGAACGCCGGTTCGACCCGATGGGAACGTGACGGTGGCGGAATCGACGTACGCGGGCGCCGACTTGGGCAGGTGCTTGTTGTAGAAGGAGTCAAAAGCCTGTCCGTCGACCAGGACCCCATCGGGGTATCGCTGCATCGTGGTGGGACGACCGCGCAGTTGCCGCAGGATCGCCGGTGCCATCGTGCGGTAATAGTTGATGACGTCGCCCTTGGTGATGACATCGCTGCCCGCCACCCACATCGGACGATCAAGGCTGCTCACCCGCACCTCGATGCCCTCGACCGAGACTGTCGAGCCCGATCCCTTCGCCGCCGCCACATCCGCACGGTACCGCCGCTAGGGTGTCCCCCGTGTCCTCCACCGTGCTCATCTTCCTGTTCCTCGGCGTTTTTCTCGCGCTCTTCGGCCTGGGCTTCACCCTCTACGGCATGTCCAGCGAGAAGGCCTACTGGTTCCAGCGGGATCCGCACGGCAATCCCTCGCGCGAAGCCACGCCCTTCCGCAAGGTCTACACGCACGCTTTCGCCATCGCCTTCAGCGATGATCGAGCGCCGCTGCGCATCGCCGCGATCGGCATCGTGCTCGTCTACCTCGCCATCCTCAGCTTCGTGATCGCGGCCATCCTCGCCCTGGTCTAACCATGAGCCGCCTCCCCGAGGCCCTCGGGCGCTTTGTCGGGAACCACCCGCGCCTGCGCACTCCGATCAGGCTCTTGGTCTCGGTCATGAAGGAGCAGTCGGTCCAGCGGATCAGCCTGTCCGCCGCGGCGGTGGCCTTCTGGGCCGTCATCGCCGTAACGCCGACCTTGATCGCGCTCGGGCTCATCTTCGGTCGACTACTTGATCCCCAGGCATTGTCAGACGCCGTGGACGAACTGCGCAAGCAAGCACCCGACTCGTTCAGCAGCCTGCTGGCCTCGCAATTGCAGGCGGCCTCGCAGACCTCCCTGTCCACCGCCTCGTGGGGTCTGGTCATCTCCCTCACGACGGTGCTGTGGGCCGTGTCCACCGGCGTCTACACGTTCTCCCGCGCCGTGCGCATGGCCTACGGTCAGCCGCCGAGCCGCTACCTCGCCACCCGCGCTATCGCCTACATCGGCGCAATTACGACGGTCATTCTCCTGGGCGTTGTGCTCTTGGCGGCCGCGGCGATCTCCGCCTGGGCTGCCTCGCTTGATGCTCCGCTGTCCGGAGCAATCTTCGCCATCGAAGTCCTCATCGGCGTCGCCCTGCTCACATTGATCCTGTGGGCGTTCTTCCGCCTGTCGACTGAGCATGGACACGGCATTCCGTATTGGCCCGGTGCTGCGTTCGGCGCGGTGGCCGTCCTGGCCATCGTGGTCGGCTACGGCATCTATCTGCAATTCGCCACGTCGTACCAGGCGATCTACGGCACGCTCGCCAGCACCGTGATCCTGAGCATCGTCAGTTATGTCGCGATGTACGCCGTGTTGCTCGGCGCGGTGGCTAACGCGCAGTGGCCAAAGGTGACTGCTCAGCCCTCTTCGGCGAGCAACCGTCCGGCGTAGTCGGGGACGTAGCGTGTCAGATCGCGCGGCGGCCGCTCGTAACCGTGGCCGTCGGGACGCTTGGGCAACTTCAGCGGAGCGCGGTGCACTGCCTCGTAGGGAATGGTTGAGAGCAGGTGATGGATCATATTCACGCGTGCACGCCGTTTGTCGTCGGCTTCGACGTCGAACCAGGGCGACTCCGTGGTGTCTGTGTGCACCATCATCTCGTCCTTGGCACGGGAGTAGTCCTCCCAACGCGTGATGGATTCCAGGTCCATCAGTTTCCACTGCCGCATCGGGTCGTTCAGCCTGGATTCGAAGCGCTTCTCCTGCTCGCGATTGCTCACACTGAACCAGTATTTGCGCAGCAGGATGCCGTCCTCAATGAGCAGCCGTTCGAAGATCGGCGCCTGGTGAAGGAAGCGCCGGTACTCCTCCGGCGTACAGAACCCCATCACACGCTCGACTCCCGCGCGGTTGTACCAGGATCGGTCAAAGAGCACGATCTCGCCGGCCGCCGGCAGATGCTCGACGTAACGCTGGAAATACCACTGCGTGCGCTGCCGCTCCGTGGGCGTGGGCAGTGCGACGATCCGAGCGACACGCGGATTGAGGTACTCCGCGACCCGCTTGATCGTTGACCCCTTGCCCGCCGCGTCTCGGCCCTCGAAGACGATCACGACTCGCGCGCCCGTGGACTTCACCCACTCCTGCATCGTCACGAGTTCGCCTTGCAGGCGGTAAAGCGTGTCCTCGTAGAACTTCTTGGGCAGTCGCTTCACCCGAGTGTCCTGCTCCCGATCTGGGCTCGTGGAGTCCTTATCCGCCATGCCGATATCCAAGCACGCGCCGCGCCGTCGCGTACGGCAGTCAGGGTGTCTCGGGTACGCCGGACTGCTGCGAGCGCAGGGCGGCATCGAAGACACGGTGTGCCTGCCACGCTTCTCGCGGCGTCGCCGTGCCGAAGCGGTCACCGAGTTCACCGGCCTGCTCAGCGAGGTAGCTCGCCCACATCTGCAACAGGGCGTCACCGAAGCCGAATTCGAAGATTGCCCCCGACACCGTCGGCCAAGCCGAGAGGTTGCCCGGTTGAATCTCGGACCAGATCTGCTCACCGGACTCCAGCCCGAAGCGGGCGAACTGCGCCGGGGTCCGCGTGCTGAACCGCACTCCCCCGTCCATGCCGATGGCCTCGAAGTACCACGTGTTCATGTGCCCTGGCGCGATCCGCCGCGTCTCCCACAGCATCGTGAAGTCGCGATGGTCATCGCCCGGGGAGGTGTCGCACACGAGTAGGGCGTTGTCCCAGGTGTCGCAGGCCACCGGCACGCCGTCCGGGCCCGGGCGCTCGGTCACCACATCATCAAGCCGACCGTAGACCCGCTGTGGTTCCCAGCCAAGTCGCAGCGGGACGTGCGCGACGTGCAACCCGAGGTCACCCATCACACCGATCGCACCGCAGGTCTCCACTCGCCGTTTCCAGTTGATCGGCTTGGCACGGTTCAGATCGGAGGAGTGCCAAAAACCCGAACGCACGTCGAGAACATCGCCGAGGGCACCAGAGCGTGCGTAGTCGTAGGCGCGAAGGGCACCGGGATAGAACGGGAATTCGCTGCTCACGCGGACGAACGAGTCGCCCGCATCGATCGCCCCGACTATCCGCTCTGCGGACACCGCATCGATGCCGAAGGGCTTCTCCGCGAGGAAGTTGCGGCCAGCCGCCACGGCGGCGAGGTATATCTCCTCATGGAGGTGGTGCGGGACCGCGATGTAGAGCGCGTCGAGCGAGTCGTCCTCGACGACCCGTCTCCAGTTATCGGTGAGCGTCTCCACGGACGGCACTCGCTCGAACCATGCACGAGCCGCTGGCGCTGGATCAGCGACGGCAACGACCTCGGGACGCACCGGGTGGTCGACGAGGAGGTCCCATCGGCCGCACACGCCCACGAGCTCACGGCCCATGAGCCCTGCACCGACGATGCCCAGGCGGACCGAGCGAGGTGCACTCATGCGGTGCGCAAAATCTCAAGCGCGCGGTCGGCGTCGGCACCCTCATGCAGCATGGCCATGAGGGCCCGCGTCATGGCGGCAGGATTCTCGTGCTGGATGATGTTGCGGCCGTAGACCAGTCCCGCGGCGCCCTGCTCGAGCAGCGCCTGAGTACGCCGGAAGACCTCTTCGTCAGAGACCCGGCCACCCCCGCGGATGAGTACGGGAATCCCCGAGGCGGTCTCGACCACCCGGTGATAGTCGGCGGGGTCGTCGGTCGGGTCGGCCTTGATGACGTCGGCACCGAGTTCGATCGCCTGGCGCACGATCGGGACGATCAGGTCGACGTCACCATTGACGGTGTAAGGACCTGCCTCGGTCTCGGCCATGACCAGGGGCTCCACCATAAGCGGCATGCCGTACTCGTCACATTGCTGACGCAACTCCATGACATTGCGGATGCACGCCTCACGCACCTCGGGACGGCCGGGCAGATCCAGCAGGTTCACCACCACACAGGCCGCATCGAGGCGCACGGCGGTCAGCACGGGTTCGGGGGCGATGGCACTGAACATGTGATCGGGCAGAACCGAGCCATACACATTGGCGACATCGGTCCGCATGACCAGGGCCGGGCGCCCACGGCCTCCGCTGCGCTGCAGCAGGCGAGCCTGACCGGGTGTCAACTGGATCGCATCCGGACCGGCCGCCGCAAGGACCTCCACGGCCGACGGCAGATCCTCGATGCCCGACAGGAATGCCCCCTGGCCGAAGTAGCCGTGGTCGACGGCGATGTCGAGACACCGGCCCGACTCGGGATTGAACAGTCGGCGCATGCGATAGGTGTTGTCTGCCACGAAGTCTCCTTGACGTGAATAGCGGGGGTCCGATGGGTTGAGGCGTTGTCGCTAGTTGAGGCGTTGTCGCTAGTTGAGGCGTAGTCGTGAGTTGATACGAATATGCAATCCGCGGCCCCCCACCGGCGGCAACCCCACACTACTCCTGCGCAGTAGTGCCAGGATGAGACCGTGACCATCTCCCCGGTGCTGCTGCCCGTCAACCAGTTCGACCACTTCTATCGCGGCGGCGATCGCATTGGTGCGCTCCGCCACGGCCCCGGCGGCCCCAACCGCCCCGAAGAGTGGATTGGGTCAACCACGACACGCTTCGGTGAGTCCTCGCAGGGGCTGAGCGTGCTACCGGACGGTCGCCTCCTGCGTGACGCCGTCCTGGCCGACCCCCGCGCCTGGCTCGGCGACGCGCACGTCGCCCGCTACGGCAGCGACGTCGAGGTCTTGGTGAAGTTCCTCGATCTCGGGCAGCGTCTGCCGGTGCATCTGCACCCCAATCGCGAGTTCGCTCGGCGCCACCTCGGACTCGCCCACGGCAAGACCGAAGCCTGGTACGTCGTCGACGCGCCTCCGGGGGCGCGCGTGGGCGTGGGCTTCGCCGAGCAGATGCCGGTCGACCGGATGGCGGCCCTCGTGGCCTCACACGACAGCGAGGCATTCCTCGACGCCCTGCGCACCCGCGAGGTGCGCCCGGGCGACGCCATGCTGGTGCCGGCCGGCCTCCCGCACACCGTGCAGGCCGGCGTCTTCGTCCTCGAGCTCCAGGAGCCGACCGACCTGTCCATTCTCCTGGAGTGGCAGGACTTCGATGTCGACGGCGACAGGGATGGCCACCTCGGACTCGGCTTCGAGACCGCGCTGCAGGCCGTGGACACCAGTGCGGTGAGCGACAGCGACCTGGACCGGCTCGTCGTTCGCCGCGAGGACATCGACGGTGCGGGGCTGCACTCGGCGCTCCCGCCCGAGGCAGACGCCTACTTCCGCGCCCAGCACATCGACACCGCCGACGCACCCGTCACCGTCGACGCCGGCTTCGCCGTCATCGTGGCCCTCGACGGTGCCGGCACCGTCACGGCCGACGACGGCGTCCACCCCATCGCCAAGGGCGACGTCCTCCTCATGCCCTACGAGGCGGGAGCCTGGGTGGCCGACGGCGCACTCACCCTCGTCGCCTGCCGACCGCCCGCCCCCGACGCGCCTGAGGCCACACGCTGACGATGGACGTCCTCATCGGCATCGATGTCGGCACGACCCGCATCAAGGCCCTCGCCGTCACACCCGCGGGCGACGTGGTCGGCGAGGCCGCCGCAACGACTCCCTGGCGCCACGACGGTGCCTGCGCAGATGTCGATGCCGACCTGCTCGCACGCACGGCGATGGACGTGGCCGACGCGACCTTGGATGACCCACGAGTCGGCGCTGAGCCGAGCGTCCGCGGCATCGGGGTCACCGGCATCGCCGAAGCCGGAGCACTGCTCGACGCCGAAGGCCGTCCCTGCGCACCGATCATGGCCTGGTACGACCCGCGCGGCCTCGATGGCCCGATCCGAGAGCGGGTCGAACGAGAAGAGTTCTGGCGCACCTGCGGCATCCGGCTCAACTCCAAGCCATCACTGGCCAAGGTGCTCTACCTCTACCAGGAGATTCCCGGGGCCCGGGAGCGCGCGGCACGTCACCTCGGCGTCGCCGACTGGGTCGTGCACGCCATGGGTGGCGAGCAAGTGGCCGAGCGCTCCCTCGTCTCCCGTTCGGGACTGTACGACGTCCTGCGCGACGAGCGCTGGCAACAAGCCATCGACCTCGTCGGCGATTTGATGGCGCCCCGCCTCATCTGGGCCGGTGAACACGCGGGCACCGCGAGTGACTCGGCGCCGCCACGACTGCGTGGGGCGGCTCTCACGGTCGCTGGCCTTGATCACGAAGCGGCCGCCTTCGCTATGGGCGCGATGCGCACGGGAGTCCTTACCGACTCGCTCGGCACCGCGGAGGCCTTCCTGCGGATCTTCCCCCCGGTTGATGCCGACACTGTGCACCGGTTCGTTGCGCGCGACATTGGCATGGGATGGGGCGTGGTCCCGGGCTACCTCTGCCTCGTCGCCGGGCTGCTCACCGGCCTGTCCCTCGAACGCATGTCAGCGCTACTCGGCTTGACCGACCGCGATGCTCGCCGACGCGTGGCCGAGGAGGCCGCGGCCCTCCCCGACCGGGACACTCACTTCCGGCTCGCCGAGGTCAGCCACGAGGGGCTCACCCTCAGTGGGGTCACCGAGTCGCTGACCCAGCCGCAGGCGTGGCGCGGGGCGGTCGAGGATCTCACCGACATCTCCACCGGGGTCATCGACTTCATCAATGCCGAACTCGGACCGCACCGGGAGGCCATGGTGACCGGCGGCTGGTCCCATGACCCGATGGTGACCGCCGCCAAACGTCGCCAACTGGGCGACTACGCGACCAGCGATGTGGCGGAGGCTGCCTCCTTGGGGGCGGCCTACTTCGGCGGGATCGCGGCCGGGCTACTCAATCGCCCTGGTCCCGACGAGCGACCCGAGTGGGCATAACTCTTCAGATGGCTTAGCGCTGCAGACGCAGGGTGCAGTCCGAGGCGAGATCCCAGGACATGACCTGCTCCAGACGGTCCAGGCAATTGGTGAAGACGAGCGTCCCCCGGCCGGTGAGACGCGCCGTGAGGGTGCGCCCGGCCCGATCGAACGAGCCACGTCGGGCGGTGATGGTCACTCGATCACCGCTGGTCACGGTCACCGCGACCGGTATGCGCGCCTGCCGACTCCCGTCCTGGCGCTCGAAGCGCAGCCGGCCGACGTAGTCCGCGGACCGACCCGTGGCGGGCCGAAGGACGAGATAGTAACCAATTCGATTGTCTCGAAGGGAGTCTGAGACCCACCGTCCGGACAGATTCTCGGCTGCTCCAGCGGGGACAGCAGCGACCAAAGGAAGGCTCAGGGCGATGGCGAGTCCTGCGCCAACGGAGACGGCGCGAGAGGCTGAGCGGTTCATCTAGCCAGTGTGCGGCGTGGTGAGGCGACCGGCCACTCGACGACGACACGGCTCCGCGTCCTCTCGGCAGCCCCGTACTCCGCCCTGTGGGTCACCTTCTCCGCCGTGCGGGTTGGGGCACCCGTTGCTAACCTCCTAACACCAAGAAGGAGGGGCGATATGTCCTCAGATCGCGACCAGGCCGCCGCGTCCCTGCGCAATATCTGGCAGGCGGACGATGCGGGCGTACCCGAGCTTGATGCCGAGTGCAGCCCCACCAAGGCGTGCCGCAACATGAAGGACATCTCATTCGAAGGCTTCGCCGAGGAGGGTGGCGACATTGCGACGGCGTGGCGCAACACGCTCGCCCGCGAGGGCAAGCTGGGCAGCGGAACCGTCGCCGACCTCGTCTTCGGCAACGGCAACTGAGCCGCGACATGACGGATGTCGCATCGCCCACGGTCGATCAACAGGGCGTCAATCAACTGACCGTCGACCAACTCACCGACCAGCTGCGCGCTGAGGATTACATCGCCGATCGTGGCCTGGCGACAGCGCTCCTGCTCGCCCTCAAACTCGGCAAGCCCCTCCTCCTCGAAGGAGAGGTCGGCGTCGGCAAGACCGAACTGGCCCGCACTCTGGCCACCATGCTGGGCCGTGACCTGATCCGACTGCAGTGCTACGAGGGCATCGACATGTATCACGCCCTCTACGAGTGGGACTACGCGCGACAGATGCTGCACGTCCGCGCGCTGGCTCAGTCCGAGGGTGGCGCTGGTGACGACGATCTGTTCAGCCCGCGATTCCTCCTCGAACGACCGCTGCTGCAGGCCGTGCGTGCCGGTGACCGATGTGTCCTTCTCATCGATGAAGTCGATCGTGCCGACGACGAGTTCGAGGCTTTCCTCCTTGAACTGCTCGGTGACTTCCAGGTGACGATTCCCGAGGTCGGCACGGTGAAGGCTGATTCCCGGCCGATTGTCATCCTCACCTCCAACCGCACGCGCGAGCTGCATGACGCCCTCAAGCGTCGCTGCCTCTATACCTGGATCGGCTTCCCCGAGCCCGACCGCGAGTTGAACATCGTGCGGGCCCGCCTCCCCGGGATAGGAGAAGCCCTTGCGGCACAGGTCGTCACCGCCGTAAACCACCTACGCGACATGGACCTAGAGAAGCCACCCGGCGTGGCCGAGACGATCGACTGGGCGGAGAGCCTGGACGCCCTCGGCTCCGCCGAACTCACCGAGGAGGTCGCCCTCGACACCCTCGGGGCCGTCATCAAGGACCGTGACGACCTCGACTACGCGACGAAGAGCATCCAGGATGTCGTCGGCTAGCGAAGTCGACACAGCAGGATATGACGATCTGCTGGTCGGATTCGGCCACGCCCTGCGGGCCGTCGGACTCCCGGTGGGGTCCGATGACGTTCTCGCGTTCTGCGCCGGCGTGGCCACCCTCAACGTCGCCGACATCATGGATGTCTACTGGTGTGGACGCGCCACACTGGTCCGCCGGCGCGACAACATCCCGCTCTATAACGAGGTGTTCCGCCACTACTTCCTCGACATCGAACCGGCAACCGCGGACATTCGCAAGAAGACCCTGAAGGCCTCGTCGACCGCGGGGGCCACGCTGGAGATCCCCAACACCGAGGAGGGCCTGCCAGGGCAGGCCAGCCCGGACGAGGTCAAACTCGGCTATCTCGCGAGCACCTCGGAGGTCTACCGACACAAGGCCTTCGCCGACTGCAGCGATGACGAGATCCGACAACTGCGCCGCATGATGTCGCGACTACGGGTGACACCACCCAAGCGCCGCACCCATCGAACGACCAAGGCACGGCGCAGCGCCAAGCTCGACATGCGTCGCATGGCCCGCGAAATGATGCGGACCCTCGGTGAGCCGCGGGACCTCGCCTTCCGCAAGCGCAAGGAAAAGCTCCGCCCCCTCGTCCTCATCCTCGACGTTTCTGGCTCGATGGCGGACTACTCTCGCAATCTGCTGCAGTTCGCCTATTCCGCTCGGCGAGCCAACACGAAGGTCGATGTCTTCTGCTTCGGCACGCGCCTGACGCGCATCACTCGCTCCCTCGATCGACGTGACCCCGATGAAGCGATGCGCATGGCTGGCGAGTCAGTGCTCGACTGGGACGGCGGCACCCGCATCGGGGACTCCCTGCGTGACTTCACCCGCCAGGCACGACGCGCACGGCTCGGTCGCGGAGCGATCGTCGTGATCTGCTCCGACGGCCTCGACCGCGGCGAGCCCGCCGCGCTGGCCGAATCGATGGAGGCTCTTTCGCGCATCGCCCACCGGGTGATCTGGGTCAATCCGCACCGCGGCGACGCCGTGGAGTACGTCCCGACGTCACTGGGCATGATCGTCGCCGATCCGTTCATCGACGAAGTGCACTCCGGACACAACATGGCTAGTCTCGAGCGACTGGCCGACCGGCTGGCGAAGGTGGGTTGATGATGCGGTACAGCGTTTCCCTGCAGGCTGAGGGTGATCGGGAGATCACGCTCGACGAGGTCGTCGAACTTGCCGACGCCGTCGCGGTCCTCAACGGGATCGCTTCGGGCATGGGCACCATGGGGTTCGGCGCACAGATCGTCGTCGAGGCCGACAACCCCGATGCCGCGGTCGACATCGCACTGGCCCAGTTCACCGACGCGGTGGCGGGGACCAAACTCCCCGACTGGCCCGTGGTCCGCGCCGAGTGCCTCGCCGAAGACGAGGACTACGCCGACCTAGACGAGATGCCGTGATTCGGCTCGGCAGTCTTGCTGGCTACTCCTTCGAAGGCCCACGCGCCCTGGCCGGCTGGACGCCGCCCGCGCGCGCTGCGGTCTACGCGATCCTGGCCAAGGAGAAGGGCAGCGAGTTCGCCGTCATCTATGTCGGCCACTCCGATGATCTGACCACCGAGGGATTCCCTTTCCGGCATCCGCGGTCGGCTGCCTGGACCAAGCGCGCCGGCGGCAAGTACAACCTGCACGCGTGCTGGCTGGAGGTTCCCGGCGGCACGCGCGCGCATCGAGAACAGATCAGCCGCGAATTGATCGCGATCTACAGCCCCAGCTGCAATGAAGAGAAGTTCGACAAGGCCTGGAAGGCCGAGTGGATCGGCGAATACGCCACACCGGTGACTGACGCACTGACGACGGGCCGGGACCCCGTCTAGGGATCCCGGCCCGTCGTTACGTGGTTCGTGCCTACGGCCGCTAGTCGATATCGACGCCCACAGCCTCCATCAGACGAGTGCGGCGAACGCCCATGGCCGGGCGGGCAACGCCTTCAGACACATGCTCGTCGTGGTCGAACGTGGCACCGACGACGATCCCTTCGCCCATGCCATACAGCAGCGGAAGGGCCCCGGCGACGACTCGACCGGTGGTGTTGATCGAGGTAAGTCCAGGCTCGATCGCCTCGGCATCCTGACGGATCTGCCAGACGAGTTCCGCCGACTCTTCGAGGTCGGCGGCCACCTTCTTCAGTTGGCTACCCACGATGAACAGGTAGATCGCGAGTCCGGCGATGAGCAGGACAACATCAATGACTGACCACAGCGCAAGTGAACTCATGACCGCACCTTGTCCAATACTCGTCCGAGGAACAGATGGTGTTCCAGACCCTCATTCAGGACGGCTTCCACGCCACCAGCCGTAGTGGTGATCAGCGCGGTGTCCTCGGTGTTGGACTTCGCGGCGATGAGCGTGGCCTTAATGGCCGCAACGCGCTTGCGGATCCGAGCGACGAAGATCACCAGTAGGGTCAGCAGCGCTGCCACGGCCACGACGACGACCAGACCGAGAATGTTCGCCATAGTCCACAGCTGTTCTACTTGAGCGTCCATGTCAGCCTCCCAGCCGCTCGCGTCCGCGCTTCAGACCGGCGATGACCGCCAGCGCCGAGGCGATGGTTTCGTTGAGGCCAGCGAGGCCGGCCGTGTTGCGCTCTGCGGCCTCGAGGCCCGTCAGGATGCTCCCCGCCTGGTTTCCGATCTTCCAGGCCAGGACGAGGATGGGCACGACCAGGGCCACGACGACGAGAACGACGACGAGGCCGATGATGTAGCCGATCAGCCAACCTTCATGTCCGGCGAAATCCATGTGCCCTCCTAGATCGTTTCCGCGAAGTCGCGCACAGGTGCCAAGCTCGCGTTCACCGAGCTGACCACCGGCTGGACGGTTGATGTCTTCTCCACGATGACCTGAACGCCGCCGTCAAGGGCACCGAGGGTCTTCGAGGTGGCGTATAGATGCCCGATGACTCGGGCGAGCCCGAGCGCCGCGGCGCCGATGATGAGCGCACCCACCACCAGGGTGACGATTGCTTCTGCAGGCATGCCCGACCCCTATCCGAGTAGTTTCGAGACGGGTCCGGCGTACCGCACCGCACCGTTGGCAACTTCTTTGATGACGACGTCGGTCGTGGCGAGCAGTTCGGGGGTCGTGTCCAACTCCCCGATCAGGGCCACTCCGCCCGCCAACGTGTCGTCGGCGGCACCACGGATCCGCTCAAGCGCCCCAAGAACCATGTTGAGCAGCGCGACGAGCACGGGCACGACGACGATGATGAGGATGATGTTTCCCCACATCCACAGACTCATGTGCGTTACCTCCTGATCAACGGCTCGGCGCCGCGGCGTAGGGAAGGAAGAACCTTGCGAAGACGCGCTTGGCGGCACGGAGGAACGCCGTGATGCCGATGGCAATGCCACTGGCCGACTTGGGGGCGTCGATCGCCATCGGATCTCGTCCGTCGGCGATGGCGGCAAGCCGGAGTTTCATTGACCCTGCGGTCTGATCGACCAGCACGCCGGTGACATCCGCCACCAGGCCGCGGCCGTACTGGGCTGCCGCACCGGAGATCTGCAACTCCATCCCGATGTTGACCCGAGTGTTGCCTCCGAGCGGCTGCAGGCTGATGGTCAGTTGGGTCTCAGCGTTGCCTCGACCCTTCTTGTCAGCACCGGCTCCGTCGAGGACAAGAACCTTCTTGGCATCGTCCTTGCTGGCGATCTTGACCTGACCGGCGAACTCAAGCTTGACCGGACCTGCCGAGATGATGACGTCGCCGTGGTACTCGTCGTCGCCGACCTGATTGGTCAGGTCCGCGCCCGGGATACAGGCCGCCACGAGCGGCAGGTTGCCCAGGAAGTCCCAGACCTGATCGACCGGCTGAGGGACGTCGAATGACTGATTGAGTTTCACGTCACTCCCCCTTCACCGGTGGCATGCCGGAGACGTCTTGCCCCGTCTGGAGCGCTTCGTAGACCCGGTTGGGCATCAGGGGCATGTCAACGTTGCGCACACCCGTGTGCTCGATCGCGTTCATGACCGCGTTGACGAAGGCCGCAGGACCGCCCACCGTCGCGCACTCACCGATGCCCTTGGCGCCAATGGGATGGTGCGGGCAGGGGGTGACGACCTCGTGCAGTTCGAACCCGGGAGTCTCCCACGCCGTCGGCAGCAGGTAGTCCATGTAGTTCGAACCGATGCAGTTGCCCTCCTCGTCGAAGGTGATGTACTGCATGCTCGCCATGGCGTAGGCCTCGGTGAGACCACCCATGATCTGGCCTTCGACGATGAGCGGATTGATGCGAACGCCGCAGTCGTCGACCGCCACGAACTTCAACACATCCCAGACGCCGGTCTGCGGGTCGACCTCGACCTTGCAAACATAGGCGGCAAAGGGCCAGGTGAGGTTGGGCGGGTCGTAGTACGCGACGTTCTCCAAGCCGGGCTCAAGACCGTCGGGCACGTTGCTGTAGGCCGCGAGTGCGCAGTCCTGAATCGTGACGCCACGCTCCTCGTTGCCT
>CAYGMM010000028.1:0-246 GCA_964351035.1 uncultured Actinomyces sp.
TTGATAAACGAGCACGAAGCGACGATTTTTCCGTGGACGCGCAAGCCGGGTGACTACAGGCTGGATACGCTGGCTGAGAAATACCTAGGCGAGCGCAAGGACCAAGAATTCTATGTGCTGGCAAAAGAGTTCCTAGGACTCAAGCCGGACGCAAGCAATAAAAAGGTCATGGAGCGCATGATTGAGCTACCGCGCCATATAGCCATGCCTTACGCAAAGAAAGACACGAACATCACCTTAAAGCTC
>CAYGMM010000028.1:278-20481 GCA_964351035.1 uncultured Actinomyces sp.
GCATCGAGGACATCGTGGGCTTTGAGCGTCGTGTGATGCCAGCCCTTATCCGTGCCGAGCTGCGCGGGGTGGATGTTTCGGTGGAGCGAGCAGAGGCGGCACAGCCGAAACTCACAGAGATTATCGAACGCAAGCAAAAAGAGCTGAACGAGATAGCTGGATTCGACATAAACGTGAACAGCGCCCCTCAAATCCGCAAGCTATTCGAGCCCAAGGAACAGGCAGATGGCTCTTTCATCGCTATCGACGGTACGAACCCCCTGCGGCAACAAGCAAGTCGGCGCGCACGAATCCCCCTAGGATCGAGACGTGGACATCGTGAGTGGCCCCTGGGATGAGACGCAGATCACGCGATTCCTCACCGACACGGCCATCCCGGTTCGCCTGGCCACCTCAGGCGTACAGGCGCCCATCGTGCAGTCCCTGTGGTTCCTCTACGACGAGGACGCGCTGTGGTGCTGCACTCGACTTGATGCCCTGCTCACGAAGCGACTACGACGCAGCCCCGCGTGTGGGTTTGAGGTGGCCGGCGACCTACCGCCGTACCGAGGGGTTCGCGGCACCGGAGTCGCTGAACTGCACTCGGCGGGCAAAGCCGCGGTCGTCCTCCCGCGACTGATTGACCGCTACCTCGGTGACCGCGACGCACCGCTGGCCAGTTGGCTCATGTCGCGCATCGACGACGAGGTAGCGATCCGCATCGGGTCGCTACGTGTGACGAGTTACGACTTCACCTCGCGCATGTCCTAGCGGCCTCAGCCGACCGGCTCCACTTCTTTGTCGGGCTCGCGCGGCATCTCCGGCTCTTTGGACAGTTTGCTCGGCCACCAGATCTTGCGACCGATGTCGTAGGACAGGGCCGGAACAAGGGTGGATCGAACGATGAAGGTGTCGAGGAGGACACCGATCGCCACGGCAAAGCCCACCTCGCGCAGCACCACCAAGGGCAAGACGCCGAGGACGAGGAAGGTCGCGGCCAGCACGATGCCGGCCGAGGTGATGACTCCGCCAGTGACCGTGAGCCCCTTGAGGATGCCCGGTCGAGTCCCCAACTTGGCAGACTCCTCCCGCACACGCGTCATCAAGAAGATGTTGTAGTCCACGCCGAGAGCCACGAGGAACACGAAAGCAAACAGCGGGAACGACGTATCCGCTCCGGCGAACTTGAAGACCTCGTTGAAGATCACGGCGCACACCCCGAGGGTGGCGAAGAAGGACAGCACGACGGTGCCCATCAGGATCACCGGGGCGAGGATCGCGCGGAGGAGCAGCACCAGGATCAGGAAGATGACCACGAGGACGACCGGGATGATCAGGTTGCGATCGCGCAGCGAGGCTGTGTCGACATCGAGCTGTGAGGCGGTCTGCCCACCCACGAGCGCATCCGCACCCTCGACCGCGTGAGTGCGTTCGCGCAGGTCGGCAATGGTCTCCTCGGCCGCGGTGCTGTCCGCCGGATCGGACAACGTGGCCTGGATCTGCACCCGACCATCGACCACCTTCGGGGGCGCCTGATCAGCACCGGGGACGCCAGCCGGGATGCCCGTGTAGACCGAGACACTGGAGACGCCGGGGATCTCGGCCACGACCTGTTCGACCTCATCGAGGGAGTCGGCGTTCGCGATGATGATGGCCGATGTACCGAGGCCTCCGGGGAAGTGCTCGGCGAGCGCCTCCTGCCCGATAACCGAGTCGGTTTCGTTAACGAAGGACTCGGTCGTGGTGATGCCGTCGGCCTTCAAGGTGAACGAGAAGCCCGCGAGCACCACCATGAGCCCAGCGGTGATGACCCAGGTGATGCGTGGACGACGACCGACCCCGCTGGCCACCTTCGACCACACACCGGACATCCGCTCGTCGGCTTCGTCATTACGCGGCACCTTCGGCCAGAAGGCCCAACGGCCCGAGGGGAAGCGCTCCCGATTGAACGGACCCCAGGTGGGTCGAACGATGCGCATGATGCCGAAGACGACCCATCCAATGATGGTGATGAGCGCGAGGACTCCACCGATGGCCACGAACGGCAGGATCGACAGGTCGGTGACAAAGCTGAGCCCGAGCCCGATCACCGTCGGAACGACGAAAGCCAGGATCGGCAGTACGACGCTCGGGATGACCAGCAGCGCCGGCAGGAAGGTCAGCATCACCACGAGTGCGGCGGCGATACCGGCAGCGCCGACGGGCCCGGTGGACCGATTCGAGTTCAACTCGCTGAGCAGCAGGCACATGAGGCCGACACTCACCGTGGCCGCGCTGGCGATGATGGGTTCCGCAACACCGCGCAGCGCCGACTTCATCGCATCGGTGTGCAACTCGTGTCGATGGAGTTCCTCGCGGTATCTCGCGACAAGCAAGAGGGCATAGTCCGTCCCCGCGCCGAAGACGAGGACCGTGAGGATGCCCTGGCTCTGTCCGTTGAGTACCAAGACATCTGACTTCGCGAGGTAGTACACGACGGCACTCGCCGCCGAAAGCGCCATCGCCGCTGCCACCAGCGGGATCAACCACAGGAAGGGGCTGCGGTAGACGAGGATGAGGATGATCGCGACGACGAGAGCGGTAGCCCCGAGCAGCGTCGTGTCGATCGCACCAAAGACGGCAATGAGGTCGGTGAGCAAGCCAGCCGGTCCTGTCGCATTGATTTGTAGATCCGGGTAGGCCGGCGCAGCTTCACGCACCGCATCCGTGACGCCCCGGAGGACAAGCACGCCCTCACCGAGGCGTTCGGACGCCAGATCGCCGTCAATCGGAATGCTGACGAGGATCGCCCTGCCGTCCTCGGCCGGGATCGGCACGATCGGTTCGTTGGCCAGGTACTCCTCGACATTGCCGCCGTCAACGACCGGCAGAGTCGGGATCGACGTCACGAACTCGGCCGCCTGGGCCTGATCCTGCGGGGTCAGTGCACCTCCGTCGGGACGGGTGATGACCACGAGAAGCGGCAACGAGTTGCTCTCACTGAACTTGGCGACCTCCTCGGAGACGAGCGTCGACTCGGCCGAGGCGGGCAGGAAGGAGGCGTTGTCGTTCTCCTGCACCTCACTGAGTTTGCCCGCGAGTGGGCCAGCAACGCTGCCGATGAGGAGCCAGACGATCGCGACGGCGACCGCGAGCCAGATGGCCTTGCGGCCGGTGCGGGTGCGCGCGGACAGGTCAGTATCAGGGCTATTCCCGAGAGCCATGGGGTCAGCCTGGCATCAGACCACCACATTGATGTGGGGAATCGCTCACTGGAGGGCGCAACTGCCCCCGGAATGCCTCGTTCTTTGGGTGAATTGCGCTACCCGGTGACCACTTTCCACCCCCAGAACGGGGCTGTCCCAGCGAGGAGAGGGCGGTCCGGCGGTGCGGTGAATCCCTAGGTGGAAAGGGCTTCCACCTCGCCGCCGTCGGCCACCGCAACGCCGATCTCGACCAGCGCATCGGTCGCCAGAGCCATGCCGTCAGCGAGCTCGGTACCGGCCCCGAGTTGCTGGCCAGCCAAGGTGCGCTTGCGGATCGACTCCATGATGACCGCAAGTTTTACAGCCGAGAGCGCGAGGCAGATGTCAAGGTGGCCGAGATCCCTACCGCTGACTGCCGCGTATCGGTCCACCAGTTGCCTGCGGTCCCAGAACCCATCGCGGTCGGTGACGAACGCCGCGAACCGGATCTGGTGCCGGCGCTCATCGCCAGGCCGCGACCAGTAAACGAGCAGCGTCGCTAGATCCATGAGCGGATCACCGAGCGTCGCCATCTCCCAGTCCAGGACCGCATCGATACGCGGCGCATCAGCCGACACGATGCAGTTGTCGAGCCGATAGTCGCCGTGCACGATCGCCCACGGCATGTTGGCGGGCAGAGTTGCGACTCGCTCGTCCAGCCAGGCGAAGAGCGAATCAATGGCCGGTAGTTCGCGAGTCTTCGACAATTCCCACTGCTTGCCCCAGCGCGCCACCTGCCGGGCGAGGAAACCATCGGGGCGGCCGAGGTCGGCCAGTCCAACCTCGGCGGCATCCACCTCATGCAGTTGGGCGAGCACATCGATGAGTTCGGCCGACAGCGTCGATGCGTCGTTCGCGGAGAGTCCCTCGGCTGCCCGATCGCTGGACAGGATCCGTCCGGACACAAACTCCATGACCAGGAACGGCGCACCGTTGATCTCCGCGTCTTCGCATAGCGCCAACGGGGTCGGCGCCCGGAAGCCACCGCGAGTGACACCGCCGAGGACGGCGTACTCCCGCGCCATGTCATGAGCGGTCGGCATCACGTGGCCAAGAGGGGGGCGACGCACAACGAACTGGCGCTCGCCTTGGTGAACGAGATAAGTGACATTGGAGAGACCGCCGGACAGGCGCTCGGCGTTCACCGGCAGGCCAGCGTCGAGGAGTCCGCGGTCAATGAGCCACGGAGTGACTCGATCGAGATCAAGACCCTCGGGTGATGCCGAGGTCACCGCACCGACTCCGGCAGGTCCTCAATAGTGGGGGCCGCGAGGACCGAAGCCGGAGTGTCGCTGTCGACCCACATGAGCAATGCCTGCGAATCACTGAAGGCAACCTCCGCCCCGCTGTCCGGCGACACGACCACCATCTCGTCAACCGACGGGAAGCCGTCAGCGATCAGAGTGGTCAGCGCGATGCCGACGCTGTCATCAAGCAGCGCCACATCAACGGACGTGCCTGCGCCTCGAAGGACGAGCCCCTGCGAGGCCGCACCCACGTCGAGGCGACTGGCCGCTCCGTCAGCATCCACCGCCATGGCTCGCACGAATCCATCGGAGTCGATCGCGAAGAGGACAGCTCCGGAGTCCAACGGCACGAGCGCGAGGCGTGTGACGTCAGCGGACCACGACACCGTGGTGGGGATGGCCGGGTCTGGGCCGAGTTCGCTGATAGTGACCGCGCCATCGGCAGCCCAGGCCGCGACCGCCCGATCACTGGTTGAGCCGGTGGCAGCGGCCGTGGCTGCGCCGGCGTACTCGATCTGCGCGGGCGCCCAAACGCCGGTCGGTCCGACCGTCGACGACAGGACACTCTCATCGCGTCGCCACACGACCGCCGCGACGTCATCATCAGTGATGGCCACATGCACGTCACTGATCGAGTCGACTTCGGCCGCCGCCACGTCGATCGCCGACGACGTGCTCCATCGGCCCTCCGCCGAGTGCGCCGCATGCAGCAGTACCGAGGTCAGATCCGTGCTGATGACCGTGAAGGCGACAACCGCATCGCCGGAGTCGGCGACTGAGAGGGCCACCTCGTCAATGCGGGCCGCGAGCGGGCCCATCGATGTCGCCGTCGCCCAGTCAGTGCCTGTGTAGCAGGACGCTTGCAGCCGCTGATGCGCCCAGGACTCCTCGACCCACGTGACGCAGACATCACCGAGATCGTTGGCCGCGATGCTCGGCGCACTCGCATCGGCTCCGCGGCGCGACAGGATCGTTGGTGCCGACCATCCCAGTTCCCCGCGCCGCTCCGCGACCTGAACGGTTGTCTCACCGGTGGACGCATCGACCGCGGTGAACGCCGCCCATGCCTGGCCGTCGGCACCGGCCGCAAGTCGCGGCGTACCGCTAGCGATTCCCGGCGCGGACACCTGCTCCACCGGCCCCAGACCTACGTCGGCCGCGGCGATCCCCGGCACAGCAACGAAGCCGGCCACGAGGCCGGCGCCGAGGGCCAGGGTCAGGGGTGCGCGCACACTCCGACGGTACCGCGCGTCGGAGCCGGGGCCGAATTCCCGGGCCGATTCCCAGGGGCCCTACGGAAGAGTGAGGATGACCTTGCCGGAGGTACGCCGCTCGCGCAGATCACGGTGCGCCTGGGCGGCCTCCGCCAGGGGGTAGGCGGGCCCCTCGATCGGCACCAGATCACCGGACACGACCAGTCCGACAAGTTCGCGCAGCGGTTCGGCGATGAGCCGGGCCGGGTCGGTGCGCAGGCAGTCGATGAGCCAGAAGCCGATAACGCTGTGGGAGCCGACCATGAGGGAGGCGGGTGGGATCGGCGTGGCCGGAGTGCGTGAGGCCATGCCGTAGACGACGAGGCGGCCGAACGGCGCGAGTACCGCAAGGGACGCATCCGTCGTGGTGCCACCGACCATCTCCAGGACGATGTCGACGCGCTTGCCGTCGTTCGCCGCACGGATAGCGGTGGCGAGATCCGTTGCGCTTGAGTCGATGGCGACATCGGCGCCCGCGGCGAGCGCCTCCGCCCGCTTCTCCTCAGTAGACGCGGCAGCGATGATCCGGCCAGCACCCCACCGTCGCGCTAACTGCACCGCCAGGTTGCCCACGCCGCCGGCCGCGGCGTGGACCACAACCGACTCGCCCTCCTGCATACGGGCGGACGTGCGCAGCAGGTGCCACGCGGTCAGGCCTTGGACGAGCAGGCTGAGAGCCGCGGCGTCGCTGACCGCTTCGGGAACCTCGAAACACATGGCGGGAGCCACCAACGCCCGCTCGGCGTAGCCGCCGCCCCCCGAAGCGGTGAAGCCGCAGACGCGACGGCCATCGGGCAGTGTGCCCACGACCTCCGCCCCCGGGATGAACGGCAATTCCTGGGCGGCCAGGTAGGAGTTCTCAACGGCGTGCGTGTCGGCGTAGTTGACTCCCGCGCCCGTCACAGACAGCACTTCGAGCCCCGGCACGGGCGTGGGTTCATCGACCTCAGCAACCTGCAGGACCTCCGGACCGCCGAACTCTGTGACCTTGATCGCGCGCATGACCCCACCCTAGGTGCGGATGGTGCCGTTATCCGGCGATCGAGCAGCGGCGCCCTAAATCGAGCAGTCACCGCCGTCGCAGCAGGGCTGGATGTAGTAGCACCGCGGGCAGAAGTCCTTGCCGCCGCGGCGTTCGAGATCGACCGTCTCGCAGGCGGGGCATGGTCCGGGGGAACCCATCACGGGTCCGAGGCTAGCGACGAGGCGCGCTGGTCCGTGGCAGCGACGCGGCGCTGCTGCGCCACGACGTTCACCAGGAGCCGCCGCCACCACCGCCGCCCCCGCCACCGGAGAAGCCGCCACCTCCGGAGAAGCCGGACCCCCCGGAGGAGCTCGGTTTGGTGTACGCCGAGCCGACGGTGGACGTACCGGTCGAGATCATGTGGTTCAGCGCGTAGATATTCGCGACGTACAGACCGGTGGTCGAGAGTTCCTCGGGTGTCAGATCGGGGAACGCGCTGGTCCACGAACCCTCGAGTTCGAACAGCACGGCGTACGGCAGCATCGTGGCGAACACCGCATAGGCGGGCAAGCCAAGTCGATGCACCAGCTCGCGGCGCGCTGCTCCCGGATCGGTGTCGAGGAACTTCTTGAAGCCCTCGACCCGAGCCTCGAACCGAGCCGACTCAACGGTCTCGTTTTCCGGAACGAAGAAGCCCGCAACAAACAGACCGATGGTGAGCGCGATCAGAATCGGGATCAGCCCCGCACCCACGATGGCGTTCTCGGTCCACATGAAAAGGAAGAAGGCCCCGATCGTCATGAGCATCCCCACGCCCGCCGCACACCCCACCGGCTTGCGGGCCGCATTCATGAGCGGGTTGTAGCGCTTGCTCGACGTGGCCTGCTTCTTCAGTTCCGACTGCATGGCGGTGACCGCGGTGGCGAACCCCGAGTTGTAGCCCTCCAGGCTTGCCTGAGTCTTGCCCTTGAAGATGGCCGCGAGGAATTTCTCCTCCCAGGGCCGCAGACCATCGGTACCGGCGCCCCACCAGGCAAGGTCGATGCGGCCCTTCCGCAAGAATCCTGGGTCCTCGGCGGACAGGGTGATGTAGCGGCGCGCCACGAGATCGAGGAGTGTGGCCAGCACTCCACGCGAATCCAATTCGCCATCAAGACCCACGGTGATCTCGGCGGGGCGCAGATTGTCGGGCGGGCCGAATTGCACCGGCGAGTTCGGCATCGCGGCGCCGCGCAAGCGTCGCCGGTTGGCGATGATGTAGATCGAGGGTGCGACGAGCGCGATGAGCGCGAGCACCCAGGAAAACATGAAGACGCGGCCGGGTGACTCGGAGATGGGGGGCGACTCGATCGTCCGCATCGGTGGGGTGGTGAACGCCGCCCCGGGGTAGGCGATGACCGCAGTGAGCGCTTGGCCCGCACCGAGGAACTCCTGGCGGAAGGTGACGTCGTCACCCTCGATCCGGTCCGTGCAGCGGACAGTGGATCCGGAGTAGCCGGTGAAGCATTGGGCGGCGAGCACGGAGTCAGGTCCGGTGACTCGCACGGTCGCCGAGTCGATGCTCACCTCCCACCCGGTGCCGATGAAGTCCCAGTACAGCTCGACGTCCCCGGCGGTGAATCCGTAGGGGTTCTCTGCCGCAAGTTCCTCGGCGGTCATGCTGCGCAGGGCGCCCTGGACGACGTAGGAGATGACGTACTCATGCGGCCCGGTGATGGTGACGTCCGGGTCGCCGATCTTGACCTCGCGGAGCAGGCCGACATCATTGAGGTCGTAGGGCACGGGCTGGCCGTCCATGGTCACGTTGGTGACGGTGACCGGATGGATCCATCGCTGGCCGTCGGGCAACTCATCCGCAAACGGAATCGTGCGATAGATGCCGTGCCGGTCGGCGTATCCGAAGTCGTAGTCGATGGTCTCGGTGACAGTCAGCAGGCCGTCGGACGACACGACCGCTTCGACGTCGTACGACGTGATGCTCTCGAAGGCCCACGCTGCTGGCGCGGCGATAACCACGGCCACCGCCGCGAGGAGCGCGGCGGCCAGGAAGCGTAGGGCGCGAACCATGACTAGAACTGCACGTTGGGCGCGCTTCGGCGGCCCTCGTCGGGCTCGCGGTAGAACTCGCGCGGGGAGACGCTGGCGATGCCGGCGAACCACATGGACGGGATGGTCTTGAGCGCGGTGTTGAGCTGGACGACCGAGTCGTTGTAGTACTGCCGCGCGAACTGCAGTTGGCTCTCGAGGTCCGCCAACTGTCCCTGCAACTGACCGAAGTTGGCCGTCGTCGTGAGTTGGGGGTAGGCCTCGGCAACCGCGAACAATCGACCGAGGGCCCCGGTGAGGGCGGCGTCAGCGGCCGACTTCTCCTCGACCGAGCGGGCGGACGTCGTGCGAGTACGTGCCTCGGTCACGGCCTCCAACGTCGACGCCTCGAAGTCGCGTGAGCCCTTCACGGTCTCCACGAGGTTGGGGACGAGATCAGCTCGCTTGGTGAGCAGCGTGTCGATATCGCCGAGGGCGCCCTCCGCTGCGACGTCGAGGCGCCTGAGCTTGTTGAACTGGGCCATGCCGACGAGAACGACGATGACGATGACCGCGATGACGATGAGTACCCACCACATGGCTCCATTGTGTCGCGCTCGCGCGCCAATGTCCGGGCCCTTCGTCCCTAACTCCGACCCGTTGAGTGGCGAGTTGTTGACGATTTCCGCGGCGTGTCGGGTCAACAACTCGCCACTCAACGAGGGTGTGGGGGAATGCAGAAGGGGCGGGCAGCTGTGCGCTACCCGCCCCTTCGCCGTTCCGCGCGTCTCTTGGGCGTCGCGGTGGCTTGATGCTGAGAGTCACGGACCTACCGTGACCTGATGTGGACTACGGCGTGACCGTGACCTGGATGGTCCACTTGTCATCGGTGTTGTCCATGTTGGTCAGCACGATCTCGGTGGTGCCTTCCTTGAGGGCCTCGCCCCCGGGGAGGTAGGTCGCGCCCATGTCCTCCTTGCCAGCGGTCACGGTCATGACCTCGAGGTCGCTGGAGGAGATCATCCACACCATCGGGTCGGCGACGTTGAACGTCATGACTCGACCAACGGAGATCTCCGCGGTGGTCGTGCCGGGCTCGACGATGACCGGTCCGATCATGCCTACTTCTCCCTCGGCCGATGAGGACGCCGCAGCCGAGCTGGACGTCGTGCTGTCAGAGGATGATCCACCGCAGGCGGTGAGGATGCCCGCGCCACCGAGGGCAAGAACGCTGGCGGCGGCGATGGTGATACCGCGACGTGCGGTCGAGTTCATGGTTGTCTCCGTTTCCCGTGGCCGCTCCATGCGGCGCTCCAGAGGATAGACGTCGGCTCCGGCCCATCAGTTCCTCATCCGTTCGGCTGATATTGGGGCGCGAGGATGTCCGAAAGGCCAGGATGGAGGCATGACTAGTCGACGCAATCCCTCACGCCGCAAGGCCGAGGGAGTGGAGGCCCCCAAACTCGAATTCGGCGGCACGACCCCATACGACGCCTACGTGGGCTCATCGACCCTCGCGCACTTCAAGGAAACGATGACCGACGACCCGGGCGAGTACATGTTCCTGGTCATGTCCCAGGTCATGGAGTTGTACTTCCGACTCATCGCCTTCGAGTGGCGCACCGCACAGCGATTCCTCCGCGAAGACAATCTGTCCGAGGCCCTGGTCGCCCTGCGTCGCAGTCGCGACACCTTCACTGCGCTCAACGCGTCGTGGGTGACCTTCCGCTGGATGACGCCGCCAGACTTCAACGCCTTCCGCGAGGCACTCGGTGAGGCATCCGGCTTCCAGTCCTTCCTCTACCGACATCTGGAGTTCCTCCTCGGCTTCAAGGACGCGGCGCTGCTTCGCCCCCACAAGAACGTCGCCGGTGACAACTACGCCGAACTCGTCGCAGCCTTCGAGGCACCCGGGTTGTATGACGACGTCCTCGCCTACCTGAGTCGACACGACTACGACGTCCCCGCCGACGTTCTCGACCGTGATCTCGCCACGACCTATGAGGCGAACGAGGGCGTCGAGGACGTATGGGTAACCCTCTACGAGCGCACCGGGCCCACCGATCCCGAGCGACAACTAGGAGAGATGCTCACCGATCTGGCCCAGGAGTTCAGCGACTGGCGCTACTGGCACCTCATGGCGGTACGTCGAGCGATGGGGGCAAAGGCGGGCACGGGCGGCTCGGCCGGCCTCGGCTGGCTCGAGCGCAGCCTGCAACGGCAGGCCTTCCCCGAACTGTGGTCGGCGAGGACGAGGATTTGACGATGCGTGCATACGATCCCGCGCTCGACGCGGGTGATCCCGGCTGGCGTGACGAGTTCTGCATGCCACCCTTCGAGGGCGACGCCGCTGCACCCGGGGCGGCGTACCCCGAGGTCGCCTACTTCGCCGGCAACTCCCTCGGACTGCAACCTCGGGCGACGGCGCCCGCACTCCAGGTCGAACTCGACCGCTGGGCGCAGATGGGTGTCGAGGGCCAACTGAGCGGCCCCCGCCCGTGGAAGGACTATCACGAGGCACTCACCGGGCCAGCGGCCCGACTCGTGGGTGCACTGCCACATGAAGCGGTGATCATGAACTCACTCACCGCCAACCTGCACTTCATGATGGCGACCTTCTACCGACCCGAGGGGCGACGGACGAAGATTGTCATGGAGGACATCGTCTTCCCGTCCGATGGCTACGCAATCGCCTCGCAGGCACGCTGGCACGGACTCGACCCCGCCGAACATGTCCTGCGTTTGCGGCCTCGCGAGGGCGAGGACGTGCTGCGCACCGAGGATGTCGTGACGACCATCCGCGAGCTCGGCGACGAGGTGGCCCTCGTCATCTTCAGCGCCGTGAACTACCTCACCGGCGAGTGGATGGACATGCCCACGATCACCGACGCCGGACACGAGGTCGGCGCGATCGTCGGCTGGGACCTCGCCCACGCGGCCGGCAACGTGCCGCTCGCACTGCATGACTGGGGTGTCGACTGGGCGGCCTGGTGCAATTACAAGTACGTCAACTCCGGCCCCGGCGCGCTCGCGGGGTGCTTCATCCATGAACGTCATGCACGCAACACCGAGCTACCGCGCCTTGCCGGTTGGTGGGGAACCCGCACCGACACGCGGTTCCGCATGGAGCGCACCTTCGACCCACCACCCACTGCGGACGCCTGGCAGGTGTCCAATCCGCCCATCTTTGCCATGACACCGGTGCAGGTCTCCCTCAACATCTTCGATCGCATCGGCATGCCGACACTGCGCGAGCGAAGCCTCCGCCTCACCGGCTACCTGCGCGAGCTCCTTGACGAAGTGATCGAGGAAGTGCCGGTGGGAAGTCTGCAAATCGTCACCCCTGCTGAGCCGGGCCGACACGGCTCGCAACTCTCGGTGCGCTTCGCCACCGACATCGCCGCGCTTGCCGACACCCTGCGCGACATGGATGGTGTCGTGGCCGACACCCGCAATCCCGACATCATCCGCTTCGCTCCCATCGCCCTCTACTCGAGCTATCTCGACTGCTGGCGAGCAGCCGACGCACTGCGGAGACGGCTTGCCTGAGGTTCACCGCATCCGCGAGGCCTACGGACCGAACGATCGACAGTTCGGCGATTGGTTCCTGCCTGGTGGCGAGAGTGCACCCCTGGTCATCCTCATCCACGGCGGCTACTGGCGACCGGTCTATCGCCTGGATATCGAGGAGCCGAGCGCGTACGCGCTGGCCGAGGCTGGCTTCGCGGTATGGAGCATCGAGTACCGCACCTACGAATCCGGCTGGCCGGTCACCTTCGAAGATGTCGCGACCGGTGTCGAGTACGGCGTACAGCGCGCACCGGATCGCGGCGTCGATGCCACCCGCAAGGCCCTGTGCGGACACTCCGCGGGTGGCGCCCTCGCCCAGTGGGTGACGTCCAGACGGCAACTGCCACCGGATGCGCCCGGCGCCAACCCCGAGGCACCCACCTTCGACCTCGTCGTGCTGTCGGCTCCCGTCGCGTGCCTCACCCTTGCCAGCACGGACCACCTCGGTATGGGCGCCGTAGACACCCTCATGGGTGGACGGCCGGAGGACGTGCCAGAGCGGTACGCCGTGAGCGATCCGGCACATCTCACCCCGGACCCCGGACGCCGGCTCATCCTGCACGGCGACGCCGACGTCGACGTACTTATGACACAGAGCGAATGCATCCGCGATCACCTCGTGGACCACGGCGTCGATGTCGAGTTGATCGTGCTGCCCGGGGACGACCACTACCGCATCCTCGACCCGATGAGCGAGGTGTCGCTGTTGCGGCAGCAGGCGCTCGCCGACGCCCTCGCGCTCCAGCCCCCGAGCGCTTGAGGTTTCCGACCGTTGTGGTGGGTTCTTCGAGCGAGAAAGCAACCGTGACGGTCGGAAACCGGGAGCGGGGGACTCTCGACCCCGGCAGAATGGCGAGGTGACGACGAATGGTGGGCCGGCCCAATGACCGCTGAAGGCGACAGCACGTCGAAGGTGGTGCCGGGCAAGGCGACCCCGCGAGGCGCCTACCCGCACGTCAAGGGCGTCGGCGACCTCATCTGGGTTTCCGGCACCAGCAGCCGTCGAGCCGACGACACCTTCGTCGGCGTCGAGACGGCCGAAGACGGCACGGTTTCCCTCGATATTCGCGCGCAGACGCGGGCGGTCATCGAGAACATTCGCGACATCCTGCGGTCGGTCGACGCTGATCTCGACGATCTCGTCCAGATGACGACCTACCTCGTCGACATGGCGGACTTCCCTGGCTACAACGAGGTGTACGCCGAGTTCTTCGACTACTCCGGGCCGACCCGCACCACCGTCGCCGTCCGAGAACTACCCCATCCCCACCTACTCATCGAGATCCAGGCCGTCGCGCACCGTGGCCTACGCGATAAGGAGTGACATGTCCGACCTGACCAAGACCCTCAACTTCGATGCCTGGGTGACCGAGAACGGACCGAACCTCAAGCCCCCGGTGGCGAACAAGGAGATGTTCCCCGGACACGAGGACTTCATCGTCATGGTGGTCGGCGGCCCAAACCAGCGCACCGACTTCCACGTCGATCCCTACGAGGAGGTCTTCTACCAGGTGAAGGGCAACATGCACGTCAACCTCATGACGCCGGAGGGCCCGGATCGCGTGGACATTCGCGAAGGGGAGATGTGGGTCCTGCCCCGCAACATGCCGCACTCTCCGCAGCGGCCCGAGGCAGGTTCGATCGGTCTGGTCTTCGAGCGGCCCCGCGAGACGGGCACCCTGGAGAAGTTCCAGTGGTACTGCCCCGAGTGCGGTGGGCTGGTGCACGAGGTTGAGTTGCAGGTGACCGATATCGCCGCCGACCTGCCGCCCATCTTCGAGGCGTTCTACGCGGATGAGTCGGCCCGCACCTGCGCCGCGTGTGGACATCTGCACCCGGGCAGGGGCTGACCTGCCCGATGCCTGTTATCGACGTCCACTCGCACGACGTCCCACGCGGGTGGCCCGACCTCGGTGGCGTCACCGGAGCTCCCGGTCCCTGGCCGTGGCTGCGTCTGGAGACCGAGCGCGACGCCATGATCATGGTCGGTGACCGCGAGTTTCGACGCATCAACGATCAGTGCTGGGACCCCGAGGTACGCGCGGCCGACATGGCAGCCGACGGAGTCGATATCCAGGTCGTCTCACCGACACCGGTCTTCTTCTCCTACGACCGGCCCGCCACCGAGGCGGCAGCGATCGCCCGAGTCTTCAACGACCTGGCGCTTGAGATCTGCGCACCGATGCCGGGTCAACTCATCCCCTTCTGCCAGGTACCCCTGCAGGACGTCGATGCCGCGTGCGCCGAGTTGGATCGATGCCTCGCCGCGGGCCACCGTGGCGTGGAGATCGGCAATCACGTCGGTGACCGCGACCTCGATGACCCGGGCACCGTCGAATTCCTCCAGCACTGCGCATCAGTCGGTGCCCCGGTCTTTGTCCACCCATGGGATATGACTCCCTCACCGCGCATCTCCCGGTGGATGGCCGAATGGCTGGTCGGCATGCCGGCCGAGACACACCTCACCATCCTGGCGATGATCCTCGGCGGTGTCTTCGATCGCGTCGACGAGTCCCTGCGCCTGTGCTTCGCCCACGGCGGCGGATCCTTCGCCTTCTGGCTCGGCCGCTTCGACAACGCCTGGCACCAGCGTCCAGACGTCATCGGAGTCTCCGAGCGACCCCCCGGCGACTACCTCGATCGGTTCAGCGTCGACTCGGTCGTCTTCGAGCCGGCCGCGCTGCGCCTCCTCGTCGATACCCTCGGCGCCGACCACGTCATGCTGGGCTCGGACTACCCCTACCCCCTCGGCGAGCGTCCCGTGGGCAACGTCGTACGCACATCGGACTTCCTCAGCGAGGCCGAACGCGACGCCATCCTCGGCGGCAACGCCACCCGATTCCTCGCACTTGACCCGACCAGCGGAGGCCACCATGAGTGATCGCGTCGTCATCGTCGGAGCCGGGCTGACCGGCTCACTCCTCGCCGCCATGCTCGGCCGTCGCGGGGTACCGGTCGACGTCTACGAACGTCGTTCCGATCCGCGGCTCACCGGTGCCGAGCGTGGCCGCAGCATCAACCTCGCCATCTCGACGCGTGGGCTCACCGCACTGCGCGAGGTGGGGCTCGAGGATCTGGCCCTCCAGCGGGGCCTGCCGATGCACGGACGGATGATCCACAGCGCCGAGGGCACCACCGAGTTCCAGCAATACAGCGCGGATGGCGAGCGCAGCATCCAGTCCATCAGCCGCGGCGAGTTGAACGCCGTTCTCCTCGACGCCGCCGAGGCGGAGCCGAGTGTGTCGCTGTACTTCGACCATCGCCTGACACGACTCGACCTGGGTACGTCAACGCTCGCCTTCGCCAGCGGTGAGGAGACCAAGGAGATCAACGCTGCCGCCATCATCGGTGCCGACGGCGCCTTCAGCGTCGTGCGGCGAGCTCTGCAGTCGACCGTCGGATTCGACTACTCCCAGGACTACCTCAGCCACAGTTACAAGGAACTCACCATCCCGCCGGTCGACGGCGACTACGCGATGGATCCCGGCGCGCTGCACATCTGGCCGCGAGGCGCCTCGATGATGATCGCGCTGCCCAACCTGGATAAGACCTTCACCGCCACCCTCTTCTGGCCACGCACCGGTCCAGGCTCCTTCGACGAGATCGCCACCCCGGAGCAGGCGCGACGGTACTTCGATGACAACTACCCCGATGCCTCGGAGTTGATGCCCGACCTCGAGGAGGACTACCGACTCAACCCGGTCGGGTCTTTGCTGACCGTGCGTTGCCAACCCTGGAATGCCGGCACCGTGGGACTCATCGGCGACGCGGCGCATGCCATCTGTCCCTTCTACGGGCAGGGTGCCAACGCGGGCTTTGAGGACTGCCTTGAACTCATGCGCCAGTGGGACCTGCACCTCGGCTCCTGGGCCCCGGCTCTCGCCGAGTACGCCCGGATCCGCAAACCGCAGGGTGACGCCATCGCTGATCTCGCGCTGCACAACTTCATCGAGATGCGGGACTCGGTGAACTCCCCCGTCTACAAGGCCACGCACAAGGCCGAGCAGATGCTCCATCGCGTCCTCGGTGACCGCTACCGGACCCGCTACGAGATGGTGTCCTTCAGCACGACGCCGTACGCCGACATTGAGCCGACCGTGCGCCGGCAACGCACGATCGCCGGAGCGGTTGTCGCCGGTGCGGCGGCGGCAGCGGCCGCCGTCGGACTCGCGAGTCGACGGTCCTGACGACCCGACTCAACGCGACGGCATGACCGCCTCGGCATCGAAGCTGTAACCGAATCCCTTGCGGGTCACGAGGCACTCTCCGATGCCCGTAGGCTCCAGCAGCACCCGCAGGCGCCGGATGTACTCCGTTACCGAGCCTTCGGTCCGCCAGGTTGATCCCCACACGGCGCGCAGCAACTCTGCGCGTGAGAACACCACGTCGGGGTGCGCGGCCAGATGCCGCAGCAACGTGTACTCCCGTGCCGACATGATGACCCGCTGACCGTCCACGAAGACCTGCTTGCGAACACCGTCGATGTGCAATCGCCCCACCTGCACGTCGGTAGTCGGCTCGTCATCCACCATGGGCTCGGCGTCTCTCAGGACGAGGTCGAAGGCCGCTGCCTCATCAGGCGCGAGGGTCTGTCGCCGTTCGACCGCAAAGCCAGCAGAAGCCAGCAGGTCGGCGATCGTGCCGACCGCCTCGCCATTGCGCATGGACTCTACGACCGCGATACGTGCCGCTGGCCTGGCCGGCTCAACCGGTAGTGCCGCCTCTCGCGGTAGTGCTGACTCGCCCATGGATCCCCCCGATCCACTCAACCCCAAGTCTTCTTCCCACCATAAGGCCGAGTTCCCACATGGTGACACACACCGGCGGATGCGTTAAGAGGGAGCGCCAAACTGTCCGAGCCGCTCGCTCCCGTGTCGCAGTTCCGCGGAGGATGAGGCGGAGTATCCGGTGTCCGAAACCCAGCGAAGCGCATCAAACGGGCAGACCTCGACGCAGATCCCGCAGTACATGCACAGGCCCCAGTCGATGGTGAACCGGTCGAGGACAGCAACCGTGCGCGGCCGCCGTGCCCCCGGTTCGGTCACCTCCTCGGTGTGGCTGTCGATCTCGATGCACCAGTCGGGGCACTCGCGCACGCACAGCATGCAGGAGGTGCAGGCAGCGGCATCCAGGGCAATCGCGCCATGCAGTTCGCTCATCACCGATCCCCATCATCATCGGGTACGCCGTGCGGACGTGGCGTGCGCCGCGCCCTCCGCCCCGGCTCGGGTTTGGCACCCGGCCATGAACGTTCGCGCCGTGCCGCCAACACGACATCCTTGCGCAGGGGGTGATCAACCGGCACGTCCGCGAGCAGCAGTCGCTCCGGCCGCGGGTGACCGACCAAGGTCACCCCGAACATCTCCGCAATCTCGCGCTCATGCCAGTCGGCGGCGGGCAGCATCTCCACCAGGCTGTCCAACTGCGGGGCCGCGCGGTCAAGTCGTGTGTGTGCGAAGACACCGGACGCACTCGCATCGACGAGGTGGATGACGACCTCGATCTCGCCATCATCCGGCCGATCCACCGCGGTCAACAGATCGAGATAGGCGTACCCGTCGGAGATGAGTTCCGCGATTCCCGAGGACCAGTCCGTCAACCGAACGCCGGGGGGTGACGCACTCATCGGGCCGCCACCGCATCGGCGAGCGCGGCCACCAGGGCATCGGGGCGGGGTGGGCAGCCGGGGACGTAATGCTGCACCGGAAGGACCTCACCGATCCCCGGCATCACGGCGTACGAGTCCCAGTAGGGGCCGCCCGACGTGCTGCAAGCGCCGAAGGCCACGGCGAACCGTGGCTCGGGCAGTGCGGCCCACGCCGCCTCGATCTGGGCCCGCATGGCGCCTGTCACCGTCCCGGAAATCACCAGAATGTGCGCCCGGGCCGGCTCGGCGTTCTCATCGACCGGGAGCAGCAGGCCCTGGGCGACCGCCGCCGCAAACTCGACGGCGCAACAGGCCAGCCCGAGGTCGCGGACATGGATCCGCACGCTCGGATCGGTCGCCAGCGTGTAGTCCACTCCCGAAGGTTACCGACGTTCCGAGGGCGGGGACCTGAACGGACAATGGCGGACTCTGGGTGGACAATGGAGCGTGGCCCCAGGGACCGGGCCCCATCGACCGAAGAGGTGCGCGTGACATCAACTGCCAAGACCGTCGTCCCCCTCGGCCACGTGGTCATTCGGTTCGCCGGTGATTCCGGTGACGGCATGCAGTTGACCGGCGACCGGTTCACCTCCGAGACGGCCGGCCTCGGCAACGACCTGTCGACCCTGCCGGACTTCCCCGCCGAGATTCGCGCACCGGCCGGCACCCTGCCCGGCGTCTCCGCCTTCCAACTGCACTTCGCCGACCACGACATCATGACCCCGGGCGATCGGCCTGATGTCCTGGTCGCGATGAACCCCGCCGCCCTCAAGGCCAACCTCAAGGACCTACGGCCGGGCGCCGACCTCATCGTCAATACCGACGAGTTCACCAAGCGCAATCTGGAGAAGGTGGGCTACGACGCCAACCCCCTCGAAGATGGTTCCCTCGATCAGTACGCCGTCCACGACATTGCGCTGACCTCGATGACCTTGGACGCCCTCGCCGACTTCGAGGTCTCCAAGAAGGAAGCCGAGCGCGCCAAGAACATGTTCGCCCTCGGCCTGCTGTGCTGGCTATACAGTCGGCCCACGGAAGGCACGCTGGGGTTCCTCCGCTCGAAGTTCGCTAAGAAGCCGCAGATCATGGCCGCCAACATCGCGGCTTTCGAGGCGGGTTGGTCCTTCGGCGAGACGACGGAGAGCTTCTCCGTGCGCTACGAGGTCAAGCCGGCCCCGATGGTGCCGGGCACCTACCGCAACATCACCGGCAATCCCGCTTTGGCCTACGGCCTGATCGCGGCATCTCGCCAGTCGGGTCTGCCCCTCTTCCTCGGCTCCTACCCCATCACCCCGGCCTCCGACATCCTCCATGAACTGAGCAAGCACAAGGACTTTGGCGTCGTCACCGTGCAGGCCGAGGACGAGATCGCCGGTGTCACCGCAGCCCTCGGCGCTTCGTACGCCGGATCCCTCGGTGTGACGACGACGTCGGGCCCCGGCGTCGCACTGAAGTCCGAGGCGATCGGTCTGGCGGTGTCACTCGAACTACCGCTGGTGATCGTCGACGTACAGCGCGGGGGACCGTCGACCGGCCTGCCCACCAAGACCGAGCAGGCCGACCTGCTGCAGGCGATGTTCGGCCGCAACGGCGAGGCTCCGGTGCCCATCGTGGCGCCGCAGTCCCCGGGTGACTGCTTCGACGCTGCGCTTGAGGCTGCGCGCATCGCGATCACCTACCGCACACCGGTCTTCCTGCTGTCCGACGGCTACCTGGCCAATGGCTCCGAGCCGTGGCGGGTCCCCGAGGTCAGCGGACTTCCCCGGATCGATCCGGACTTCGCCACCGAGACCAACCACGACGGTGAGTTCTGGCCCTATCTGCGTGATCCGGAGACGCTCGCTCGGCCCTGGGCCGTCCCGGGTACCCCGGGGCTTGAGCATCGGATCGGCGGCCTGGAGAAGGCTGACGGGAGCGGCGACATCTCCTACGACCCGGAGAACCACGACCGCATGGTGCGCATTCGCCAGGCCAAGGTCGATGCGATCGCCGCGACCATCCCACCGCTGGAGGTCGACGACCCCTCGGGCAAGGCCCGGGTGCTCATCCTCGGTTGGGGATCGACGTACGGGCCGATCGGTGCCGCGTGCCGGGCGGTACGCTCCGAAGGCCTCGAGGTGGCGCAGGCACACCTGCGTCATCTCAATCCCTTCCCCGCCAACCTTGGCGAGGTGCTGCGCGCCTACGACCGCGTCATCGTCCCGGAGATGAACCTCGGACAATTGGCCTTCCTCATCCGGGGTCGATTCCTCGTGGATGCGATCGGCTACAACCAGGTGCGCGGTCTGCCGTTC
>CAYGMM010000029.1:0-18056 GCA_964351035.1 uncultured Actinomyces sp.
GAGGAGCCCATGAGCGCGCGCGTGGCACAGATCATTGGCAACGGACCGCAGCGAGTGCTTGCGGTCCACGGCTGGTTCGGTCCGTCGGTCTATGACGGCTTCTTCGAGATGCTGGATCCGGAGAAGTTCCAGATCGCGGTCGTGCACAACCCCGGCTACGGCGATGCCTACGACGAAGCTCCCGCAGCAGACATCACCGACCTCGCCCGTGCGCAGCTCGCCGTGGCCGATGAACTCGGCTGGACGACCTTCGATGTCGTGGGACACAGCTATGGCGGCGCCTCTGGACTGCGTATGGCGACACTTGCTCCCGAGCGAGTCAAGGCCGTCGTCGGAATCTGCCCGGTGATGCCCACCGGATTCGATGAGATCGCCGTGATGAACACGGGTGCGACCGAGGAGACCGGACCGGCGTACATGGCCTCCTACGCCAAGGGCAAAGCGGCGGACGGCCCCGGCATGATCATCGCTGGGCTCGATCCCGTCCTCGCGGACGATGACGCGGCGTACGACGCCCTTCTCGACGCGACGTTGTCGGTGATGAACGAGGAGACCTTCCAGCAGTACTTCCTGGTCTGGACCGGGGCGTCGTTCGCCGACGATGTCATCGGGCTATCGACACCGTGCCTGTTCGTCGTCGGCGAGCACGACCCCTTCGCCCAGGTGAACTACGTGACGCCGACTCAGGCCGCGATGGCGGACGGAGCCGTGCGAATCGAGACCTTGCCCGGTGGGCACTTCCTCACCGTCAGCGGTGATCGACAGATCTTGACGCCGATGATCGAGAAGTTCCTCGTCGACCAGGGCTAGTGCGGTGGCGCTCATCTGGGAGCAGATCACCGTGGATGCGCGCAACCCGCAAACCCTTGGGCGATGGTGGGTGGACGCCCTCGGCTGGGTAGTGGTGGATGACTCCTCTGACGTTTTCGAAATCCGCCCTGCTGCCGACACGTTGCCGGGCCTGCTCTTCGTGCAGGTGGACGAGCCGAAGACGGGGAAGAACCGACTGCACATCGACCTGCGGCCCGATGATCAACCGGCCGAGGTCAGCCGACTCCTGGCCCTGGGGGCCCAGCGAATCGACATCGGGCAGGGGGAGGTGGGATGGGTAGTGCTGGCCGATCCCGAGGGCAACGAGTTCTGTGTCCTGAGCTCGTCCACGACGAAGGGCTAGACGCGAGCGACGGCGCGTTCAACGAGGCCGGCCATCCCGCGCCCCATCTCGATGCCCGCGGCGACGAGCGCCTGCGGCACCAGTGACGTCTCCGTCATGCCCGGCGCGACGTTCACCTCGAGGAACCAGGGCGTGCCGTCAGCATCGACGATGAGGTCGGTGCGTGACCAGTCGCGCAATCCGAGCACGGCGTGCGCAGTGAGAGCTGCGTCGGCGGCGGCCTGAGCCGCGGCATCGTCAAGACGTGCCGGCACATAGAACGATGTCGTGCCCGCGGTGTAGCGAGAGGCGTAGTCGTAGAAGCCGTCGTCCGGCACGATCTCGACGGCGGGGAGCGCGATCGGAGCTTCCGGGCCTTCGACGACCGCGACCGAAACCTCGGTTCCGGTGATGAACTTCTCGATCAGCGCAACATCGCCGTAGGCAAACGCCCCCACCATCGCCGCCGGCAACTCTGACGCCTCATGGACGACACTCACACCGAGTGCGGACCCACCGCGGGTGGGCTTGACGACGACCGGCAGGCCGAGACCCTGCTCGACTGCGGCGATGACTCCGGCGGCCCCGAGCTCACGGAAGGTCGCGTGCGGCAGGGCAACTGACTGAGGTGTTGCGACGCCCGCGCGATGCAAGAGCGTCTTGGCCACGGACTTGTCGAAGGCGAGCCGGCAGGAGGCCGCGCGCGATCCGACGTAGGGCAGACCGAGGCACTCCAGCACATCGCGGACGGCGCCATCCTCACCGGCGGTGCCATGCAGTAGCGGGATCGCACAGTCCGGCCGCGATTGCGCGAGATCCTCCAGCAGGGTCGAGTCGATGTCGCGCTCAACCACGATCCAATCCGGTCGCGCGGCGCGCAGGGCCTCGGCAACACGACGCCCCGAACGCAGCGACACATCGCGCTCGGCGGAAAGTCCACCGGCTAGCACCATCACCTGCATCGTCGTCCTCTTCTCAACTTCGCGCGCAAGTCATTTCACGCGCAGTGTCAGTGCATGTTCGGGGAGGGGTTCTCCGGACCTTCAGCATCACGCAGCACCCGGGTCGTGCCGAAGGTCTGCGCGATGTCCAGTTCCGACTCGACGACGCCGGCGAGACGACGCACGCCCTCACGGATGCGATCGGGATCGGGGTAGCAGTAGGACAGGCGCAAGCTCTCGTGACCTTGACCGTCGACGAAGAATCCGGTGCCGGGCACGTAGGCGACAAGGGCGGCGACGGCCCGCGGCAACATTGCCTTGGAGTCCAGACCCTCGGGCAAGGTGACCCATGAGTAGAAGCCGCCGGCCGGGTGGGTCCACTTCGTGCCGGGCGGCATGAGCTGCTCCATCGAATCCAGCAGGGCATCGCGGCGCTCGCGGTAGAGCTCACGGAAGACCTTCACCTGATCTCGCCATGGCTGGGTCGCGAGATATTCACTCACCGTGAGTTGCGCATAGTTCGACGGGCACAGCACGGCCGACTCCGCGGCCAGCACGAGCTTCTCGCGCACACCATGCGGCGCCACGGCCCAGCCGACCCGTAGGCCCGAAGCGATGGTCTTGGAGAACGACCCGAGGTAGACCACCTGCTGATCGTCATCGGCTCGGATCGCGCGGGGCACCGAGCCATCGAAGCCGAGAAGCCCATAGGGGTCGTCCTCGAGGATGAGCAAGCCTTCGCGCTTGGCAATCTCGAGTACCCGTTCACGACGGTCGGTCGTCTGGGTGACACCGGCGGGGTTGTGGAAGTTCGGGATCGTGTAGATCATCTTGGGCTTCTTGCCCGCGGCGCGCGCCTGCGTGATCGCCTCGGCGAGCGCTTCGGGAATGAGACCGTCGTCATCCATCGGCACGTGCACGATGTCGCACTCGTAGGACCGGAAGACACCGAGTGCGCCAACGTACGAAGGCGCCTCGACGAAGACGACGTCGCCGGGATCGCAGAAGACGCGGGTGACCAGGTCGAGGGCCATCTGCGAGCCGGTCGTCACGATGACGTCATCGGGGTGGGCGGTGATACCCACGTCACTCATGACGTCGAGGATCTGGCCGCGCAGTGTCACATCGCCCTGCCCGGAGCCGTACTGCAGCACCTCCGCTCCGCGATCTCGCACCAGACGCGCAGCCGTGTCGGCGAGGGTGTCGAGCGGGAGCGCCGAGACGAAGGGCATGCCGCCGGCCAGGGAGACCACCTCGGGGCGTGAGGCGACGGCAAAGAGGGCGCGGATCTCCGAGGCGGTCATGCCACGGGCGCGCGCGGCGTAGGCATCCACCCAGGGGTCGAGACGGGAGCCTTCGCTCATGACGCACCTCCTTCGTGGCCGCACGGTGGGCACTGCAATCGTTGAAGATGCCAGTGTCCCAGCCCCTCTATGCTGACCGATGAGGGGGCAAGGACTGCAGAAGGGGAGTCAGCCAATGGTCAAGGCGATCGGTCTGCTGGCCCTGATCTTTGCCGCCGGGGCTGTCGGTGGATTCGTTGGCCGAATGCTCTGGCCCGAACCCCGCTAGTGCCTACTCGGGGGCAAAGAAGCGGGCGACAGCGGACGCCAGCGCCTCGCCGAGGGTGTCGCGGAACCTCTCGTTATTCAACCGAGCCGCGTCACCGGGGTGGGAGAGGTAGCCCAACTCGACCCAGACGGCCGGCATCGACGTCAGCCGCAGCAGATCCCAGGTGCGCGGATGGCTGCGACAGTCGGTGAGATCGGTGCGGGCGCACAACTCTTCCTGGATGAGCTCGGCGGCGAGTCGGCCACCGGCGCTGCTGGGCGTGCCACCGAGCGGTGCGCCGTAGAAGAAGGTCGAGGTGCCGTTCGCTCCGGGCAGGTCCACCCGCTCCACATGCAGTGAGAGCACCAGATCGGCACCGGCCTCGTTGGCGAACACCGCACGGGTGCGCTCGGTGACGAGTTCGGGCGTGGGTGGGCGCGTGTAGAGCACCTGGGTGCCGAGTGCGGCCAGGCGCCCCTCGACGCGGGCGCACACATCGGCCAGGATCGTGGCCTCGGCCAGGGCGAACCGCTGATCGGCGTCGGCGCCGCCGGGATCGAGCACGATCACCTTGCCGGCGACACCGCTGCGCAATGCGTCATGGGCTTGGCGCTCGCGGATGGCCACGGCATCGCCGTCGCCGACCGTGCGGGTGAGTCGCTCCAGCGCCCAGTACGTCGTGAAACCACACATGCCGTCGGCGTCGAGTCCGACGTTGCGCTGGAATTCACGCAGGGCCGAGTCCGTGAGTACGCCGAAGATGCCATCCGGGCGACCGCAGTCGAACCCCATGCGGGAGAGGCGCTGCTGGAGGTCGAGGACGTCGTCGCCATGGATGAGGTGACCGGCGGTGTAGGCGAGCACGCGGTCGCCGAGGGACCAGCGGGCCTCCTCGAGATGCCGGAAGGTCTGCGGACCCACGATGCCGTCAACGGGAATACCGCGCTGCTGCTGGAACGTGCGCACCGCCTGTTCGATCGCGGCATCGAACTCGACGTCGCCGGGGTCGCCAACGGCGGCCGCCGGCAGCAACCGGAGTCGAACAAGGCGTTCGCGGACGTCGGCGACGGCATCACCGGTGTCCCCCCGGCGAACGAGGGGTGGTGCCACCGTGGCCTACAGGAAGGGCTGCAGGTCGGAGAGCAGCGCGGCCTTCGGCTTGGCTCCGATGATGGTCTTGACCACGTCACCGCCGGAGAACACGTTCATCGTCGGGATCGAGGTGATGCCGTAGGACGCGGCGGTCTTGGGATTCTCGTCGACATTCAGTTTGGCGATGACGATCTTGCCGTCGTACTCGGCCGAGATCTCCTCGAGGATCGGGGCGACCATGCGGCACGGTCCGCACCACTCGGCCCAGAAGTCAACGATGACGGGGATGTCGCTCTTGAGCACGTCGGCATCGAACGATGCGTCGGTGACGATCTTGGTGGCCATGGGGTCTCCTGGTTGTGGGATCCGAGTGGTGTCAGCCTACGTTGCGCAGGCGGAGAGGTCAGGCGTGACCGGCGAGGAATCGCTCAGCGTCGAGGGCCGAGGCACAGCCGGTGCCCGCGGCGGTGATCGCCTGACGGTAGGTGTGGTCGACGAGGTCTCCGGCGGCGAAGACACCGGGCACGTTGGTGCGCGTGCTCGGGGCCTGCACCACGACGTAGCCCTCGTCGTCGAGATCGACCTGACCCTTGATGAGCTCCGAGCGCGGGTCATGGCCGATGGCGATGAAGAGCCCGGTGACGGCCAACTCGCGGGTCTCACCGGTGATGGTGTCCTTGAGAACGACGCCGGAGACCTTCGCATCTCCGAGGACATCGACGACCTCGGAGTTCCAGGCGAAGTTGATCTTCGGATCGTTCATCGCGCGCTCGGCCATGATCTTGCTGGCGCGGAGTTCGTCTCGACGGTGGATCAGCGTCACGGACTTGGCGAACCGCGTGAGGAAGGTGGCCTCCTCGACCGCGGAGTCGCCACCACCGACGACGGCGATGTCCTGGTCGCGGAAGAAGAAGCCATCACAGGTGGCACACCATGAGACGCCGTGGCCGGACAGCCGCTTCTCGTTGGGGAGGTTGAGTTCGCGGTAGCCCGAGCCCATGGCCAGGATCACCGATCGTGCGTGGTACTCGCGGCCCGAGCCGTCACGCACGTACTTCACGTCGCCCTCGAGACGTACTTCCACTGCGTCATCGGTGATGATCTCAGCGCCGAAGCGGACGGCCTGGGCGCGCATCTCCTCCATCAAGGCCGGGCCCATGATGCCGTCCTTGAAGCCGGGGAAGTTCTCGACCTCGGTGGTGTTCATGAGCGCACCACCAGCGGTGACCGCACCCTCGAGCACCAGCGGGTTGAGCTGGGCGCGGGCGGTGTAGATGGCGGCCGTGTAGCCGGAGGGGCCGGAGCCGATGATGATGACGTCGCGCACGTCGGACACGGGGTGCACCTTCCCAATCGGTGGTCGATGGCAGCATCCTGCCGGTTCTGCCGCGGAACGTCGAACGAGGTCGACGCCGGCGCTAACGAGGATACCCCCCTGGGTATTCCCAGAAGTTGGCCCCCGGCCGCCTAGCGGGCGACGGGAAGATCGAAATGCCGCGCTGCGGCGACGTCCGTCTCCGCGCACTCCATGCCGACGACGACGACGTGCAGATCACCCGGAGTGCCATCGGTCAACACCGATCCGACCGTGACCAGCATCCCCGCGTCCTGACCCTCGAATGTGCCGTGATCGACCAGCAGCGGCTGTGACGTCTCGGGTAGTCCGAGGCGGAGCATGCAGTCGTGCAGCGCTTCGGGGCTCGCCATCAGACCGGTTCCCGCCATCGGGGACGGACTGACGCTGGCACCACCCATGGCCCGCGCCATGGACTGCGAGTCGGCCATGCCCACCGAGGCGAGCAGGGTGGTCACCTGGGTCGGCATCGCGTCGCTGGAGTATGTGGTGCCGGTATCGAGCATGGCCACGGGCATGGCGACGTTGGGGCTCGGTGCCGGTGTCTGGGTCACGCCCGGATCCGGTGATGGTGCAGCAGACGTCGGGGGATCGGCGGGTGCATCCGCTACCTGGGGCTCGGTGCCCTGCGCGTCTGAGCCTTCACCAGCACCCTGGCCTACGTTGGTCTCAGCCGGTGCGGTCACGCTCGCGGGAGTCGGGATGTCAATAGCCGCCTCGGCGGTAATGGGGCCGTCAGCGACTGGGGGGGCATCACCTCCCCGCAGGGCTGGCAGAGCCACCAACCCGATCAGGGCGACACCGGCCGCACCAGCAAGAACCGGCCACAGTCGGCCGGAGCGGCGGCGGGCCGCGGCGAGGTCAGTCACTTCCGCAGACTCAGAGATCGCGGCAGGTTCTGGGACCCCGGCAGCACCGAACGGCGGCTCCGCTGCCAGGGCCGCTTCGATGCGGCTCCAGACATCGGCCGGCATGGGCGGTGCGGGATCGCTGGCCAGCCATGCGTGCAGTTCGGGATCGATGGGCGGCAGGTCCGCGCCGGTCAGACCGGGATCCGGGAGATCAGATCCGGGGAGATCAGCCGGCTCAGTCTCGTCGTTCATGACTGCTCCGCACCTCCTTGACCGTGTCCGTACCGTTCCGTGATCTGTTCGTGATCCGGGGGTGTGACGGCCGAATCGTCGTCTGGGTTCCGCAGATGGGCAAGTCTTTCGGCAAGTTTGGCGCGGCCCCGGAAGCACCTGCTCTTGACCGTTCCGACGGGGCAGTCCAACGCCTGCGCGGCGTCTTCCACGGACCAGCCTTCGAGGTCTACCAGCACGATGGCGGCGCGCTGGTCCGGCGGCAGCGTGTCGAGGGCGGCGCGGACCTCACGTGTCGTCTCGGCACTCTCGGCCGCCTCGCGGGGGTCGGCCAGGCGCGATTCGTCCACCAACGCCGGAGACGAGGAATCCTCCTCCGGCAGGGCGGTCCACGGCCGTACGGCGCGCCGCCGCATGCGGTCGAGGGAGGCGTTGACCACGATCCGGTGCAGCCAGGTGGTGACGGCCGCATCTCCTCGGAAGGAGTCCGCCCGTCGGTACGCCGAGATCAGGGCGTCCTGGACGGCGTCCGCCGCCTCCTCGGGATCTCCCGTGGTGCGCAGCGCAACCGCCCAAAGGCGATCACGATGCCGCCGTACCAGTTCAGCGAACGCGTCGGGATCACCGGCACAGTGCGATGCCAGGAGTTCGGCATCGGTGGGCGCGGTCACGACGGCGAGCCTAGTGGCGAGGACGGGGGAGGTCGGCGTGACGCTCAGCGCAGCACCGACACTTCCTTGATGCCGCCCTGGTAGTAGCCGTCGACGAGGGGCAGTTGGGTGAACCACACCAGGACGTATCGACCAACGACCGGTCGCGGTGAGCGCAGGTCGATCGACGTGCCCACCCCCTCGGCACTGGCCAGGGGCGTCCACTTGCGGAGCTTGCCGTAGGGCTCGGGGGCGATGAGCACCTTGACCGAGCCGCCATTGCCGAGGAACTCCAGTTGGACCGCACTCACTGCCTCCGAGGCGCCGAGGTCGAGGAGCAGACCGACACCGCCCTTGCCGTCCATATCGGCGGAGTAGTAGATGTCGGTCGTCCACGCCGTGGCCGGGTCGTTGTCGATAGCTCCCTCGACCAGTTCGGGCATCTCGACACCGTCGGGTCCGCGCGGGTCGAAGTCGGTCACCTCGACGATCTCGATTGCTCCGGTGGGGGTATCGGTGCCGAGCAACGGGTCGTCACCCACCGCGACGTCCATGAGGACCTCGGTCGCCATCGGTGTCGGACTGACCCCCCACGGTGAATCGGCGCCTTGGGCCAGACGCAAGCCGCCGAGGGCCAAGCCACCGATGGCGAGCAGCGCGACGGCTGCCACCGCGGTGCGGCCGACACCGCGCAAGATGCGGCGACCGACGCTGTCCGATCGCGTCGGTGGCAAAGCGAACGACCAGCGGTTCGAACTCGCATCCAGGCTGCCGAGCGCGGTCACGAACTCGCCGACGTCAGAGAAGTTCTCCCAGCGCGCGTCTCCGGTGACGGCCGGATCTATGGCGCGCATGACCACGTCGTCGATGGCGGGCGGTGCCTCGGCCACGACCTGGGAGGGGGGCAGCAGTCGATCTCCCACGCGGGGGGCGGGCGACATGCCGTCGCTGAGACCCTCGGGCCAGCGGCCGGTCAGGATGGCGTAGAAGAGGCAGCCGACACCGTGCAGGTCACGGTCGATCGTCGTCGGCGCCGTCTCCGGCCACAGCGCCGCGTCGACGGCCAGTCCTCGGATGCGCACGACGTTGGAGTCACCGAGCAAGGTAAACGGGTCGTCGAGGTCGGCGGTCTCGGCGATGAGCAGCGAACTCGGCCGCAGTCGATCGTGATGGACCCCGACCTCGTGACTGTGCTGAATGGCGAGGGCGACCTGTCGGATGAGAGGGAGGGCCTCGCCAGCGTCGATGGGCTCACCCTCGCGCTCCTCCTGGATATCGGTGAGGGTGCGTCCTTCGACCCACTCGCTCACGACGACGGAGTACGTCGTTCCGGTGTCGTCGGTGACCAGGTCGAGGACGTCCAGCACGGCGATGATGCGGCGGTCGTCGACGCCGGCGGCACGCCGGGCGGCGGCCAGGACGGCCATGGTGCGCGGATCGTCGGCGGGGACCAACCGGAGTGCCACCGGACGGTCGAGGGCGGTGTCGTGGGCGCGCCACAACTCGGCGCGACCAGTCTGGGAGACCAGGAGTTCGAGCCGGTAGCGATCGATCATTCGCTCACCCACCCCTTGAGGGTAGGCGGCGGTGGTGCGCTGTCGCAGGCCGAGACACGCACGGGTCCCTCGGATCGGCCCGGCTAGCGGCGCAGGACCTTGCGCCGGACCAGGCCCATGACCTCGCCAACCTCGGCGATGCGCAAGGCCCACGCAGCGGCGAGGTAGATCAGGACGCCGACCGTCGACACGACGATCACGTTGATGAGGATCGGCCAGGGGCTGTCCGCCCCACCACCGGTGACGTAGGACACCAGCAGTGCCTGGGTGCCGAACATGACGGCCAGTGCGACGAAGCCGGCGATGAGCATGCGCAGCAGGGCGCGAATGGTGTTGCCGGAGTCCACGCCGCCGAGGCGTCGAGCCAGCAGGATCCACGACACGATGAAGGTCGCCCAGAACCCGCAGACGTAGCCAAAGGCGAGAGCGGCGATCTGCGCCGGACCGCTCACCGCATAGAACAACGGGACCGCGACCGCGAGCGCGACGACATTCATGATGACGCTGACGAGGAATGGCGTGCGCGTGTCCTCGACCGCGTAGAAGCCGCGGAAGAGGACGTAGAACAAGGTGAAGGGGATCAGGCCCAGCATGAAGACGCTGGTGATGGTGCCGGTGAGTTGCGCCTGCTGGGGGGTGGCCGCGCCGTAGCCGAAGAGGAGACGGGCAATGCCCGGGCCGGTGATCATCAGCACCGCGCCGACCGGCACGATCAGCGCGGCGACGAGGCGCATGGCGCCACCCACGTCGGCACCCACCTGCTTGAGTCGACCCGAGTGTGCGACCCGGCTGAGGGCCGGCAAGAGGGCGGTCACGATCGACACCGTGATGACGCTATGCGGCAGCATGAAGATCAGGTGGGCCTTCTGGTACGTCGTCAGGCCAGCCGGGGTCGACCCGTCGAGCGATGCATTGACGTTGGCCAGAGTGGCCAGCCGGGTGATGACGACGTAGCCGGCCTGGTTGATGAAGACCAGCAGAAGTGTCCACACAGCCAGGTGCCCGGCCTTGCCCAGGCCGTGCCCGCGCCAGTCGAACCGGGGGCGCCAGCGGTAGCCACTGCGCAGGAGCACCGGTAGGAGGATGAGGGCCTGAGCCGCGACACCCAGTGTCGTGCCGATCCCGAGGATGAGGATCTGGTCGGTGGTGAGTTCGCCGTCCGCGGCAGCGGCCGTTCCCGCGATCACCAGGAAGAACAGGAACGTCGCGATGGCGATGACGTTGTTCAGGATGGGCGCGAACATGGGAGCGCCGAAGCGACCACGGGAGTTGAGCACCTGCGTGAAGAGCGCATAGATCCCGTAGAAGAAGATCTGCGGCAGGCACAGTCGGGCAAAGGCGGTGGCCAGTGCGCGTTGCGACTCGTCGTACGACGCGGTGGCGTAGAGATCGACAAGCAGGGGCGCCAGCAGGACCGCCAGGACCGAGAACACCAGGAGAACGACGCCGGCGAGGGTGAGGAGTCGGTCGGCGTACGCCGCACCACCATCGGCGTCGTCCTTCATCTTGCGCACTAACTGCGGGATGAACACCGCGTTGAGTGCGCCACCGATGACGAGGATGTACAGAACGTTGGGCATCGTGTTGCCCAGGGAGTACGCGTCGGAGACGACGTAGAAGCCCAGCGCGGCGGTGAGGGCGACGTCGCGGAGCACACCGGTGATGCGTGAGACGACGGTGCCCGCGGCCATCACCGCGCTGGAGCCGAGTAGGCCGCTGGTGTCGGCGCGCGCCTGCTCGTCAACCTCCGCCTCGCCGTCGCCGGGAGGAACCTGCTGATCGCTCATGCGGCACCGTCCGGGGCGGGCGGCTCAGTGGAACGTCGGCGCCCACGGGCCCGACGCACGATGTCGAAGACGACGAGCAGCACCAGGACCACGGCCGCAGCGACGGCGACCCAGGTCGCCGCGCGCGAATAGGCGGTGGTGCGGAGTTCGAGTGGTGCCGCCGCACCGAAGGCGTCGTCGTTGCCGTCGGTGAGTTGGACGTCGACGTTCAAGGCACCACCGCCCACGATGCGCACGGGGATTTCCAGGCTCGCCCGGGTGCCCGCCTCGATGCGCACGTCGGTCAGCGGCTCTGATTCCAGGCGGGAGGCTGGATCGGCCGTCACCCGGACGCCGACGGTGACATCTTGGTCGAGGTCATTGGCGACCGTGACGGGAATCTTGCCGCGGTCACCGCTGAGTGTGACGTCCGAGCGTGGCACGACGTACACACCGGAGATTGTCTGCGCGATGTCGGCGTCGATGCTGTTCAAGATCGCCGTACCCGTCTTCGTGCGGGTGCGCCACGCGCTGGACTCGGCCCGGAGCAGCGTGTCCGTCAGGGGGGTGACCACCGGCAACGGTCGGCTGAGGATGGTGCGCAGGGAGTTGATGTCGTCCTGTGTCTGGTGGACCCGATCGAGGTAGTCGGTGCTGAGCTCCCGCGAGCGACTCTTGGTGTTGCCGCCGTCGAAAGCGCGAGTGACGTTGCTCGGGGGCAACTCCAGCACCGTGCTCACGGGGACGAGTCTGGTCCATGACGTGCCGCGCAGTGCGGCGATGATGCCGGTCAGCAGTCGCGGGTTGGGGTCCCAGCGAACGCTGCCTGCCGCGGCCACGAGATAGCGCGGAGAGGGGCCGGGTTCGAGTGCGACGAAGGCCAGCTCTGACACGAACCGCTGTCGGGCCGCGAGGACCGAGGCGAGGTTTCCCTGCGGCAGGGTGAGGGCGCGTAGGAGGCCGGAGTCGACGAGGAGGGCGCGCACCGGACCGGCCTCGGTGGCGATGTCGGCATAGCCACTCGGTGTGTAGGAGATCTCGCCCGACACCGGCATCGCGTTGTCACGCAGCACCACGGACGTCACGCCCGCTGCGGCGAATGTATCGATGGTCTTGGCGGTGAGGCGGCCTCCACTGGCCCAGGCGGTGACGGAGTCCGGAGGGCGACCGAGATTCCGATCCAGCATCGGTGCTGAGTCGGTCGTGGCGCGCACCACGTCCGAGGACAACCCCGACCGCACGAGTGCGTCGGCATCGGGATCGGCGTAGGGCAGGCCCAAGAGATCGGGCGTCGTCCCTGCGGACTTCTTGGTGGGTACCAGGACTTGCTGCAGGTTGGCGAGCCATGCGGCCGCCGGTTCCTGCGCGCTCCCGGGTCGAACCTCGCCGTCACGTTCGACGAGATAGCCGTCGGCCATGTCGGCGGTCATTTGCAGCAGCTGCGGATCGACGACCCAACTGATGGTCGGCACGGTTCGGCCCGCGGCCAACAGGGAGTCCAGCCGGCCTCCGGGGGCGATCTCCTTGGACGGTTTGTCGTCGAGGAGTACGCCGTTGGCGGCCTGTGCGGGCCATCCAGCGAGTGGCCACAGCCACGTCACGTTGATCGGGTCGATCGGCTCGGGCACATAAGGGATGAGCGTGTAACTCGAACCGAGGATCATCGGTCCGGCCGATCCGACCCCGGTGACCTCGACGCCGACGACGTACACACCCGGCGCGGGCAGCACGATGCTGCCCTTGGCCGCGCTGAGCCGGTACTGCCGCTTGGCACCCGGACGTAGTGCGCGCGCCACCGGCACGGTGCTGTCGTAGATCGGCACCGTGTCGACGGTCGCACCGACGTCATCACCGAGCCGAAGGCTGCGTCGATCGGGAAGCGGCTGAGTGGAGATCGTCAGGCGCACGTTGACGTCGCGCAGAGTGTCCAGCCCGGAATTGGAAATCTTGCCGCTCGCCGACAGTGCGGTGGAGTCGGTCAGGGACACGGGAGCCAACCCGGTCAGGGTTACGCGAATGGGGTTCGTGGCGGTGGCCAGCACCGGATCCTCCGCCTGGGCGGAAGCGGCGCCAAACAGGACGGAGCACATGATGAGAAGGCTGGCTGCCGTCGCGACAGGCCAACGTCGCGGAAGGCAGCCGGTCAGCCGGCGTCGGCCCACAACTGCGGCAATCGATCCAGCAGGCGTCGCTCGTCGGCGTAGGCGAGTTGCTCGGGTAGCGACGTCAGTGGCACCCACGCGACCTCGACGACCTCCGGATCGGCATCGGAGAGCTCACCGCCGCGGGCTTCCATGAGGAAGTGGTGAACGGTCTTGTGAATGCGGCGCTTCTCGGCGATGAACCAGAAGTCGATGACGCCGAGCGGGGCGAGGATCCGACCCTGGATGCCGGTCTCCTCCTCGACCTCGCGCAACGCCGCCTGCTCCGCGGTCTCCCCCTCTTCGAGGTGCCCCTTGGGGAGTGACCACACCAGCCGACCGCGACGGTCATGGCGGGCGATGAGGGCGGCGTGCCACTCGGGGCGACTGCGGTCGACGACCAGTCCGCCGGCGGAGGTCTCCTCGACCTTCGGCAGGCGCGGCGGCGACTTGCGGGAGGTGGGTGAGACCCGGCGCCGGCGAGGCCGGCTGGGCTTGGGGCCGTCGGGCCGAGCCGGGCCGGAGCCTTGGGAAACTCCGGATTCGGACATACCCCGAGGATAACGGCGCACGATTGCTCGCCGGGGATTGCCCGCCGGGGATTGGTTGGCTCCGTCCGGCAGACCGTAGGCTCGGCCCATGTCTGCTCAGGGCCCCGGCGAATCCGGTCTGCCGCCGGCCGCGGCCCTCCTGGGCGTCGCGGATCTGCTCAACCCCCTGGCGGAGCGATTCGTGCAGGCCGGACACGAACTGGCCCTGGTGGGAGGGCCGGTGCGCGACATCATGCTCAGCCGGCCGAGCACCAATGACCTCGACCTCACCACCGATGCCCGACCCGAGCAGATCGCCGAGCTCGTCGCCGGATGGGCGGACACCGTCTGGGATGTGGGCGTGCGCTTCGGCACGGTCGGCGTACGCCACCGCGGCCACCACATTGAGATCACCACCTACCGGTCCGAGTCGTACGACCCCTCGTCCCGCAAGCCGGAGGTCACCTTCGGGGACTCGCTGGCCGGGGATCTTGGTCGACGTGACTTCACCGTGAACGCGATGGCGGTGCGTCTGCCCTCGCTGGAGTTTGTCGATCTCCATGACGGTATGCGTGATCTCGGGGAGCAGGTGCTGCGTACGCCGTCAGCGCCGGAGGAGTCCTTCAGTGATGACCCGCTGCGCATGATGCGGGCCGCCCGGTTCGTCTCCCAACTCGGCTTCACCATCGCTCCCGACGTGGTCGAGGCGATGACCGCGATGGCCGACCGACTCAGCATCGTGTCGGCCGAGCGCATTCGCGACGAACTCGCCAAGCTGCTTCTCGGGGCCAACCCTCGACGCGGTCTGGAGGTGTTGGTCCGCACCGGCCTTGCCGACGCGGTCCTGCCCGAACTGCCCGCCCTGCAACTCGAGGTCGACGAACATCACCGACACAAGGATGTCTACGAGCATTCCCTCACCGTCATGGAGCAGGCGATCGCGCTCGAAGGCGCGCATGAGCCCACGATGGACCCCGATCTGGTGCTGCGTCTCGCCGCGTTGCTGCACGACGTCGGCAAGCCCAAGACCAGGCGCTATGAGGCCGACGGTGGGGTGTCCTTCCATCACCATGAGGTGGTCGGCGCCCGTATCGTGCGCAAGCGCCTCACCGCGCTGCGATTCCCGAACGACGTCATCGATTCGGTGACCAAGTTGACGGAGTTGCACCTGCGCTTCCACGGGTACGGCTCCGGTGAGTGGACCGATTCCGCCGTACGCCGCTATGTCCGCGACGCGGGGGACGAACTCCTGCGGTTGCACAAATTGACCCGTGCCGACTCCACCACGCGGAACCGTCGGCGCGCCGCTGCGCTGCAGGCGACGTACGACAGCCTGGAGGAGCGCATCGGGGTGCTCGCCGAGCAGGAGGAGTTGGCCGCTATCCGGCCCGATCTCGACGGCAACCAGATCATGGAGATCCTGGGCATCGGACCGGGCCGCGAGGTCGGTGAGGCCTACAACCACCTCCTGGAACTGCGTCTTGAGCGCGGACCGATAGATCCGCAGGTGGCAGAGACCGAGTTGCGCGCCTGGTGGGCTGCCCGACCTTCGTGAATCACTCGGGTCAGGCCCCCGGGCATGGGGTCGCCGCTACGCTCCCCCCTGTGACCGATACAGACCAGTCCACAGTCAAGCGCTTCACCGTGCGCTCCATCGCGGCGCTCGTCGCCTTTGTCCTCGCGGTAGCCCTGCTGCCGATCGGGATGGTGACGTACTGGGGCAATCGCACGGTCACGGACGAGGCCCGCTACCTCGAGACGGTGCAGCCGTTGGCGTATGACGCCGACGTACAGGACGCCATCGCGGAGTTCATCACCGACAAGATCGAACAGCAGATCGATCCCGAGGCGCTCGTCGAGCAGATCTTCGCTGATTTGCTGCAGAAGCAGCCCGCCCTGAAGGCCCTGGTGCCGATCGTGTCCGGGGCCATCGACTCCCTCATCGAGCAGGTGGTCAACAAGATCGTCCGATCCGAGCAGTTCGCCGAGTTGTGGACACTCGCGAACACGGCGGCGCAAAAAAGCATCATGGCCATCCTCCAGGGTGATCCGGACGGACCGATTTCGCTGCAGGGAGACGAGGTCGTCCTCGACATCAGCAGTCTGATCGATCAGGTCAAGCAGGGCTTGGTGGATCGCGGATTCAGCGCCGCCGCCAACATCAACGTGCCGGAGTCCGATCGCACGATCGTGCTGCTCGAGGCGCCGCAGTTGGCGCAGATCCGCACCATCTACTCCTTCGCCTCCCCCGTGGCCGCGGGCCTGATCTGGGTCTCGGTCCTGCTCTTCGTCGTGGCCATCGTGCTCGCGCGTCGTCGCCCCCGGATGGTGGCGTGGAGTGGTGGCGCCATCGTCGTCGTCGGCGCGGGCCTGGTCATTGCGCTGGGTATCGCCGAGGGTGTGTTCGTGAACACCCTCGTGGGCACGCCGTTCGAGCAGGCTTCACAAACCTTCTGGGACACCCTGCTGAAGTTCCTCATCAACGCGGCAGCGGTGACGATCCTGCTCGGCATCGTCGTTCTTGTCGTGGGCTTGGTCCTGTCGAGAGCCCGTTGGGCGGTCGAGTTGCGCAAGGCCTTCGTCAACCTGGCCGAGCGGGTCTCGACCACGATTCCGGCCGGCCCGATCACCGAGAGCGGGGCCTGGGTGGCCGAGCACACGCGCTGGCTGCGCATCGCGGTCGGTGTCATCTTCGTACTCATCGTCCTGATCGGCAGCGATCTGTCGGTGGCACGAACCCTGTGGGCCTGTGTGATCGGCCTGGTGCTGCTCGGTGTCGTCGAGGTGTGGGCGGCGGCTGGTCGGCGTCCGCAGATCGAGGTCGTCGAGGTCGAGGTCGAGATCGAGAGCTAGGCCGACGGTGCCTGCTCGCGATGCCGCCAGTACCAGGCGGCGTTCGCAGCGACCAGCACACCGATGACGACGTAGATGACCGGCGCGATCCCGGTCTCCGGGCTCGTGAATGCCACGGCGACGATGCCGGACACCAGCGCGACGTTGACGGCGACGTCGAACAGCGCGAACACGCGACCGAGGTAGTCGTCGTTGATATGGCGCTGAACCAGGGTGTCCGAGGCAACCTTTGCGCTCTGGTTGGCGAAACCCACCGACAGTGCGGCAACAAGCAGGGGCCACAGGGTGTTCAGTGCGGCGCACGCAAAGAGGCCGATGACCACGAGGGGTGCGGCCTGCGCCGCGGCCAGTGTGGTCCAGCGGACGTAGCCCATCCGGCGTGCGCGACCAGGGGTGAGGATGGCGCCCAGCAGGGCTCCGGCCGCCGCGGCGCCGGTGATGACCGCGAACTCACCGAGCGCCGAGTCGGGGTCACTGCTCGGATTGAGGGTGTTGCGCACCAGGAGCAGCCCGAGCACCGTCAGTGCACCGAAGGTGATGCGCTGGACGACCACGACGATCACCGCGCGTCCGGCGAGCGGGTGGGCAGCCAGCTGGCGAAGTCCCTCGCCAAAGCCGGCCAGTACGCCGAGCAGCGAATCGCGCACGGTGTCTTCGTCGGGCCCGAGGCGGTTGCGACCCAGCGTGGTGGCGGCGATCCCGGCGACGACGTACATGCCGATGGCGCAGCCGAGGACCACCACGCTGCCCTGATCACCGCCTCCGAACAGCGCGCGGATGCCGACACCGACGAGTCCGCCGACCGCGGCGGCGATGGTGCCGGCGGTGGGGGTGAGGGCATTGGCAGTGACGAGGAGGGGGCCCTCCACGACGTGCGGGAGGGAGGCGGCAACCCCCGCGAGAACGAAGCGGCCGACGCCGAGGACGACAAGGACCATCACCGCGAGCGAGAGCCCGTCGTTGCGGGCGGCGACCAGTCCGGCGACGCCGAGGACGAGAGCTCCGCGCAGCAGGTTGGCGTAGACGAGCACCTGTCGGCGGCGCCATTCGTCGAGGAAGACGCCCGCGAAGGGGCCGATCAGGGAGTAGGGCAGGAAGAGAACGGCGAAGGCGGTCGCCACCGAGGCGGCCGTGGGCTGGCGCTCGGGGGAGAACAGGACGAAGGTCGCAAGGGCGGCCTGCAGCAGGCCGTCGGCACTTTGGCCGGCGAGGCGAACGGCGAACAGGCGACGGAAGTCGCGAACGGCGATGACCTCACGCAGGTTCGTCAGTGCCGCCACGAGGTCACGCTATCGGCAGGACGCATTCCCCAAATGCTTGTCCCCGCCGGTCCACGTGCGAACTTTGCACGCGAACGAACGCCTAGCGACCGTTTGCCTGCAAAGTT
>CAYGMM010000029.1:18066-20182 GCA_964351035.1 uncultured Actinomyces sp.
TCACGCAGGTTCGTCAGTGCCGCCACGAGGTCACGCTATCGGCAGGTCCCCTCGGCGCGAGTGCGCACTAGCGGACGAGGTTTGGGCGAAATGTGAGTCCGCTACTGAGCACTCGCTGGAAGCCGCTAGGCCTCGTTGAACTCGTCGGGGTTGGGACCGGTGCGCTTGCCGCAGTCGAGCGTGGCAATCGCAGCCATGTCGGCGTCGTCCAACTCGAAGTCGAAGACATCGATGTTTTGCTCGATGCGCGCCGGGGTCACCGACTCGGGCAGTACGACATTGCCGCGTTGAAGGCTCCAACGGACCATGATCTGCGCCGCCGAGCGGCCATGCTTGGCGGCGACCTCACCGATCACCGGATCGTCGATCAGGCGGCCGGATCCCAGTGGGCTCCACGCCTCGGTGCGGATGCCGAGCCGCTCGTTGACCGCGCGAACCTCAGTCTGCGGCAGCCAGGGGTGCAGTTCGATCTGATTCATCGCGGGGATGACCCCGGTCTCGTCGATGATGCGGTTCAGGTGCGACTCGTGGAAGTTCGAGACGCCGATCGACCGCGCGCGGCCTTCCTCGCGCAGACGAATCAATGCCTTCCAGGAGTCGACGTAGAGGTTGCGCTCCGGAGTCGGCCAGTGGATGAGGTAGAGGTCGACCTCATCGATGCCGAGCAGCCCCGTGCTCTTGTCGAACGCGCGGAGGGTCTCGTCGTAGCCCTGGTCGGTGTTCCACACCTTTGTGGTGACCCACACGTCATCGCGATCAAGTCCACTGCGCTGCAGGGCTTCGCCGACGCCGCGCTCGTTGAGGTAGAGGTACGCCGTATCAATGTGACGGTAGCCGACCTCGAGTGCCTTCAAGGTGGCGTCGACGACGACGTCATCAGGCACCTGCCACACGCCGAAGCCGATGACCGGGATCTCGCGGCCGTCGTTCAAGGGGGTGGTGGGTGCGAACACCATGGCTACTCCTCGGGGTGGTTAGGCAGGTGACAGCAGTCTGGCACTCCGGCCGGGCCACCACCAACGGGCCGGGGAGGGTCGGCCGACGTAGGGTCGCGCCGTGGCTGGTGATGGTGAGCGTGAAGTGCGCGACGCAGCTGCGCTGCGGCGCCCTGGCCGAGCCGTCGGTCCCCGTCGACCGGATGGTGCGCCGACCGAACTCGCCGATCGTCCGCTGGAGACTCCGCATCCCTCGCGGTTGCCGATCACCCATCCGACGTACGACGAGATCCTCGCCCGGCACGCGGAGGCGCTGCGCTCTGGGCAGGCGGGCTACCCCGATCCGGTGACCGGTCTCTTCGTCATGACGGCGGCGACGCATGCGACAAGGGGATGGTGCTGCCAGCGCGGATGTCGCCATTGTCCCTATCTCGCCTGACCTTGGTCCCGACCTATCGCGGGTCGTAGGTCAGGAAGTGGCCGCGGTTGTCCGAACAGGCACACATTTGCCCTAGGCGGGGCCACGCATCGCGAGCACAGTGGTCACTGCACATCCGGTGCAGTGAACCTGGAGGAGTCATGGCAACGACGAGCTCACATCGAGCAGTCCGCGGCATCAGCATTGCCCTCATGATCGTGGGCGCGCTCATGGTCGTGGCTGGCGCAACAACGTATGCAATGGTCAGCAGCACGCTGGCCAAGGAGAACATCACCGTCTCCGAGGACGCCTGTCTTGGCGGTCAGAGCGTGGCCGGCCCGTTTACGGCGTACTGCGAAGCGATGATCATCGCCGACCATGCGCTCGAGGCAACCGGTGGCAAGACCTACGCCGAACTCGATCGCGAGGATCCGCTGCGTACGGTCGCGATGAACGGTTCGTTCCTGCGCGCCTCCCTCTTCACCTCCGTGGTTGCGTTCGGAGTGGCGGTCCTGGTGCTGGCGCTCGGCATCTTGTTCATCCTCGTCGGTCTGGCCTTCCACAGCCTTGCCGGCAAGCGGGCTCAGGCGCCCCCGGCCGCTGCCTGATCGCAGCGGACGTGCTGACCTCCGGACAGGGGGCGTGCCCAGATGGGTGCGCCCCCTGTCCGCATGCAGGGATGGTTGCGTGCAGCGAACTTTCCGGCTTTTCGTGCACCGGGTGATCGTTTCGCCGGAAAGTGTGGACCGGGTCCTCGCCGTTA
>CAYGMM010000030.1:0-19932 GCA_964351035.1 uncultured Actinomyces sp.
AACCTGCGACCTTCGGTACCGGAAACCGGCGCTCTATCCCCTGAGCTACGGGGGCCAGGGCGAAGATGAGGGTAACAGTCGGGATTAGGACGAGAACCAGCGCGGCGGTCCCGCGATGATCGCGGTGAGGAAGGAGCCGATCGCTGCGCCAACCCCCATCGAGGTGCCGGACAGGACGAACGGCGTGAAGATCCCGATGCCGAAGGCGACCGCCCCGAAGACGACGGCGCTGATGATGGCGAAGGCGAAGCGCCCTCCGGGCTTGTCGCCGGATCGGTCGACATCCGAGGAGGACTTGCGGGCGGGTGGGGTAGCCGGCTGGCCCGGTGCTGCCGGTTGGCCTTGGGCCGCCGGGCTCGACGTCGACTTGTTCACTTCGGCCAGCAGGCGCTCGATGTCGTCGCTCATGCACTCCATCCTCACCCGGTACTCCCCACCACGTCCACCCGACCGTTTCTCCCGCTAAGCGGGACAAACGGCAAAAGGAAGGAGGCTCGTCCCCTAGGGGACGAGCCTCCTTCGCTGCGATCGAAACGTCAGATGATGCGGACGTTGTCGGCCTGCGGGCCCTTGGGGCCTTGGACGATGTCGAACTCGACCGTCTGGTTCTCGTCGAGGCTACGGTAGCCGTCGGCCTGGATGGCGGTGAAGTGCACGAAAACATCGGCACCCCCGTCAGCCTGAGCGATGAAGCCGAAGCCCTTCTCGGCGTTGAACCACTTGACAGTTCCCTGTGCCATGCGGGGTAACTCCTACTGCTAGATCCTCATGAAGCGGATACGTGTCGCCGGGCACCTCGCCCGACGGGCTGATCTTGCGAGCCGACGTCCCGCCCCAAGGTTGCCCCTAGAACTGAAGGATCCGCGTCGAGAGTGAACTCGGCAGGGAACCGCGAACGGTGGTTCATGTGCAGTACAGCCGACCGGAACGGTAGCACGCGAGGGGGTGCCGCAGGGCGAGTCCGCTCCTTCGGGCTTCGACTGGGCCCATTACGCTCCGGTCATGACCCCCGAGGAACTCGCCGACGTCGTGCGCGCCACCGTGGTGCAGTTGCAGGCCGAGGGCGCCCTGGTCGGCGACCTCCCGGCCGAGGTGGTCATCGAGCGTCCCCGCAGCAAGGAGCACGGCGACTACGCGACCCCCATCGCCCTCACATTGGCCAAGTCCGCCGGTCGCCCCCCACGGGAGATTGCCGACCTGCTGGCCGCCCGCCTGGTGCAGACGACGGGAATCGAAGCCGCTGAGGTCGCCGGGCCCGGCTTCGTGAATCTCCGGTTGGCCGCCGACGCCCAGGGGCAGGTGGCCCGCGCCATCGTGGAAGCGGGTGAGGCCTACGGACACGGCACCGGCCTCGTGGGCCAGTCCGTCAACGTCGAGTTCATCTCGGCCAATCCCACCGGCCCCATCCACCTCGGCCATGCCCGCTGGGCTGCCGTGGGCGATGCCATCGCGCGTGTGCTGGAGGCCGACGGTGCTTCGGTGGTGCGCGAGTTCTACATCAACGACCGCGGCGTTCAGATGGACCGCTTCGGCTCCTCGGTCCAGGCGGTGGCCAACGGTCAACCCGTACCGGAGGATGGCTACCACGGTGCCTACGTTGCCGATCTCGCCGCGCAGATCGTGGCCGAGCACCCGGACTTCCGCTCGCTGCCCGAAGATGAGCAGGCCGTCGCCTTCCGCGAGGCGGCGTACGCCGTCCAGTTGGCACAGCAGCAGCGGATCCTCGACCTGTTCAACACCCACTTCGATGTCTGGTACTCCGAGCGTTCGCTGCATGAGTCGGGCGCGGTCGACCGCGGTATGGCACGGCTGCGCGAGCAGGGGCACGTGTTCGAATCCGACGGGGCGGTGTGGCTGCGGACGACCGACTTTGGCGACGACAAGGATCGTGTGCTCATCAAGGCCGATGGCGAGATGACCTACTTCGCCTCCGATACGGCGTACTACGTCGACAAGCGTGAGCGTGGGTTCGATGTCGCGATCTACCTCCTCGGCGCTGACCACCACGGCTATGTGAACCGCCTTCGCGCAGTAGCCGCGTGCGCAGGAGATGACATGGACCGCAACGTGGAGGTCCTCATCGGTCAGCTCGTCAAGATGATGAAAAACGGTGAAGAGGTCCGGCTCTCCAAGCGCGCGGGCACCCTCATCACGCTCGAGGACCTCATCGACGAGGTGGGTGTCGATGCGGCGCGCTATTCCCTCATTCGCTATCCGGTCGACTCGCCACTCACGTTGGACCTCGATCTTCTGGTGAAGCGGACCAATGACAATCCGGTGTTCTATGTGCAGTACGCGCACGCACGCATCGCCTCGGTCTTGCGCAATGCGGCCGAGATGGGCATCGACTGGAGATCAGCAGAGTACGACGCAAGCCTCCTTGATCATGAGCGCGAGGGCGATTTGCTGCTGGCTCTCGCGCAGTTCCCAGCGGTCGTCGCCTCAGCCGCTGAATTGCGCGAGCCTCATCGCATCCCGCGCTACCTCGAGTCACTGGCGACGGCATACCACCGTTTCTACGACGTCTGCCGTGTGCTGCCACGGGGGGACGAAGAACTCAGCGCGCAGCACGTGGCTCGCCTATGGCTGTGCGCGGCGACGCGTCAGGTGCTGGCGAATGGTCTTGCCGTCTGCGGTGTCACCGCCCCGGAGCGGATGTAGAGCTCACCGGTCGGGCGAGGTGACCGACTCGATGCGCTCTCGGCGGGTTCGGGTGATGATCAAGATGCCGCTCGCCGCGAGGAGGACAACGCCAGCCACGAGCAAACCGGTGATCAGTCCCAGCGTCTGACCCGCGATCGACATCGCGCCGACGCCGGCCGCGACCACGCCGCCGACGGCCCACGCCCACGAGCGGCCGCGCGCGAAGAGGATGAGCGCCACCGCGGCGAACCCGACAAGGGCGGTGCGCGAGAACCACATCGCGATGTCCATCTGAGCGACGATGCCGGGATCAAGACCGAGCGGCCGATCAAGCGCGAACATCGCCGTCGGGACCTGGAAGAAGATAAAGGCCGCCATGCCGAGCGACTCGGTCAGAATCTTGGGCGGCAGCAGCCGGGGAGCCACGACCAGCCAACCCACGGCGCCGACGAAGAGCACGATCGGATCGAGCAGCGGTGTTTCGATGGGGCCGATCACGCTGCCGATGAACGTGAGAATCCACATGAAGGCCGCGAGGGCGACGGCGATTGTTGGTACGACGCCGGGCACCCACCACGCAGCGAAGACCGCGGCGGCCAGGGCCACGCTGAAGACGATCAGCATGAGGAATTCGTCAAAGGTGCCCATCTCCAGACCGGACCACTCCAGGGCCAGGCCGGTCGTCATGGCCGCCAGCGGAGCCGCCAGCGCGGCCAACACCCCGATCAAGCGCCGTCGGGCCACATGCTCGCTCAACTTCCGCCGACCCCCAGCGGTGATGGAGAGAGCGCCGGCTGCGGTATAGAGCACCACCATGGCGGTGGCCACAATCGCTGTCTGAGTGGGCAGGGTCCACGTCGTCCAGGACTGGGCGACGAGCGCGAAGCCAGCACCCACGACGAGGGCGGAACCGAGGTAGCCGAGGATTTCGGGGAGGGGGCCTTGCTGCCAGGTGTGATGCGGCGTCGGCGTAATGGCGGCCATGGCGACCTCCCTCGGTCGTAGCCCGGCGGGCTACTTCCAGGGTGCGCCGGGACAGACGGGGCTGACAGGGTCCTTGGACCCGCTGGCTAGCCTGACGCCATGCGCGCGCACCCCGCCGGACCCCGCCACGGCGACGTCGTCACCCACCCCGGACTGCCCCCGCAGCCCACGGGTGACTCTGCTGACCTCGCCCCGGCCGTCTGGCCGCGCACGGCAATGCGAGGTCCCGAAGGCAGTCTCATCATCGGTGGCTGCGACGTCCGAGCCCTCGCTCAGCAGCATGGAACGCCCCTGTTCATCCTCGACGAGTCGGACTTCCGTGCCCGTGCCGCCGCTTTCCGGACCTCCTACGCCGCGGGCGAGGCTCCGGCGACGGTCTACTACGCCGCCAAGGCCTTCCTGGCGACCCGCATCGCCCAGTGGGTCGAGGCTGAGGGCCTCGGCCTCGACGTGGCGAGTGGCGGTGAACTGGCGGTCGCCCTTGCGGCCGGCTTCCCGCCAGGGCGCATGATCCTGCACGGCAACAACAAGTCGGTCGAGGAGATCGATCGCGCTCTGTCAGCCGGCGTCGGCCTCATCGTCATCGACTCCCTCATCGAGATCGAGCGGGTGGCTGAGGTGGCCGCACGTCTGGGCGTTGTCGCCGACGTACTCGTCCGCGTCACCGTAGGTGTCGAGGCACACACGCATGAGTTCATTGCCACCGCGCACGAGGACCAGAAGTTCGGTCTGTCGCTGTCCAACGGCGAAGCCGCGATCGCCGTACGGCGCATTACCGAGCAGCCGTCCCTGCACTTCGCCGGACTCCATTCGCACATCGGATCGCAAATCTTCGATGCCTCCGGCTTCGAGATTGCCGCCTCGCGCATCGTCGATCTCGCCGCTGACCTTGCCGCGGAGGGCATCGTCATCGAGCGACTCGACCTCGGCGGGGGCATGGGTATCGCCTATACCTCGAACGACGATCCGCTGGATGTGGCGGACATGGCGGCGGCGATCGACCGCATCGTCGTGAAGTCCTGTGAGCGCGCGGGGATCCCGGTACCGCAGATGGCCTTCGAGCCCGGTCGCGCCATCGTCGGCCCCGCAGGCGTCACCCTGTACGAGGTGGGCACAGTCAAGCCGGTCCAGCTCGACCACGATCTGGTGCGCACCTTCGTCTCCGTCGATGGCGGGATGAGCGACAACATTCGCACCGCCCTGTACGACGCGGACTACACGGTGGTCCTGGCGTCGCGGGAGTCGACGGCCGAGCCCATGCTGTCCCGTGTTGTAGGCAAGCACTGTGAGAGCGGGGACGTCGTGGTGCGTGATGCGTGGCTGCCCGCCGATCTCGCCCCGGGCGATCTCATCGCCGTCGCGGGCACGGGCGCCTACTGCCGTTCGATGGCTTCGCAGTACAACTACCTCCCGCGCCCGGCCGTCATGGCGGTGCGTGACGGCTCGGCCAGCACGGTGTTGCGCCGCGAGACCGAGGCCGACCTGCTGTCCCTTGACCCGGGCGCTCAGCCGGGGCAGTCCTCGGCGGAGCCAATCTGAGAGGCTTAGCCCCTGCCCACCATGGTGGGCAGGACGTGATCGGGAGTTGCCCCACCGCCGGTGGGCCGTAGTCATCGGGAGCTGCCATGTCCGCCGCACCACTCACCGTCGCCCTCCTTGGAGGCGGAACCGTCGGTGCGCAGGTGGCCCGCCTGCTGCTCGAACAGTCGGCTGACCTCGAGGCGCGCGTTGGCGCGCCCCTGCAACTCGTGGGCGTCGCCGTCCGTGACGCGGCCAAGCCGCGCGAGGGCATCCCCGCGGACCTCATCACCGACGACGCGGCAGAGGTTGCCTCCCGTGGCAGCGACATCGTCGTCGAGGTCATGGGCGGTATCGAGCCGGCGCGCACGTTGATCCTTCAGGCCATGGCTGCAGGATCCAGCGTCATCACGGCCAACAAGGCCCTCCTGGCCGCGGACGGTGGCACTTTGTACCGCGCTGCCGAGGATGCCGGGGTCGACCTGTACTTCGAGGCTTCGGTGGCCGGGGCGATCCCGCTGCTGCGCCCCCTGCGCGAGTCCCTCGCCGGTGATCGTGTCGTCAAGGTGCTCGGCATCGTCAACGGCACGACCAACTTCATCCTGAGCAAGATGGACGAGGAGGGCGCTGACTACGCCGACGTCCTTGCCCAGGCACAGGCCCTCGGGTACGCCGAGGCGGATCCGACCGCGGATGTCGGCGGTCTCGATGCTGCGGCGAAGGCCGCGATCCTCGCCGAACTCGCCTTCCACACCCGCGTGACGTTCGACGACGTGTCCTGCGAGGGCATCACGGAGGTGACCTCCGCTGATGTGGAAGCTGCCCGTGACATGGGCTTCGTCATCAAACTCCTCGCCGTGGCCGAACGCACCGAGGACGGTTCCGGCGTCATCGTTCGCGTTCATCCGGCCATGGTTCCGCGCGATCACCCGCTCGCCAGCGTGCGTGATGCGTTCAACGCGGTCTTCGTCGAGGCTGAGGCGGCTGGCGAAATGATGTTCTACGGCCGAGGCGCAGGTGGTGCCCCGACGGCGAGTGCCATCCTCGGTGACCTCGTCGCCGCGGCCCGCAATCGCGTCTCCGGCGGACGAGGACCGGGGGAGTCCACCTACGCCGAACTCGCGGTGCGCCCGATCGGTGAGGCGATGACCCGCTACTACGTCAACCTCGACGTGGCCGATCGCCCGGGGGTGCTCGCTGCGATCGCCAATGCGTTCGCGGATAACGGGGTCAGCATCCAGGTGGTGCGCCAGGATGGGCACGGCGATGACGCCGGTCTCGTGGTGCGCACGCACCTCGCCACCGACGGTGCTCTCAGCCGGACCATCGACGAGTTGCGGCGGCTCGATGCGGTCAAGGAAGTCCTCGGTGTCATGCGCGTCGAAGGTGAGGCAGGAGCGTGACCCCCACCGGAGCGCCGCAGTGGCGCGGACTGATCGAGGAGTACCGCTCCTGGCTGCCCGTCGATGACGCGACGCCGGTCGTCACCTTGCGTGAGGGCGGCACTCCGCTCGTCTACGCCTGCACGATCAGCGAGATGACCGGATGCCAGGTCTGGTTGAAGTACGACGGGGCCAATCCGACCGGATCCTTCAAGGACCGCGGCATGACCATGGCCATCAGCAAGGCCGCCGAGGAGGGTGCGAAGGCCGTCATCTGCGCCTCCACGGGCAACACCTCGGCCAGTGCGGCGGCGTACGCCGTCAAGGCGGGCATGGTGTGCGCCGTACTGGTTCCCGAAGGCAAGATCGCCATGGGCAAACTTGCCCAAGCGATCGTGCACGGCGCAAAACTCCTGCAGGTGCAGGGCAATTTCGACGACTGCCTCACGCTCGCGCGTGGGTTGGCCGACGACTATCCGGTCAGTTTGGTCAACAGCGTCAACCCCGACCGCATTGAAGGGCAGAAGACGGCGAGCTTCGAGGTCGTCGACCTCCTGGGCGATGCTCCCGACATCCACTGCTTGCCGGTAGGCAACGCGGGCAACATCACCGCCTACTGGAAGGGCTATAACGAGTACGACGCCTCGGGTCACACCACGCATCGCCCACGCATGTGGGGCTTCCAAGCCGCCGGTGCGGCACCGCTGGTGTCTGGAGCGCCCGTGCCCAAGCCGGAGACGATCGCCACGGCCATCCGCATCGGCAACCCGGCCTCGTGGGATCAGGCGATTGACGCCCGGGATGAATCCGGCGGCCTCATCGACGCGGTGACGGACGAGCAGATCCTGGCGGCCTATCACCTGCTCGCGGAGAAGGAGGGCCTCTTCTGCGAGCCGGCCAGCGCAGCCAGCGTCGCGGGTCTGTTGCACCAGCACGCTCGCGGTGAGCTCGATCCCGGGCAGACCGTCGTGTGCACCCTCACGGGCAACGGTCTGAAGGATCCACAGTGGGCCCTGGCCGACGCGCCGGACCCCACGGTCGTGCCGATCGACGCCGCCGTCGCGGCCGCGGCTCTGGGCTTGCGTGGCTAGGCCATGTCCGTGATCTTTCGATCCACCGGCGTCGAGGTCGTCGTCCCGGCGACGAGCGCCAACCTCGGTCCCGGCTTCGACAGCCTGGGTCTGGCCCTCGGTGTGCACGATCACCTCGTGGCGATGGTGACCGAGGACCCCGGTGTGCTGGTGCACATCGAGGGCGAAGGTGCTGGCGTGTTGCCCACGGACGAAGAACACCTGGTGGCGCGTGCGATGCTCGCGGCCTGGACCGCGATGAACGTCGAGGCCCCGGGCGTGGTGATCCGCTGCGCCAATGCGATTCCGCAAGGTCGAGGGATGGGATCGTCCGCCGCGGCGATTGTCGCCGGCATCATGTTGGCACGCGGACTGGTCGTCAACGGGGAGGATCTCCTGCCAGACGACGAGGTGCTGGGTCTCGCGACGCGCATGGAGGGTCATCCGGACAACGTCGCTGCTGCGCTGCTCGGCGGATTCACCACGGCATGGGTCGATTCCGATGACGAAGGTGAACCGCACGCGAGTGCAGTGACACATGCCGTGCACGCGCAGGTCGTCCCGGTGGTGTGCGTCCCACAGCAGCCCATGTCGACGTCGACCGCACGGGGGATGCTCGACGAGCGCGTCGATCGTGCCGATGCGGTCTTCAATATCGGTCGCGTGGCTCTTCTCACGCACGCGCTGACCGAAGCGCCCCAGATGCTGTTCCCCGCGACCGAGGACCGACTGCATCAGCAGGCGAGGGCATCGGCATACCCGGAGTCCCACGACCTTGTCCTTGGGTTGCGAGCCCGAGGTATTCCCGCGGTCATCTCGGGTGCGGGGCCCAGCGTCCTGGCGCTGGCAACGACGGAGGCGGAAGTCACTGATGCCCTGGCGCAGGTGCCGCCCGGCTGGCAGGCCTCCGCGGTCGCAGTGGACTCCGCCGGTGCACGGGTCCATGTCCGGGGTGCCTGAGCAGCCGGCCGGCGAGGGGTGCTAGCCTCTTTCCATTGGTCCTGATGGACCTGCTTCCACCGGTTTCTCGCAGAGGCAGCAGATTGTGGGCTCGGCGCCCTCTTCGCCCCACTCCGTGAGACCACCCGACCGCAGATCATCGCGGTCGACTGCATCCCGCCGCACGTTGGTTTGACCCGGCGGATGCACAAAGTCCCCACCAGATGGGTTGGGGCAGTCACGAAGGACACCAGGTGACCGACACCGCAACAACCAAGACAACCAAGTCCGGCAAGGGGCTTTCCGGCATGCTTCTGCCCGAGTTGAAGCAGATGGCTTCCGCCATGGGCATTGCCGGTGCGAGCGGGATGCGCAAGAGCGACCTCGTCGCCGCGATCTCTGCCAAGCAGTCCGGCTCCAGCAACGGATCCGCCGAGCCCCGGCAGCGCGCAGAGCGCAAGCCGCGCGAGGCCGCGGACACCAAGAACACAGACAACGACAACGCCGACAAGTCGAGCGACAAGTCTGACTCGGCCAATCCTGAGGGCAAGTCCAATTCCGAGGGCAAGGCCAATTCCGGCGCCTCCGGGCAAGGTGGCAACACCGGCCGCGACAACGACCGGGGCACTCGGTCGAGCAACCGCGACAGCAGCAATCGCGATAGTAATCGCGACAACGGCAACCGCGACAACGGCAATCGCGACAACGGCAACCGCGACAACAGCAGTCGCGACAACAGCAATGACCGCTCCTACGACGATGATGAGGGCGGCTCACGCCGCCGTCGCCGTCGGGGCCGCGACCGCTTCCGCGATCGCCGGGACCGTCGTCCCGGCGGCGGCAACGAGCAGGAGATCGAACTCAGCGAGGACGACGTCGTCGTACCCGTTGCGGGCATCCTCGACATCCTCGACAACTACGCGTTCGTTCGCACGGCCGGTTACCTGCCGAGCCCCAACGACGTCTACGTCTCCTTGTCGATGGTGAAGCGATATGGACTGCGCAAGGGTGATGCGATCACCGGAGCCGTGCGTCAGCCGCGCGAGGGGGAGCGGCGCGAGAAGTTCAACCCGCTTGTGCGCATCGACACGGTCAATGGCTCCGAGCCCGATACCGCGCGCCAGCGCCCGGACTTCACCAAGCTCACCCCGCTCTACCCGCAGGAGCGGTTGCGGCTGGAGACCGATCCCACCAACCTCACGACTCGCGTGATCGACCTTGTCGCCCCGATTGGCAAGGGTCAGCGCGGCCTCATCGTCTCGCCGCCGAAGGCGGGCAAGACGATGGTGTTGCAGGCAATCGCGAACGCCATCACGGCGAACAATCCCGAGTGTCACCTCATGGTTGTCCTCGTCGACGAGCGACCCGAAGAGGTCACCGACATGCAGCGCTCGGTTAAGGGTGAGGTCATCGCCTCGACCTTCGACCGCCCCGCCGAGGATCACACCATCGTCGCCGAACTCGCGATCGAGCGCGCGAAGCGACTGGTCGAACTCGGCCACGATGTCGTCGTCCTACTCGACTCCATGACCCGCCTGGGCCGCGCGTACAACCTGGCGGCTCCGGCCTCCGGTCGCATCCTGTCCGGCGGCGTCGACTCCACCGCGCTGTATCCGCCGAAGAAGTTCTTCGGTGCCGCGCGCAACATCGAGAATGGCGGCTCGCTCACCATCCTGGCGACGGCCCTCGTCGAGACCGGCTCGCGCATGGACGAGGTGATCTTCGAGGAGTTCAAGGGCACCGGCAACATGGAGCTCAAGCTCGATCGCAAGTTGGCCGACAAGCGGATCTTCCCGAGCGTCGACGTTGATGCTTCGGGTACCCGCAAGGAAGAACTCCTCATGGCTCCGGACGAACTCAAGATCGTCTGGAAGCTGCGCCGGGTGCTGCACGCCCTGGACCAGCAGCAGGCCATCGAGCTCTTGCTCACCAAGCTTCGCGAGACCACGAGCAATCTCGAGTTCTTGCTCCAGGTGCAAAAGACGACCCCGTCCGTCACCTCGTCGGAGTCCGACGACTAGGGCGCCGTCCGGCCCCACGAGGCCGATTGGGGTCCGCGTGCCTCGATGGCGTACCCTTCCCTGGTCCGGTTCACCGCCTCGGCGGACCCGGGCACTCACCTAAGGAGCAACTATGAAGTCGGGCATCCACCCCGAGTACGTCGAGACCACGGTCACCTGCTCGTGCGGGTCGACGTTCACCACTCGCAGCACCGCCAAGAACGGCCAGATCCACGCCGATGTGTGCTCGCAGTGCCACCCGTTCTACACGGGTCGTCAGAAGATTCTGGACTCCGGCGGTCGCGTCGCGAAGTTCGAGAAGCGCTTCGGCAGCAAGGGCAAGGCCGCTTCCTCGGCCGAGTGACCCACGCCGCCGCACCACGCTGAGGGAGGCTGGCCGCGATGTTCGACGCCTGCGTCGATCTGCTGGCTGAGTACTCCGCCATTGAGGAACGCCTCGCCGACCCGTCGGTGCATGCCGACCCGGCGGAGGCTCGCCGACTGGCGCGTCGCCATGCCGAACTTCGCCCCACGATCGAGGCCTACCGGCAGTGGGTCGCGCTCGGCGACGACATCGCCGCGGCCCGCGAGTTGGCTGACGCTGACTCGGCTTTCGCTGAAGAAGCAGACACCCTGGAGAAGCAACGCGTTGAGGTGGCAGAGACCCTGCGCCGGCTGCTGATTCCACGCGATCCCCTCGATGGCAAGGACGTCATCGTCGAGATCAAGGCGGGTGAGGGTGGCGAGGAGTCGGCGCTCTTCGCTGGCGACCTCCTGCGCATGTATCTCCGCTACGCCGAGCGTCGCGGATGGTCTACCGAGGTCATCGAAGCCGAGGAGTCCGACCTCGGTGGCTATCGCGACGTCGCGGTCGCGGTCAAGGCGCGCGGGGTGCCCGAGCCGGGTGAGGCGCCGTACGCGCGGCTGAAGTACGAGGGCGGCGTCCACCGCGTGCAGCGCGTTCCCGTGACGGAGTCTCAGGGACGAATTCACACATCGGCAGCGGGCGTTCTGGTGCTCCCAGAGGCTGAGGAGGTCGACGTCACGATCGACCCCAACGATCTGCGCATCGATGTGTATCGCTCGTCCGGGCCCGGAGGGCAGAGCGTCAACACCACCGACTCCGCGGTGCGCATCACGCACCTGCCCACCGGGACCGTGGTGTCGTGCCAGAACGAGAAGAGCCAGCTGCAGAACCGCGAGCAGGCTCTGCGCATCCTGCGGGCCCGACTGCTCGCCCTCGCTGAGGAGCAGGCCGCGCAGGAGGCGTCGGACTCCCGGCGAGCGCAGGTTCGCACGGTCGACCGTAGTGAGCGCATTCGTACTTACAACTTCCCCGAGAACCGCATCAGCGATCACCGGGTGGGCTTCAAGGCCTACAACCTCGACCAGGTGCTCGACGGCGAGATTGACGACGTGGTCCAAGCCTGCATCGACTCCTTCGAGGAGCAGGCCATCGCGGAGGGCGTGTGAGCACTCCGGGTCGCATTCCGGGCCGCAGCGAGCGCTTCGTCGGCGGCTGGGTCTCCCTGCGGGACGTCCTCGCCGACGCGCAGCGCCGACTTGCCGCCGCGGGCGTCCCGTCACCGCAGAACGACGCGCTCATCCTCGCCGCTCACGTCAAGGGCGTGCCGAAGGGCCGCCTGCACCTGCACGATGAAATGCCGAGTGAGGAACGCACGGCCTTGGAGCGCCTGATCGCTCGACGCATGGCTCGGGTTCCGCTCCAGCACCTGGTCGGATCCGCGGCCTTCCGCACGATTGAGGTGGGCGTGGGTCCCGGAGTCTTCATCCCCAGACCGGAGACCGAATTATTGGCCGGCGCGGCCATCGACGTTCTTCGATCGCTTCCGCCGCAGGATCGTCGGGCGGTGGATCTGTGCACCGGGTCGGGCGCCGTCGCCCTTGCCCTCGCGATCGAGGCTGGACCGATCGACATCACGGCGGTTGAGGTCGATGCCGTAGCCGCCGACTGGGCACGGGACAACGTGCGCCGCCAGGCTGACGTTCTGACCGAGGTCCAATCCCGCGTGCATGTCGTCCAGGCCGATGCGCGCGACTGTGCCAACGATGGCGGCCCACTCGCCGGACTGCGCGGGACCGTGTCGGTTGTCACCATGAACCCGCCCTATGTCCCCGACGACGCCGAGGTGCGCGATCCCGAGGTCCGTGATCATGACCCGGCCCTCGCGCTGTACGGCGGCCGTGACGGTCTCGACATCGTGCGTGGCGCGGTCGATACGGCAGCCCACCTGTTGCGAGCGGGCGGCTTCGTCGCCATCGAGCATTCCGATGAGCAGGGGGAGGGCGCCGAGGACGGGGTCCCGGCCCTTCTCCGCGAAGACGACCGCTGGCGCGACGTGGAGGACCACCTAGACCTCAACCGGCGGGCGCGCTACACCACGGCCATCCGGAAGGTCTGAGATGCCGTTGCGCATCGACGTCGGTACCCGTCCCGGCCCCGACCGCACGCGCGGTGTCACGGCGGCCGCTGCTGCGGCCCGGCGCGGTGAGCTTTTGGTCTTCCCCACCGAATCGATGTACGCCGTTGCCGCGGACCCCTTCTCGCCGCGCGGGATCAAGGCGTTGCGCGAGGTGAAGGGCCGCGGCTCGGCGCTACCCGTGCCCGTGCTGGTGGGTGCTGTGCGCACCGTGGACGGACTGGCCACCGGCATCACGCCCGACGGACGTGCCCTCATCGAGGCGGCCTGGCCCGGTCCGCTGACCCTCGTGGTGCAGGCCCAGCCGACGCTGGCGTGGGACTTGGGGGGCAGCAGCGGGACGATCTCGGTGCGGATGCCCCTGCATCCGGTGGCCCTCGACGTACTAGCGGCGACAGGTCCCTTGGCCGCCACCGGCGCCCAACGTTCGGGAAGTGTCGCCCCGAGGACGTGCGATGAGGCCGAGGAGCACCTCGGGGACGCCGTCTCGGTCTACCTGGACGGTGGACCGGCCCCGGCTGAATTGCCGAGCACCATCGTGGATCTCACGGGGCCCGTGCCCACCCTGCTCCGCGAGGGGGGATTCCCCGCCGACGTCCTCCGCGAGGTGTGCCCCGATCTGCGCGACGCCACCGAGGGGTGACCAGGCCTCCGATGGCACCCGCAACTCCTGGTGGATTCGATCGGTTCTTGCGGTTCTTGGGCAGGGACCCCTCATTCTTTGGGTGAAAAGTTGTCACCCGGTGGCGCAAATCACCCGAAGAACGGATCTCTTGGCAGATCCTGCGGATTCTCGCTCGCAGGACGTGTCGGGCGCGGGCATCGCCACACTGAGGGGCCACCTCCGGACAATGAGAAGCCCGACATTTCGCGGCGTCGGGACCCCGTAGCCACCTCAAGCCGGGGCTGGGTCCGTAGACTCGCGGGGTCTTGTCGATCAGCGGGGTCGACAGGGAGGGACACGTGATGAGCATCGATCCGTTCTGGGGACCGGACTTCGGCCAACTGCAGGCCGAGGATCCCGAGATTGCCGGCATCCTGCTGGCCGAACTCGAGCGCACGCGCGGCGGTCTGCAACTCATCGCGAGTGAGAACTTCACCTCACCGGCCGTCCTCGCCGCACTCGGCTCCACACTGAGCAACAAGTACGCCGAGGGCTACCCGGGCCGTCGCTACTACGGCGGCTGCGCCGAGGTGGACAAGGCCGAGGTGCTGGGGATCGAGCGAGCCAAGGAGCTCTTCGGTGCCGAACACGCCAACCTGCAACCGCATAGCGGGGCGAGCGCCAACATCGCGGCCTACGGCGCCTTCGTGAAACCCGGCGAGACTGTGATGGCAATGAGTCTTCCGCACGGTGGACATCTCACCCACGGTTCCAAGGTCAACTTTTCCGGCCGCTGGTTCGACATCGTGTCGTACGGCGTTCGCGAGGACAACGAACTCATCGACTACGACGAGGTGCGCAGCATCGCGCACAACCACCGGCCCAAGATGATCATCTGCGGTGCGACCGCCTACCCGCGACTCATTGACTTCCAGGCCTTCCGCGAGATCGCCGACGAGGTGGGCGCGATCCTCATGGTCGACGCGGCCCACTTCATCGGGCTCGTCGCCGGCAAGGCGATCCCGAGCCCGGTCCCGTATGCCGATGTCGTCACGTTCACCACGCACAAGGTCCTGCGCGGACCGCGTGGCGGCATGATCCTCACCACGGAGGAGCACGCGGCCGCGATCGACAAGGCGGTCTTCCCGATGATGCAGGGCGGCCCGCTCATGCATGCGGTGGCCGCCAAGGCGGTGGCGCTCAAGGAAGCGATGTCGCCGGAGTACCAGCAGTACGCGGCCCAAGTGGTGCGCAATGCGCAGGCCCTGTCGGCCTCGCTGGCGGCCGAAGGCATGCGCCCGGTCAGCGGCGGCACCGACACGCACCTGGCCCTGATCGATCTGCGGGGTGTGGACGTCACCGGCGCTGAAGCCGAGGTGCGCTGTGATGCCGCGCGCATCACCTTGAACAAGAACGCGATTCCCTACGATCCGCAGCCTCCTGCCGTCGCCTCCGGGATTCGGGTTGGCACACCGTCGGTCACGACCCAGGGGATGGGCGAGCCGGAGATGACCGAGATCGGCCGACTCATTGCCCGTGCGGTCGTCGACCCGGCGGCGAGCGCGGCGGTCGCGAACGACGTGAGCGATCTGGTGGATCGCTTCCCCGCCTACCCCGAGTCACCGGTCGGCGTCTAGGTCCAGGCCGTGCGCGAGTACCTCCTCTGTCTCGCGGCGGCCGCGGCGGTCACCTACCTGACCACCCCGCTCGCCCGCGCCATCGCCCTGCGCTGGGGCGCGATGGCGGAGGTGCGGGACCGGGATGTGCACGACACACCCACACCTCGACTCGGTGGCCTGGCGATGCTCGCCGGCTTGCTCGCGGGCATGCTTCTGGCGAGCAAACTGCCGCAGATGGGGGCGGTTTTCGGGGACGACGACAACCTCACCCTGGCGCTCCTCAGCGGCGCCGGCATCATTGTGGTGCTCGGTCTCATTGATGATCGCTGGGGCCTTGCGGCTCCCACCAAGCTGGCCGGGCAGGTGCTCGCGGCGTCCGTGATGGCCGTGCAGGGCATCTCCATCATCTGGCTCCCGCTCGGTGGCACCCTGGTCCTGGACCCCGTCACGAGCGTCCTGCTGACGGTGCTCGTCGTCCTCGTGTGCATCAACGCGATCAACATGGTCGACGGACTGGACGGGCTCGCGGCGGGCATCGTCGCGGTGGCCTCGCTCGCCTTCTTCGCGTACTCGTATCTGCTTTCGGTCGAGATTGGCTTCGAGCGGGCCACGCTGGCGACCCTGGTGTCCGCCCTGCTCGTCGGTATCTGCGTGGGCTTCCTGCCCTACAACTCATTCCCCGCACGCATTTTCATGGGCGACACCGGCTCCATGCTGCTTGGACTGCTGATGGCCGCCAGCATCATCACGCTGTCCGGTCAGATCGACCCGGCCGCCATCGAGGGCGGCACGTTGCTGCCGGCGCTGTTGCCGATCATCCTGCCCCTCGCCGTACTCGTCCTGCCGCTGCTGGACCTCGGCCTGGCCGTTCTACGGCGTACCCGCAAGGGCCGCTCGCCCTTTGCCCCCGACAAGCAGCACCTGCACCACCGCCTGCTCGAAATGGGTCACTCACAGCGGCGCACGGTGGTCCTCATGTACGGCTGGACGGCGGTGGTCGCCGGCACCGCCGTTGCCCTGGCATTCGTGCCCGTCGTCTACGCGCTGATGATCCTCGTACTCGGCACCCTGGCCGTCGCCTACGCGGCGCTGCGCCCGCGGTTGGCCAGGTTTGGCAGGAATGGCTCCCGCTCGGTAGCGTGATCAGAACGCCGTTCCTGGAACCACGATCCCGGAGTCCACATTGCCGTCGATTGACCGCCTCGTCCTGCGCGTCGCGATCCCCGTGACCGTCGCGGTGGGCGTCATTGCCGCCATTATCGGGGCGCTTGTGGCGAGTGATCCGGGCAAGGCGGTCCTGGGTTCCGCCGTGGGTGTGGTGATCGTGGTGGTGTTCTTCACTGTCGGCCAACTCGTCGTCGGGGGAGTGCTACGCAGCAATCCGCAGATGGCACTCACCGTGGCCCTCATGGTCTACCTGCTCAAGATCGGCGCCCTGCTGATCTTCATCGTCCTCTTCCAGGACACGACCCTCTTCGATACCAAGGTGTTTGCCCTCACGGTCCTGGCCTGCACGCTCACCTGGACTGCGGCTGAGGTGTGGGTCTTCAGCCGCACCAAGGTGCTCTACGTCGACCCCAATGCACCGAGGCCGCCGCTGTGAAGAACCAGTCGCCAGCGGTCTCCGAAGCCGACCGTCACGAGGGATGGACCACGGCCAATACGGCGTGGATCATCGTCAGTCACCTCATCACCGGCATCTTCCTGTACGCCGGCATCGGCTGGCTGCTGTCGCTGTGGCTGGGAATGGCACCCCTGCTGATCAGCGTCGGTGCCCTCCTCGGTATGTTCCTATCGCTCTACCTCGTCCATCGACGCCTTGAGGCGTCCTCCACCGGGAAGGGATCGGCCGTGCCAGACCGTGCGACCCGCATCCTCCGTGGCCACCGCCAAGGAGGGGCCGCATGAGCAATCTCGTGGCCTCCGGTGGGCTCAACTGCCACTTCGAGAACGCCGACAACCCGTGCGGGTTCCCCGCGCCGGGGTCGGAGATCTTCTTCTTCGACGATGTGATCTCGACCGAGTTCGCCGGCACCGTGATCGGCATCAACAAGGTCACCATCCTGATCGTGGTCGCGGTCATCCTGGTCCTCGGCTTCTTCCTCTACGCCTTCCGCCGACCCCAACTCGTGCCCAAGGGCTCGCAGAACGTCGGCGAGGTCGGCTACCTGTTCATCCGCGATGGCATCGCCCGCGACGTGATCGGCAAGGAGGGCGACAAGTTCGTCCCCTTCCTATTCTCGTTCTTCTTCCTCGTGTGGATCTTCAACTTCCTGGGAATCGTGCCGTTCGCGCAGTTCCCGATCACGAGTGTTTTCGCCATCCCGGTCGCGTTCGCCCTCATCGTCTACCTGACCTGGGTTCCGCTGGGCGTCTACCGACAGGGCTTCGGGGGATTCTTCAAGGGCATGCTCTTCCCGCCCGGTGTACCGAAGCCGATGTACGTCCTGCTGGCGCCCATCGAGTTCATCTCGAACATCATCGTCCGACCGTTCACGCACGCGGTCCGTCTGTTCGCCAACATGTTCCCCGCGCACCTGCCGATCGCGACCTTCAGCATCGCCGCGTTCTACCTACTGAGTTTCACCGTCGTCGGACTGCTCGGGGCCGCGGCCTCGTTCGTGATGGCGGTGGCCCTGACGGCCTTCGAGATCCTGATCCAGGCGCTCCAGGCTTACATCTTCACCCTGCTGACCGCCGTCTACATCGGCGGTGCACTGCACGCAGAGCACTGAGTTCGACCGCACTCCCACGCTCGACCCACAACTGAATCCCATCCAGACCGGCAGACCAGACTGCCGGCCCGGCACCAGAAGGAAGAATCATGTCCCTGCTCGCTGAACTCTCCGGCTCCATCGGCTCCGTCGGTTACGGCCTCGCCGCGATCGGCCCGGGCGTCGGAATCGGCATCATCTTCGGCCAGGGCGTCCAGGCCATCGCGCGTCAGCCCGAGGCCTACGGCGTCATCCGCCAGAACATGCTGCTCGGCTTCGCCCTCGCTGAGGCGCTCGCGCTGATCGGCTTCGTCGTTCCGTTCGTCTACGGCACCTGATCGGAACCCCCGTGTCTTTCGTCAACACCGGAATTCTCCTGGCCGCCGAAGGTGGCGGCGAGGAGATGCCGAGCGTGCTCGCGGTTCCGATCGACGAGCTGGTCATCGGCATCATCGCGTTCCTCGTGGTCTTCGGCGTACTCGGCAAGATCGCGCTGCCCAAGATCAAGCAGACCTTGGCTGAGCGCTCCGAGGCGATCGAGGGCGGTCTGGCCAAGGCTGAGGAAGCCCAGGCCGAGGCGCAGCGCGCACTCGAGGAGTACCGCGCCGCCCTCGCGTCAGCCCGCGAGGAAGCAGCCGCCATCCGTTCGCAGGCGCAGTCCGACCGCGCCGCGATCGTGGAGGAGGCGCGCAACGAGGCCCGCACCGCGGCCGCGGCGGTCACCGCTCAGGCGGAGGCGCAACTCGCGGCCGAGCGTGCACAGGCCACCAGCCAACTCACCCGTCAGGTGGGCGAGGTTGCGGTCAGTCTCGCCGGCAAGATCGTGGGGGAGTCCCTCACGGACGATGCCCGCGTCAAGGCGACCGTTGATTCCTTCCTCACCGACCTTGAGGCGCAGGTCGCGCAGCGGGAGGCGAACGCCTGATGTTCGGAGCGAGTCGAAGCAGCCTGTCGGAACTCTCCGACTGGCTTGATGGTCAGCGCGCTGCGGAGGGCCTTGACGGCCTCGCCGCGGATCTGTTCGCGGTCGCCGATCTGGTCGGCCGTGAGAAGACCCTGCGCTCGGCCCTCGCCGACTCTGGTCAATCGGCCGACTCGCGTTCCGCGCTCGTGGCCTCGCTTCTCGCCGATCGGGTCGGCCCGCTGGCCCTGTCGGTCGTCGAGCGGGTTGCTCGCGCACGGTGGTCCGATGACACCGACCTGGTCCTGGGCCTCGAGGCCCTCGCCGATCAGGCGGCGTTCATGGTTGCCGATGCCGACGGCTCGCTGGATGCCACCGAGGAGGAGATCTTCCGCTTCGGTCGGGCGATCGACTCATCCTCCGAGCTTCAGATGGCGTTCACCGATCCGGCGCTGCCCGCCGCCGCCAAGGCCGCCATCGCGGGGGACCTTTTGCAGGGACGGTCCACGCAGGCGACTCGGCAGGTCCTGGAGTACGCCGTCGGCCATCTACACGGCCGTCGCATTGATGCGGTGGTCGACGAACTCGCTGATGCGGCCGCCCGCCAACGGCAGCGCATCGTGGCCGAGGTACGCGTTGCCCGTCCGCTCGATGCGGACCAGGAACGACGCCTCGCCGAGGCACTGAGTGCTTTGAAGGGTCGCCGCGTGCGACTCAACGTGGCCGTGGACCCCGAGGTCCTCGGCGGCGTCTACGTCACCGTCGGTGACGAAGTGATCGACGGAACCATCGCGTCGCGCATGGAGCAAGCGCGTCGCACCATGCTCGGCTAGTAGAAAACACCGTCGCCCTGGGCGACCGAAGAAGGAGAGCAGGCACCATGACGGAGCTGACGATCCGGCCGGAGGAGATCCGGGGCGCGATCGAGCGGAACGTCCAGTCTTATGCGCCGACGACCGCTCGCGAAGAGGTCGGCCGCGTGATCGAGACCGGTGACGGCATCGCTCGCGTCGAGGGGTTGCACTCGGCGATGACGAACGAACTGCTCGAGTTCGAGGGCGGCCTTCTCGGCGTCGCCCTGAACCTCGACGTTCGCGAGATCGGCGTCGTTCTTCTC
>CAYGMM010000031.1:0-8054 GCA_964351035.1 uncultured Actinomyces sp.
GGACTCTTCGCGCCCCGTGACGCTCGCAGCGGTCGCCCGCAGGCGTTCGGCGGCTTCCTCCACGTCATCGACGCCGAACGCGATCTGCTGGATGCCGGGCCCGCGCTTGTCGAGGAACTTGCCGATGGTGGAGTCAGGGGTGAGGGGGGCGAGCAACTGCAGGTAGTTGTCGCCGACGGCGAGCATGGCCTCGCGCACGCCCTGCTCTTCGTTGGTTTCCTCGTGGACCATCGGGACCCCGAAGGCCCGTCCGTAGAACTCGATGGCGGCGTCCAGGTCGGATACGGCGATGCCCACGTGGTCGATACGGGTGATGAGGGGGCCGAGTGCGGCCTGTGCCTGTTGCATGCCTACTCCTCGCTAGGGTGACTCCATACTTGCAAGTAGGCCCTGCGCCCCGTCCGGGAGGTCACCATGTCGTCCGTCATCGTCGCTGGAGCTCGGACCCCGATGGGCCGCCTGCTGGGGTCGCTGAAGTCCCAAAGTGCTGCCGATCTTGGCGGCGTGGCCATCGAGGGTGCGCTCGCGCGGGCCGGCGTGAGCCCGGACCAGGTCGACTACGTGATCATGGGGCAGGTGCTGCAGGCCGGCGCGGGGCAAATGACCGCCCGCCAGGCGGCGGTAAAGGCCGGCATTCCCATGAGCGTCCCGGCGCTGACCATCAACAAGGTGTGTCTGTCCGGCATTGACGCCATCGCCCTTGCCGACCAACTCATCCGGGCCGGCGAGTTCGACATCGTCGTGGCCGGTGGCATGGAGTCGATGACCAACGCCCCGCACCTGCTCATGGGCTCGCGCGAGGGTGTGAAGTACGGCGACTGGAAGATGATCGACTCGATGGCCTTCGATGGTCTGACGTGTGCTTTCGACGAGTGCGCGATGGGCGAGGCGACCGAGGGCTACAACGCCCGCTACGACTTGACGCGCGAGGAGCAGGACGCCTTCTCTGCCCGCTCGCACCAACTCGCTGCGGCGGCGCAGGCCGCGGGGATCTTCGCCGAGGAGATCGTCCCGGTGTCGATTCCGCAGCGCAAGGGTGATCCGATTGTCGTGAGTGAAGATGAGGGCATTCGCGCGGAGACGACCGTTGACTCGCTCGGCAAACTGCGTCCGGCCTTCGCCAAGGACGGCACCATCACCGCCGGGAATGCCTCGCAGATCTCCGATGGCGCCGCGGCCGTTGTGGTGATGAGCAAGGCCAAGGCCGAGGAACTCGGACTGTCATGGCTCGCCGAAATTGGTGCGCACGGCGTCGTTGCCGGTCCGGATGCATCGCTGCACGAACAGCCGGCGCGCGCCATCGAACGTGCCTGTGAGAAGCAGGGCATCTCGCCGTCCGATCTTGACGTTGTCGAGATCAACGAGGCATTCGCCGCGGTCGGCATTGTGTCCACCAAGCAACTCGGTATCGATGAGTCTGTGGTGAACGTCAACGGTGGTGCCATCGCACTCGGTCATCCGGTGGGAATGTCAGGGGCGCGCATCGTCTTGCACCTCGCGCTCGAGCTGCGTCGACGAGGTGGCGGCATTGGCGCTGCGGCCCTGTGTGGCGGCGGTGGCCAGGGTGATGCCTTGATCGTGAGCGTTCCCTCGGCGTGACCGAGGCCGTCGTCGATCTGGTCGAGCGGGCTCGCGCGGGCGAGGCCCGGGCCATCGCGCGCCTCATCTCGATGGTCGAGGATGGCTCACCGCTGTTGCCCGACGTCCTCGCGGCGCTGCGAGGCGGCGGTACGGCGTACGTCGTGGGGCTCACCGGAGCTCCCGGTGTCGGCAAGTCGACGACGACCAATGCGCTGGTGGCGGCGTACCGCGAGCGCGGTGATCGGGTCGCGGTGCTAGCCGTCGATCCGAGTTCGCCGTTCACCGGCGGTGCCTTGCTCGGCGATCGCATTCGTATGCAGGAGCACGCCGGCGACCCCGGTGTCTACATTCGGTCGATGGCCTCGCGTGGACAACTCGGCGGGCTGGCCGCGGCGACCCCGCAGGCGGTGCGGGTGCTGGAGTCCGCTGGCTTCGACGTCGTGCTGGTGGAGACGGTGGGCGTGGGGCAGTCCGAGGTCGACGTGGCCGCGACGGCTGACGCCACGGTGGTGTTGCTTGCACCGGGAATGGGCGACGGCATCCAGGCAGCGAAGGCCGGGATCTTGGAGATCGGCGACATCCTGTGCGTCAACAAGGCCGATCGCGATGGGGCCGCCAACACGGTGCGCGAGGTGCGGCACATGCTGCAGATGGGCAGCGCTCGCGACGGGTGGACCCCCGCGGTGGTGACCTCGGTGGCAGCACAGGGTGAGGTGGGCGATCTGGTGGCCGCGCTGGATGACCGGCGTACCTGGCTGGGAGAGAGCGACCATCTGGCTCGTCGGAGGCGGCAGCGGGCCCGCGGCGAGGTGTTGGCCCTCGCCCTTGGCGGTCTGCGGTCGGGGCTGGAGTCCCGCCTGACGGGGCCGCACGCGAAGGACGTCGATGCGGTGGCCGAGGGGGCGATGAGCCCCTACGAGGCCGCGGAGCGGTTGCTCGACGAGGATGACAGGATGGGGCGGTGACTGAGCAGCCCTCCCTGTCCCTGCGTGGCGCCGTCGATCTCGGCGCCCTAGCGAGTCAGCGCGATGCCGAGCAGCGTCGGTCCACGGCGATGGCGGGTGCGCCGGCCGGCGTCGTCATCGATGTCACCGAGGCCAGCTTCGAGCGCGATGTCATCATCCAGAGTCAGACCGTGCCGGTCGTGCTGGACCTGTGGGCGTCATGGTGCGGTCCCTGCAAGACCCTGTCGCCGATCCTGGAATCCCTCGCGGCCGAGTACGCCGGCCGCTTTGTCCTGGCCAAGGTCGACGTGGACGCCAACCAGCAGATCGCCGCGGCGTTCCAGGTGCAGTCGATCCCCAGTGTCTTCGGTGTCATCGCTGGCCAGCCCGTGCCGATGTTCCAAGGTGCCTACCCGGAGCCGCAGATTCGTCAGGTAATCGACGAGTTGCTGCGAGTGGCCGCCGAGAACGGCGTGAGTGGCACGCTGGCGTCGACTGACGAACCTGTGGGTGAGGCGGCCGAGCCTGCCGAAGAGCCCGAGGATCCGCGTTTTGCCGCGGCGTACGACGCGATCGAGGCCGGGGACTGGGGAGCCGCAGCCGATGCCTATCGGCAGGTGTTGGCGCAGTCGCCGGCCGATGCCGATGCCCAGGCGGGTCTGGCGATGTGCGAGTTGCAGGGCCGTTTGGAGTCCGGCGAGGAGTCTGGTGCCTTCCGCGACGCGGACGTCGCCGCCGCCGCAGGCGACTGGGCGACGGCGTTCGCGGCGTTGATCGCCGAAATCAAGGCCACCTCCGGAGATGAGCGCGAGTCAGCCCGGGCGCGGTTGCTCGAACTCTTCGCGATGGCAGGGGATGACCCGGCCGTGCAGCCCGCGCGCGTGGCTCTCGCCTCCGCCCTCTTCTAGCGCTCGCGAATGTGAACTTAGGGCGAATGTGCGCGTCCTGCGTGCATATTCGCCCCAAGTTCGGGTTCAGGCTGAATTGCTCAGACGGGTGTGAGCCAGATGGTGCCGAGCGGCGGCAACGTCATTTCGGCGCTCGCTGGCCGCCCATGCCACTCAACGTCGTCCGCGCGTACGGCGCCCAGATTGCCTACGCCGCCCCCGCCGAACTCCACCGCGTCGGTGTTCAGCACCTCAGCCCAGACTCCGCCATGCGGCAAGCCAATTCGGTAGCCCTGCCGCGGCACGGGCGACATGTTGGCGACGCTCACCAGCGGATTGCCTTCGTCATCCCAGCGGATCCAGCTGAACACATTGGCCTCGGCGTCGTTGGCATCGATCCACTCGAAGCCGTCCGGATCATCGTCGCGCTGCCACAGGGCTGGTGTGTCGGCATAGATCCGGTTGATCGCCTGCACCGTTCGCGAGATCCCCTGGTGCTCGTCGTACTGCAGCAACCACCAGTCGAGCCCGGAGTCGGCGTTCCACTCGGCCGACTGGGCGAACTCACTGCCCATGAAGAGCAGTTTGCGGCCGGGATGGGACCACATGAATCCCATGTAGGCGCGCAGATTGGCCAGCTCCTGCCAGCGGTCACCGGGCATGCGCGCGATGAGCGATCCCTTGCCGTGCACCACCTCGTCATGCGACAGCGGGAGCACGAAATGCTCGCTGTACGCGTACATCATCGAGAACGTCATTTCGTTGTGGTGGTACTGCCGGTGGATGGCTTCGCGCTGCATGTATCCGAGCGAGTCGTGCATCCAGCCCATGTTCCATTTCAGGCCGAAGCCGAGTCCGCCGAGGTACGTCGGCCGGGTGACGCCGGGCCATGCCGTTGACTCTTCGGCGATCGTCACGATGCCAGGCACGCGCTTGTACACCGTCGCATTCATCTCCTGCAGGAATGCGACCGCATCGAGGTTCTCGCGCCCACCGAACTGGTTGGGCGTCCACTGGCCGGGCTCGCGCGAGTAGTCCAGGTAGAGCATGGAGGCCACAGCATCCACACGCAGGCCGTCGACGTGGTACTCCTCCAGCCAATACACCGCATTCGACACCAGGAAGTTGCGCACCTCAGTACGGCCGAAGTCGAAGATGTACGTGCCCCAGTCGGGGTGTTCGCCGCGCTGCGGATCGGCATTCTCGTACAGGGGAGTGCCGTCGAACCGTGCCAGCGCCCACTCGTCCCGCGGGAAGTGCGCGGGCACCCAGTCGATGATGACGCCGATGCCGGCCTGGTGCAGTCGATCGATGAGATAGCGCAGGTCGTCGGGGCTGCCGAAGCGCGGCGTCGGTGCGAAGTACGACGTCACCTGATAGCCCCATGAACCGGCAAAGGGATGCGCGGCGACGGGCAGGAACTCCACATGCGTGAATCCCTGCTCGACGACGTACGCCGTCAACTCCTCGGCCAACTGGCGATAGTCCAGTCCGGGGCGCCACGAGCCGAGGTGCACCTCGTACGTCGACATGGGTCGATGCAGCGGGTCGGTCTGGTAGCGCTCCTTGAGCCACGCGCCGTCTCCCCAGGCGTAGTGCGAGGTGTAGACGACCGAGCCGGTGGCGGGCGGAACCTCGGTTGCGAAGGCAAATGGGTCGGCCTTCTCCCGCCACACCCCGTCCTTGCCCAGGATCGAGAACTTGTAGACCGTGCCGTCCCCGATGTCGGGGATGAAGAGTTCCCACACGCCGGTCGAACCAAGGCTGCGCATCGGATGGGCCTGGCTGTCCCAGTGATTGAAACTGCCGGTGACTCGTACACCTTGAGCATTGGGTGCCCAGACGGCGAAGGACACGCCCGTCACATCGCCATGCAAGCTCGGGTAGGTGTGCACGTGGGCGCCGAGTACCTTCCACAACTCCTCATGTCGGCCCTCGGAGATGAGGTGGAGGTCCAGTTCGCCGAGTGTGGGCAGGAAGCGATAGGGATCGTCCGCCGGAATGACCTGCCCGCCGTACGTCACATCGAGTCGGTAGTCGGGAACGTCGGTGCCGGGTAATAGGCCGACCCACACACCGCGGTGCTCGTGCTTGAGCGGGATGCGCTCGTCGCCGACCACGGCCACCACGGCCTCGGCCATCGGGCGCAGGACCCGCAGGGTCACCGCGTTCTTGCCGACGTGGGGGCCCAGAATCGAATGCGGGCTGTAGTGCGCCCCGTCGACGATCCGATCGAGTTCGGCGGTGTCGACCTTGGCCGGCTTGGGGGCCTTGGCGGCCTTGTCCTGCTTGCTCATGATGGGCGCACCTCAACGATGTGGCCGACCGTGAAGTCGGGGTCGAAACGGACGTAGGTGGCCTGACCCCAGGTGAAGGTCTGACCGGTGACGTGGTCGTGGGCGATGAACCGATCGGGCCAGTCCATGCCGAGCGCGGGCATGTCCCACCAGATCGTCGTCTCGTGCACGTGGTGGGGATCGAGTGTGCAGGCCACGAGCGTGATCTCGTCGCCCACCTGCTTGGAGTAGGCGATGATCGCCGGATCGTCGGTGTGGTGGAAGCGCAGACTGCGCAGATCCTGCAGTGGTGCGAGTTGCCGGCGAACGTCGTTCAAGGTGGTGATGTACGGCGCCAGGGACTGCCCCTCAGCTTCGGCCGCCGCCCAGTCACGCGGGCGGTACTCATACTTCTCCGAGTCGAGGTACTCCTCACTTCCCGGGCGCACCGCTGCGTTCTCGAAGAGTTCGTATCCCGCGTAGACGCCCCAGGTCGGCGACAGAGTCGCGGCCAGGGTTGCGCGAATCGCGAACGCGGGCTTGCCGCCTGACTGGAGGTACTCGGTCAGGATGTCGGGAGTGTTGACGAAGACGTTCGGCCGCATGTACGCCGAAGCCGGGCCGGCGAGTTCGCCGAGGTATTCCTCTAACCCCTCCTTGTCGTTGCGCCAGGTGAAGTAGGTGTAGCTCTGCTGGAAGCCGACCTCGGCGAGTGCCCGCATCATCGGCGGCCGGGTGAATGCCTCGGCCAGGAAGATCACATCGGGGTCGGTCGCATTGACCTCGCCGATGAGCCGATCCCATACCCACAGTGGCTTGGTGTGCGGGTTGTCGACGCGGAAGATGCGTACGCCGAGTGACATCCAGTGACGCACCAGTCGCAGAACTTCGGCGTACAGACCCTCCGGGTCGTTGTCGAAGTTCAGTGGGTAGATGTCCTGGTACTTCTTCGGTGGGTTCTCGGCAAAGGCAATCGTGCCGTCGGCGCGAGTCGTGAACCACTCGGGGTGCGCGGCGACCCACGGATGATCGGGGGAGGCTTGCAGGGCGAAGTCGAGCGCCACCTCCATGCCGAGTTCGCGGGTGCGTGCGACGAAGGCGACGAAGTCTTGCTCGGTGCCAAGGTCGGGGTGCACCGCATCGTGCCCGCCAGCGGGCGAGCCGATCGCGCAGGGCGAACCGGGATCGCCGGCCCCCGGGGTCAGCGTGTTGTTGCGGCCCTTGCGGTGCGCATAGCCCACCGGATGGATCGGCGGCAGATAGACGACGTCAAAGCCCATGGCGGCGACGGCGTCCAAACGCTTGGCAGCGGTGGCGAACGTGCCCGACTTCAAGGGCCGGCCCTGGGCGCCTTCGCTGCGGGGGAAGAACTCGTACCAGGATCCGACGAGGGCGCGCCGACGTTCGACGAGGAGCGGCCAGGGGCCGGACGCGGTCGCATGCTCACGGAGGGGCTCGCTCCGCATCGCCTCGACGACGACCGCGTCGCGCGCGGCGGCCAGGCGTACCGCAGGCGGCAACTCCACATTGCGCATGGTGGTCACCGCGCCGGAGAGATCGGCACTCGCGCGCTCCAGAAGCAGCGCGCCCTCCGCGAGTTCGAGTTCGATATCGATTCCCGCGGGCACCTTGATGTCAGCGCGGTGCAGCCACGTGGCCCACGGATCCCCCCAGGACTCGATCGTGAACGACCACAGGCCCTCGCTGTCGGGTGACACGATGGCGCCCCACTGATCGACGCCGGTACCAAGGTCAACCATGCGCTGGCGCTGGTGCTCCCGGCCCGATGGATCACGCAGCACGACCTCTACGCCGAGCAGGTCATGACCCTCGCGGAAGGCTGTCGCGCGTACCGGGATCTGCTCGCCCACCACAGCCTTGGCCGGCCGCCGACCGGATTCGACGGCGGGGGAGACGTCGGTGATGGGGAAACGGCCGGTGAGTACGGGGGGCACGTCGGTCGCGCCACCCTCCGCCGACACCGGTCGCGAGATCAGCGTGGCTGCGGGGACAGGGGCCGCTTTGACGGGGGGCGCCGTCTTCGCCGCGGTCTTCTTGGCGGGTGCCTTCTTTGCCGCCTTCTTAGCCGGTGCGGACGCTGTCTTCTTGGCGGCCTTCCTGGCCGGTGGTTTCTCGGCGGCGACCTTCTTGGCCGGTGGCTTCTCGGCGGCTTTCTTGGCAGCGGTCTTCTTGGTGGGCGCCTTCTTCGCAGCCTTCATGGCCGGTGCGGCCGGATCCGGTGCGGTGCTGCCCCCCGTCGCCGCGGAGAATTCCGGCACCGTCGGCGAATTTCGCTGCGTCATAGCTCGCAAGCCTATCGGCGCGGCGGCACCCGCGGGCCCATGTGCGCGAGCTCAACACCGGGC